>JANYCJ010000201.1 GCA_025360345.1 Alphaproteobacteria bacterium | reverse complement strand
CAGCAAACGCCATGCTGGGCATGGTGATGATGATAGCACTCAGCATGACCATCATGCAGATCTGCCAGGAAACGCTTAAGTCTTTAGTTTGGGTTTTCATAACAATAGTCCTTACAATAGAACTTCTTAAAAAAAGCACTGAATATAATCTATATACATAGAGTGCTAACCAAAAATCTGCGAGGAACAAAGCCTCATCTGCAGACCATTTCATCTTATACACGTTCCAAAACAGAATAAACCCCAATTTTATGACATATTTATGACGAACTGATTGCGCCGCCAAAAAATAATATTATGAAAAATAACGCTAAAAATGATAATCAACAATCAGCGCGTGTGAATATCTGTTTTTTAACCCTGCAATCCCCTAGTTGTTAATAGAACGTAACAATTCTTTCACTTTCTATTGACCATTCCTATGGTAAGTTACTCACCTGCCCTTAGGGGAGGGTATGTATGCATTTAAACCGTCCGGTTGATTCGGGCTTTCTAGCAACCTCTACAGTTAAAGGAATAGCAACATGGGTGAGATGACAAACCAAGATAAAACGAAACTGGCATTCGGCACCGCCGGCCAGCGCGCGGCCGATCAGGCCAGTATGCAGACCAATGGTCCCGGCAGCACCCCGGAATTTTCCGTGAAAAAAGGCCTCCGCAATGTGCAGGTTTCTTTCACCGAACTGGAAGTCATGAACCTTGCCCGTGCGGTGATGGCCAATGAAGCCAGCAAAACCGATGCCCCCGTAAAACCCGGCAAAGGTCAAAAATTGATGCAGGAAAAGTTTGATGCCATCGTTGCATCTGCAAATCCGAAAGCTGCTATGGCAGCCGAAACCACCGCTGCTTTGGAAGAAGCTGCCGTGCGTCAGGCGCTGGATAAAGTTCCCACTAAATACAAGATCAGCACGGAAACGCAGCCTAATGGCAATCCTCCTCTCACGGATCGCATGGGCGCTGCAGGCACCAAGTTCAAGGCAGCCGTTGCTAAAGCAGATGCCAACATAACGGCGCTTGAAGCGATGCTTGAAAAAATCCCCGAACAGAAAGCGAAGCTGGAAGCCAATGATGCAGCCATCATCGAAGTCGGTAAAGTGCTCATGGCAAATCCCGCCCTCGCAGAAGAAGTGAAAAAGGCGGATGACGCAGCCAAGGCTGGCGCCGCTTTCGATAAGATCAAAGAAAAGCTTCCTCCTGAAGCCAAGGCAGCCCTCGCCGCAGCCGACGTGGCCCGCCCCTCCGGCATGACCGGTGGCAAGGAAGCCGTCGCGTCCGCGCAGCAGATTCCTGCTGCACTGGGCGGCGTTCGCCAGGTCTGATAAGGCAACGAACAAAAAAGCTGGCGGAACCTTCCGCCAGCTTTTTTTTGCTTTAAATGCGTTTCTTAAAATCCACAAAAACCACAACAACTTGAAATATAGATATAAAATAAAAAAGAGATTGTAATAATATGTTCATAATATTTAATGATTTGCCATGATAATATGAGTATTGTCACTTAGTAATATGTAACTATTCAGGAGTTCTTTTTATGCAGCAACCTACCAACGGACGCAGAGGCCGCGATGGCAATCCCGTAGACCGCGATGGCAAGTCGTATCAGGCCCCCGCCCGCCGCGGTGAAGGCCAGGCAGAGCGCAACGCTGCTGCAAACACGGTTGAAAAAGCCACCGACGCATTGATTGCAAAGGCTGACAAGATCATGGACATGCAGAATGAGCCAAGGGGCCGCAATGCAAACCAGCTCACCTCCGGCGACCGCGATATGGTGGCCAACATTGACATGGGTGACAAAAACCTGGAAATGACCGGCGTTCAGGCACAGGCCCTCGCTCGCCTCGCCATTGAAAACGAAGCGCTGAAAGCCTCCACCCCCGGCAAAAAGGCAACCGCCACCACCCCAGCCGTTCCCGGCACCCCCGCCGAGCCAGACGCCACCGCGGTGCAAGACCGCCTGCGCGAATCCATGAAACGCATCATGGCCAGCCCCGATCCTGCAAAAGCCGTGGATAAGGAAATCCAGCGCGGAATGCTGGAGCGTCAGGCCCGCCGCGCCGCACTCATGGTCAGCGAAGAAAAAGTGAAGCTGCCCGACACCCTCGCCGCAACGCTTGGGGTTATGGACGAAAAGAAAGCCGCCAGCCCGCAGTTCGATGCCAACATGGACAAGGTGCTCGCCCTTCCTGCCGAAACCAAGAAAGCCCTTGGCAAGGAAGGCGCCGTACAGGCCGTGACCATGCTCTCCGACACGCCGCCTGACGCCCGCGTCACCAAGTTGATCGCCGATGCTATGGCAGCCCCCGACGCAGCCGGCAAAACCGCCGCAGGCGACGCCTTTAAGGCTTCGCTGTCTGGCGCCGCACCGGCACCTGCCGCACCAGCGCCAAGGCGCGAAATCGGCGACGATTTCAGCATGGTGAACCCCGCTGATTTCGCCCAGAAGCTGGTCGCCACCAACGACAAACCGCCGATGGATGGTGGCAGCAAAGGCGCAACTCCGATGAGCTCTTCCAAGGCAACGGCAAATCTCGAAGCAAAGATGAACCCGACCGCTTCGGTGTAAAAACCGGTAAACAAAAAAAGGGCTGGCCTCACCGCCAGCCCTTTTTTTATGCGCGAAGGCTAAACTGCGCTGCCCTGCACCGCCACCCATCCTTCGCGCCCGCTGATCGTGGGCGTCTCCAGCCTGCATCGTGGCAGGGAAGCGTGGTCCAGCCCCGCCGCAATCGCCTTAAGCGGCACAAAGCACACACCCCGCGCGCTCGCCTCCCTCAGGAAATCATCAAACGCCGCAAGCATCCGCCCGCCTTCCACCTCAGCATGGATGGTATAAATATTCAGCACTCCCGGCTTCAGCTGAGACAGGATATAGGCGTTGAAATTCCCATCCGTCACCCCATCCTGCCCAATCGCCTCGTCATAACACGGCAGCGTCACCGGCAGCTGCACCGCGCATTCCCGTCCCCCTACCACCGGAACAAAGGCTGAAACCCCGCGGCAATCGCTGTGATACGCAAACCCAAACACTTCCTGCGCCAGCAACACCGTCTCCGTGCAGCGCCATCCCGGCACCGCGGAGCTGCCGGGCTTTTCGCCCAGTATGCCCCTAAGCATTTCCACCCCGAGCCGCATTTGCGTTAAGGCCTGCTCCTGCGTAAAATGCCCCGCATGAGCCTGCCACAAGCGGTGGTCCCACGCATGTAGCCCGATCTCGTGCCCCGCATCGCGCGCCAGCCTCACCTGCGCGGCGTAATGCCGCCCCAGCACCCGCCCCGGCCAGCACGTGCCCGAAAGCAATATGTCCCAGCCATACAGGCTCGCCGCCTTTGAGCGCAGCATCTTCCACAAAAATTTCGGCTTCAGCAGCCGCCACACATGCCGCCCCATCGTGTCCGGCCCCACGCTCATGAAAAACGTGGCCGTCACCCCGTGCCTGGCAAGCAGTGCCACCAGCGCCGGAACCCCGTCGCGCAGGCCCCGCGTCGTATCCACGTCAATCCGCAATCCCACCGTCACCCCGCTCATCCCAGCATCTCCCCTTGCGCAAGCCCCAGCGCCCCGCCGCCTGAGGCCTCCGCCTCGCCCTCGAATTGCCCGCTCACGATCACCACCGCCCGCTGCCCGCACGCCACCGTCAGCGGCTCCACGGAAATCACCTCCCCCGGCCTGCCGCTGCCATCCACGGTTTTCGCCTCCCAGACCATCAGCTTGCGCCCGCCCGCCATGGTAAACGCGCCCGGAAACGGCAGAGTCACCGCCCGCACCAAATTACGCACCCGCTCCGCGTCCCATGTCCAGTCAATCCGCCCGTCCTCCGGCCTGCGCCTGCCGCAATACATGCCCTTGCTCAAATCCTGTTTCACCCGCTGCGCCGTACCGCTGGCAATCTTCGGCAGCGCCTCGGCCAGCATCGCCTTCGCCGCCGCCAGCAGCTTCTGCTGCAGCGTATAGGCCGTGTCCTCATAGGCAATCGCCACCGCCTTCTGCGCCACGATGTCCCCAGCATCCGCCCGCGCCACCATGTGGTGCAGGCTTACCCCCGTCTGCGTCTCGCCATTGACCAGCACCCAGTTCACCGGCGCCCGCCCGCGGTATTTCGGCAGCAGCGACGTATGCAGGTTAAACGCCCCCTGCGCCGCCAGCCCTAAAATCTCCTCCGGCAGCAGCGCCCGGTAATAAAACGAAAAAATATATGCGGGCCGCACTGCCCGCATCCGCGCCATCGCCGCCTCTTCGCGCCCCTCCATTACCTCGCAGGGAATATGCAAACCTGCGCACAACGCCGCCACCGACTCGCCCGAGGCCGCGTCATGGTCGTCATGCGTCAGCACCAGCGCCACGTTAAACCCGCTATGGCGCAAGGCCTGAATGCCCGCGCAGCCAAATGCCCCGAAGGCAAATACGATCGTGTTCCTGTCCATGCCGCGAAAAATACACGCAAAAACCACAAAAACCCAGAAAATCATTGCGTCCGCCCCAACTTGCTTTAATTTCATGCCATCCCAAGGAGCACCCATGACCGCCCCCTATCTCAGCATCGTCATCCCCGTCTACCACGAGGAAAAAACCCTTCCCCTTCTGGAAGCCCGCCTCTTCCCCGCGCTAGACGCCCTGCATAAGCCTTATGAAGTGATCTTCGTAAACGACGGCAGCAAGGACGGCTCGCAGGCCCAGCTTGAAATGCTTTTTTCCCGCCACCCGGCACAGGTGCGCGTGGTGCAGCTCATGCGTAACGCCGGCCAGCACAAGGCCATCATCGCGGGCTTTTCCATCGTGCGCGGGCAGGTCATCGTCACGCTGGACTGCGATCTGCAAAACCCGCCCGAAGACATCGCCGCCCTCGTCGCTAAAATCGAAGAGGGCCACGACATCGTCGGCGGCGTCCGCGCCAACCGGCACGACAGCGCGTGGCGCAAGCTCGTCTCCCGCATGAGCAACGCCCTTCGCGAGCGCATCACCAACATGCGCATCAAGGATCAGGGCTGCATGTTGCGCGCCTACCGCCGCGACATCGTGGATTTGATCGTCGCCTCCCCCGAAGCCACCCCCTTCATCCCCGAGATGAGCTGGTACTTCGCCGCCAACCCCGCCGAGATCAATGTCGGCCACGAGCACCGCGCCGCCGGCACGTCCACTTACAATTTCTATCGCCTCCTGCGCCTCAACTTCGACCTCATGACCTCCTCGTCGTTAGTGCCGCTGCAAATCTTCACCCTTGTCGGCATGGCCCTGTCCTTCGCCAGCACACTGCTGGTCATCTACATGGGCTTCCGCCGCATCTTCATCGGCCCCGAGGCCGAGGGCGTATTCACCCTGTTCGCCATCCTCTTCCTGCTGGTAAGCGTGGCCATCACCGGCCTCGGCCTGATCGGCGAATATGTGGGCCGCATCTACCTCGAAGTCCGCCGCCGCCCGCATTACGTCGTCAAACACATCACCGAGCAAACCGAGGAAAGGAACGCCGCATGAGCGTGAACATCGCAGGCATCATGGGCACCATCGCCCTCGCCGGTCTGGCTTACGGCCTGATAAACGCCGGCGGCACCCGCATCCACGAGGCCGTGGGCGCCCTGCGCGAAAAGCGCGTCACCACCCTTAAAAAACGCTACACACGCGCAGAAAACGCCGGGAAATACTGGCTTTGCACGTTGGGTAACTTCGTGTTCGGCCTGCTTTTATGCTTCATCGCCGGGGCCATCGTCTATGTCCTGCTCTTTTCCCCCGCCGCTTCGGCGTTGCGTTAGCCGCGCAAACCGGGTAAAGGGTTAACCTTTCCAGCATCTTTTAGGATTCCGCCATGCACGCCTACCGCACCCATACCTGCGCCGCCCTCAAAAAAGCCGATGTCGGCCAGTCTGTCCGCCTTTCCGGCTGGGTGCACAGGAAGCGCGACCACGGCACCCTCCTCTTCGTGGATCTCCGCGACCACTACGGCATCACCCAGCTGGTGGCAACCGAAGGCAGCGAACATTTCAACGGCCTTAACGCCGCCAAGCTTGAAAGCGTCGTCACCGTCACCGGCAAAGTCGTGGCCCGCAGCGCCGAAACCACCAACAAAGACCTCGCCACCGGCGAGATCGAAGTACAGCTCGCCGAATTCCATCTCGAATCCGCCGCCGAGATGCTCCCCCTGCAAGTAAACTCCGACCGCGAGCAGCCCGAAGAAACCCGCCTCAAATACCGCTTCTTGGATCTGCGCCGCGAAAAGCTGCACGAAAACATCATGCTCCGCTCAAAAGTCATCGCCTCCCTGCGCCGCCGCATGATCGAGCAGGGCTTCAACGAATTCCAAACCCCCATCCTCACCGCCTCCTCCCCCGAAGGCGCGCGCGATTACTTGGTTCCCAGCCGCATCCACCCCGGCAAGTTCTACGCCCTGCCGCAAGCCCCCCAACAGTTCAAGCAGCTCCTCATGGTCTCCGGCTTCGACCGTTACTTCCAGATCGCCCCCTGCTTCCGCGATGAAGATGGAAGGGCAGACCGCTCCCCCGGCGAGTTCTACCAGCTCGATATCGAAATGAGCTTTGTCACGCAGGAAGATGTCTTTGCCGCCATCGAGCCCGTGCTCCATGGCGTCTTCTCCGAATTCGGCACCAAGCAATGCGTGCCCGCCACGCTGGAAAAAGGCTTCCCCCGCATCACCTACAAGGAAGCCATGCTGAACTACGGCTCCGACAAGCCCGACCTGCGCAACCCCATCCTCGTGGCCGACGTCACCGATGTCTGGCGCGGCTCCGGCTTCGGTATCTTCAACAAGGTGATCGAGGGCGGCGGCGTCATCCGCGCCTGCCCCGCCCCCGGCTGTGCCGACAAGCCCCGCTCCTTCTTCGACAACATGATCGAATTCGCCAAATCCTTAGGCGCACAAGGCCTCGCCTACATCACCTATAAAGGCCCCGGCACTGCGCCGGAAGCCTTCGGTGGCCCGCTAGTGAAATTCCTCTCCCCTGAAGCCCTCGCCAAACTCGTTTCCACCGCCCGCCTCGCGCCCGGCGACGCCGTGTTCTTCTCCTCCGGCACCGAACTCGCCGCCGCCAAGCTGGCAGGGCAGGTGCGCAACCATCTCGGCACCGAGCTGGACCTCCTTGAAAAAGGCGTGTTCAAATTCCTCTGGGTCGTGGATTTCCCCTATTTCGAATACGATGAAGACGAAAAAAAGATCATCTTCTCCCACAACCCCTTCTCCATGCCACAAGGCGGCATGGAAGCCCTCCTCACCAAAAACCCGCTGGACATCCTCGCCTACCAGTACGACATCGTCTGCAACGGTGTGGAGCTCTCTTCCGGCGCCATCCGTAACCACAAGCCCGACCTGATGTACAAAGCCTTCGAAATAGCCGGATACGGCCCCGAGGTGGTAGACTCCAAATTCGGTGGAATGATTTCGGCCTTCAAATTCGGCGCGCCCCCGCATGGCGGCCTCGCCCCGGGCGTAGACCGCATGGTCATGCTGCTGGCCGACGAGCCCAACATCCGTGAAGTCATCGCCTTCCCCATGAACCAGAAGGCCGAAGACCTCCTGATGCAGGCTCCCAACGTGGCCGAGGAAAAGCAACTGCGTGAGCTGCACCTGCAATTATCCCCAAAAGCCAAAGCCTTACTGGCCGAAGAACAGCAGAAGAGCGACGCCGCCTGACGCGTAAATTATTAAGGTTTTCTGAGTTTTCTGGCTTTATAATAAAGCCATGAACAAAGAACGCACGGATACGCTCGAACATTTGGTCGCAGACCTTCGTAAACAGCATCCCCGGCTGGTGCTCATCGTAGGCGAGCGCCATGCCTCCGAAGAAACCCGCAAGCATTTTACCGAAATGGCCAGACAGGCGGATGTCGGCTTTTTCGAGCAAAAAAATTACACGGACGATCCGCAGGGCGAAACCATGGCGGGCAAGCATCTCGACGCCCATATTACCCTGCGTGAAATGCCCCGCGCGCCTTTGAAACCCGGCCGCTACCCCGCCGACCTAAACCGCTCCCCCACCGACAAAGCCTTCGCAGAAGCCCTGCGCGCTCCCAAAACCACCGTCTTTGTAGACCCCGAAATCCCCACCCCCTCCATCGAAACCGCCCGCGATGCCGTCATCCGCCTCTACCACGACAACACCTACCACGCCAACCCAACCTATACCGCCGTAAGGAAGATATTCCATGAACGCCAGCTTGACCGGCTGGAAACCTCCAACAACGCCATGGCGACCGCCATGGCCAATCATCTGGATGCCAAATTTCCCGGCGAAACCCCGTTCTTCGCCACCCTTCTCGTCGGCGACGCCCATGTCAGCAAGCTCGACAAAATCGGCCTCGCCAATACCGAGCATGACATGAAACACGTGCTCACCCAACGCGGCTACCCCACGCTGGTCATCAATTTCGAGCCCACCCGCCGCATAGGCCCGATGGATAAGGCCGGCAAATACCACATCGCCGCCGATTTTTTCAGCCACGGCGTGGATTATACCGTGCAGGTGACCGATCCTCCCGCCCTTCGCCAGCCGCCCCAGTCACCGCATTTCTGAGGCCAAAGCAAAAGCTTGGCAAATATCCGCACCATTCCCGCCCCCACCGCGTTACCCGCCTTCGCACTTGAAATGCCGTGTAAAATCACTACTATGGCCGCCTCTTAACCACATTATGCGGGATCTCGTGGCACTTTCCTTCCAGCAACTCATCCTCACCCTCCACCAGTTCTGGGCAGATCAGGGCTGTGTCATTTTGCAGCCCTACGACATGGAGGTGGGCGCTGGCACCTTCCATCCGGCCACTGCCCTGCGCGCCCTCGGCCCCAAGCCGTGGAAAGCCGCCTATGTGCAGCCCTCCCGCCGCCCCAAGGATGGCCGCTACGGCGAAAACCCCAACCGCCTCCAGCATTACTACCAGTATCAGGTCATCTTGAAGCCCTCGCCGGAAAACCTTCAGGAGCTCTACCTCGAATCCCTGAAAAAAATCGGCATCGACCCGCTGGCCCATGACATCCGCTTCGTCGAAGACGACTGGGAATCCCCCACGCTGGGCGCATGGGGCCTCGGCTGGGAAGTGTGGTGCGACGGCATGGAAGTCACCCAGTTCACCTATTTCCAGCAGGTCGGCGGCATCGAATGCGCCCCCGTCTCCGGCGAACTCACCTACGGGCTGGAGCGCCTCTGCATGTATATCCAGGGCAAGGAAAACGTCTACGACCTGGACTTCAATGACCAAGGCGTGAAATACGGCGATGTATTCCTGCAGAATGAGCGCGAATTCTCCGCCTACAACCTCGAATTCGCTGACACCGCACAGCTCCTGCGCCAGTTCGAGGATGCCGAAAAGGAATGCCAGTCCCTGATCGAAAAAAACCTGCCCCTGCCCGCCTACGACCAGTGCATCAAGGCCAGCCACCGCTTCAACCTGCTCGATGCCCGCGGCGTCATCTCCGTCACCGAGCGCGCCAGCTACATCGGCCGCGTCCGCGCGCTGGCCAAAGCCTGCTGTGAAACCTGGGTCGCCAAGGAGGCCGCATGAAAGAACAACCCAACCAGATGACCCGCGCCATTGCGGCGCGCAGCCCGTTCAGCGCCTTGGGGCAAAGCCGATGAACGCAAACCAAAAAGTCATCAACCCCGAAAACATCTGGATCGTGGACGCTTTCACCTCCAAACCCTTCCTCGGCAATGCCGCGGGCGTGTGCATCCTTCCTGAATATCCTGAGCGCGACGTGCTCCAGCTCACCGCGCTGTCCATGCAGCTTTCCGAAACCGCCTTCGCGGTCGAAAAAGGCCTGCGCGAATACGACCTCCGCTGGTTCACCCCCGAAGTGGAAGTGAACCTCTGCGGCCACGCAACGCTGGCCACCACCCATGTGCTGGCGCAAATGGGCAAAGTCAAAAAAGGCGAAACCGTCACCTACCATACCATGAGCGGCGCCCTCACCGCCCGCGTGCTGGAATCCGGCGCAGTGGAGCTGGATTTCCCCACCCTCGAAAGCGACCCCACCAAGCCCCATCTCGCCCTGAACGCGCTGGGCGTGGAGCTGCTTACCTGCGAACTCAGCCGCGACAACTACATCGCCGAGGTAAAGGACTACCAGACCCTTATCTCCTGTATGCCCAACTTCAAAAAACTCGGCAAGATGGACGCGCAAGGCGTCATCCTCACCACCGCCACCGGCATCCCGGTGATAGACGGCAAAACCTTCGATTTCGCCTCCCGCTATTTCGGCCCCCCCGTGGGCATAGACGAAGACCCCGTCACCGGCTCCGCCCACTGCACCCTCGCGCCCTACTGGGCGCCCCGCCTGAATAAAACCCATTTCCACGCCTTTCAGGCCAGCAAAGGCCGCGGCCAGCTTGAAGTCACCCTGAAGGGAGCCCGCACCCTGATCGCCGGTTTCTGCGTCACCACCCTGAAAGGCAGCACCGTCCAACCTGCAAAAAAGAAGAAAAGCTCCAAGGAAGCCGTCTAATGCTAATCACCATGATGCACAGCAAAATCCACCGCGCCACCGTCACCCACAGCGAGCTGCATTACAACGGCTCCATGGGCATCGACCAGGACTACCTCGACCAGGCTGGCATGATCGAAGGCCAGCAGATCGACGTGCTCAACGTCAACAACGGCAAGCGCTTTACCACCTACCTCCTCAATGAGCCGCGCGGCTCCAAGCGTTTCGGCATCTACGGCGCCGCCGCCCACCTCGCCGACCCCGGCCATGTCGTCATCGTCATCGCCTACGCCCAGATGGAACCGAAGGAAGCCAAAGCCTACAAGCCCACCGTCCTCCTGCTAGACGAAAACAACAACATCACCGGCGAAATCCACAAGGACATCGAAGAATGATTTACCCCGTCATCCCCGCGAAGGCGGGGATCCATTCGCAACGCATTTCCGCGCAGTAACGATCATCATGGCCGACCTCCTCCTCGAACTCTTCTCCGAAGAAATCCCCGCACGTATGCAGGCCGATGCCCTCGCGCATCTGCAAAAAACCCTCGTGGAAAAACTGCAAAAAGAAGGTGTCGCCGTCAAAGCTGAAACCGTCACCGGCTTCGTCACCCCCCGCCGCCTCGCCGTCATCGCCACGGGCCTTACCACCGAGCAGTCCGCCACCGAAGAAGAACTCAAAGGCCCCAAAACCACCGCCCCCGAAGCCGCGCTCGAAGGCTTCCTGAAAAAAACCGGCCTGTCCAAAGATCAGCTGCAAGAACGCGACGGCATCTATTTCGCCACCCTCCGCAAGGAAGGCCGCACCACCGCCGCCATCCTCCACACCGTAATCGAAGACAGCCTAAAAACCTTTCCATGGCCGAAATCCATGCGCTGGGGTGCGGGCTCCACCCCCTGGGTACGCCCCCTGCACAGCATCCTCTGCCTGTTCGACGGGAAAGTGATCCCCGTCCAGTTCGCGGGCCTCACCGCGGGCAACACCACCCACGGCCACCGCTTCCTCGCCCCCGCCGCCATCACCATCGCCACCCCCGCAGAATACGCCCCCGCGCTGGAAAAAGCCTTCGTCATCGCCAGCCGCGAGCGCCGCCGGGCAGCCATTTTCGAACAGGCGCAAAAAGCCGCCTCCGCCGCCGCGCTGAAACTGAAAACCGATGAAGGCCTCCTCGACGAAGTCACCGGCCTCGTCGAATACCCCACCATCCTTACCGGCACCATTGACAGCCAATACATGGACCTCCCCAAGGAAGTCCTCGTCTCCGAAATGCGCGCCCACCAAAAATACTTCGCCCTCGAAAACGCCGACGGCACCCTAAGCAACAAATTCCTCATCACCGCCAACATCACCGCAAGCGATAATGGCAAAGCCATCATCGCCGGCAACGAACGCGTGCTCCGCGCCCGCCTCGCCGATGGCCGTTTCTTCTGGGATCAGGACAGGAAGAAATCCCTCACCGACTGGGCCGAAGGCTTAAAAACCGTCACCTTCCATGCCAAGCTCGGCAGCTCCGCGGGCAAAGTCGCCCGCGTCGCCCATCTCGCTGAAATACTGGCCGGTAGCGTTCCCGCGGCGGATAAAAAGAAAGTCGCCCGCGCCGCCCACCTGGCAAAAGCCGACCTCACCACCGGCATGGTCGGCGAATTCCCCGAGCTTCAGGGCGTCATGGGCCGCTACTATGCCCTCGCCCAAAAGGAAGATGCCGCCGTTGCCGACACCATCCGCGACCACTACAAGCCCCAAGGCCCCACCGATGCCGTGCCCACCGAGCCCACCGCCATCTGCGTGGCCCTCGCCGATAAACTCGACACCCTCATCTCCATGTTCGCCATCAGCGAAAAGCCCACCGGCAGCAAAGACCCCTTCGCCCTGCGCCGCGCTGGCCTCGGCGTCATCCGCATCATCTTGGAAAACAAGCTGTCCCTGCCACTCAGGCCCTTATTCGCCCTCTGCCCCACGAAGGACATCGCCCTCCACAAGGCGAAGGAAAAGCTCGCCCATCAAACCGAGGCGCATCTCGCCTCCCCCCATCAGGTCGGCAAATACCTCACCTTGTTCGAATCAGCCTACGAGGATTTCTGCACCGCCGTCCCCGAAAACCTGCCCGAGCAGCTCCATGAATTTTTCATGGACCGCCTCAAGGTGCAGCTCAAGGACCAGGGCATCCGCCACGATGTCATCAACGCCATCACTGCCCCCAATAAGGACGGAACGGGCGATG
>JANYCJ010000186.1 GCA_025360345.1 Alphaproteobacteria bacterium | reverse complement strand
CAACAAGCCGGTAAAGGTCAACATCCGCGTCCTCGCCACCTCCAACCGCAACATGCTCGACGTGGTAAAAAAAGGCACCTTCCGCGAAGACCTCTATTTCCGCCTCAACGTCATCGCCCTCGAAATGCCATCCTTGCGTGATCGCCGCGAAGACATCAAGCCGCTGGCCGAATACTTCATCGAGAAATACTCTAAGGCAAACGGCCTGCCGACCCGCAAACTGTCGGATTCCGCACTCGCCAAAATGCAGGCCTATGGCTGGCAGGGCAATGTCCGCGAGCTGGAAAACTCCATGCACCGCAGCGTGCTCCTCGCCACGGGCGAAAAAATCGAGCCCGAAGCCATCATGCTTCAGGGTATGCCCGATATCCCCGCCCCCGCTGCCCAGCACACCGCCCCCGCAGGCACCTCGCCCAAACCCTCCAGCGGCAACACCGGCGGCCTCGTAGGCCGCACGGTAGATTCCGTGGAGCAGGAACTCATCATAGACACGCTGAACTACTGCCTCGGCAACCGCACCCACGCCGCCAACATCCTCGGCATTTCCATCCGCACCCTGCGCAACAAGCTGAAGCAATACAGCGATCAGGGCGCAGCCGTTCCTCCCCCGCCCACCATGACCGAGTAAGGGGCGCGCCATGGCCGACGCCGCCGCCCCCCCTCCCGCAGCCGCCTCGCCCTTCTCCTCCGAGGGGTTGCTCGTCTATTTCAACCGCTGGGGCCGCCGCGCCGATATTTTCTTTGCCATCGGCGTCATGTGCATCCTCACGGTGCTCATCCTGCCGCTGCCGCCCTTTTTGCTGGATTTGGCGCTCGCCATTTCCCTCACCCTCTCCGTCATGGTGCTCATGACCTGCCTCTTCGTGGAAAAGCCGCTCCAGTTCAGCGCCTTCCCCACCGTGCTCCTCATCGTCACCATGCTAAGGCTGGCGCTGAACATCGCATCCGTCCGCCTCATATTGGGCCACGGCCATGAAGGCACCGGAGCCGCAGGCCATTTAATTCAGGCCTTCGGCGGCTTCGTCATGGGCGGCAATCTCGTCATCGGCGCCATCGTTTTCGGCATCCTTACCATCATCAACTTCGTGGTTATCACCAAGGGTTCCGGCCGCATCGCCGAAGTATCCGCCCGCTTCAGCCTGGATGCCATGCCCGGCAAGCAAATGGCTATCGACGCCGACTTAAGCGCAGGCCTCATCACCGAAGACCAGGCCAAGGAACGCCGCAAGGAACTCGAAGACGAATCCAACTTCTTCGGCTCCATGGACGGTGCCAGCAAATTCGTGCGCGGCGACGCCATCGCCGGCATCCTCATCACCTTCATCAACTTCATCGCCGGTATCTTAATCGGCGTGGTGCAAAACGGCCTCACCTTCCAGCAGGCGCTCAACACCTACACCATCCTCACCATCGGTGACGGCTTGGTGTCCCAGATCCCCGCCCTCATCGTCTCCACCGCCGCCGGTATCCTCGTCACCAAGTCCGGCGTGCAGGGCTCCGCCGAAAAAGCCGTCATCGGCCAGCTGGTGCGCAACCCCAGCTCGCTGGGCATCACCTCCGGCTTCTTGGGCCTGCTTTCTTTGCTCCCCGGCATCCCCATCATCCCCTTCGCGGGCCTCGCCGGCCTCACCGGCTATCTCTGCTGGTACATGATGCAAAACCCCAACGCCGCCCAGCAAAATAAGAAAGATGCCTCCGGCAAGCCCCTCAAGCAGCTCGAAGGCCCCGCCGGAGCCACCGCCGACGGCAAGCCCGCCGAGGAACAAGCCTCCGACTTCCTCCAGATAGACGCGCTGCGCCTCGAGCTAGGCTACGGCCTCCTCCCCCTCATCAACTACCAGAAAGGCCACCGCCTCACCGAGCAGATCAAGGCCCTCCGCCGCCAGATGGCCCGCGAGCTGGGCTTCGTCATCCCCTCGGTGCGCATTCAGGACAATATGCAGCTCCCCCCCAACACCTACGTGGTGAAGGTAAAGGAAATCGAAGCCGCCCGCGGCGACATCAAGCCAGAAATGCTCCTCGTCATGAACCCTGCCGGGGGCAAGATAAACCTCGCCGGCGAAGAAACCACCGAGCCCACCTTCGGCCTCCCCGCCCTGTGGATCACCGAAAACCTGCGTGAAGAAGCCCTCTTCCGCAACTACACCGTGGTAGACCCCCCCACCGTCATCACCACTCACCTCACCGAAGTGGTGAAGGACAACATGTCCGAACTGCTGTCTTACGCCGAAACCCAGAAACTGCTCGACGACCTCGGCAAAACCCAGCAGAAGCTCGTCGCGGAAACCATCCCCGGCCAGATCTCCGTGGGCGGCGTCCAGCGCGTGCTGCAAACGCTCCTGCGCGAAATGGTCTCCATCCGCGACCTCTCCACCATCGTCGAGGCCATCGCCGAGGCCAGCCGCAGCACCACCAATTTCATCATCATCACCGAACATGTCCGTGGCCGCCTCGCCCGCCAGATCAGCCACGCCAATATCAACGAGAACGGCTACATCCCCATCATCGCCCTCTCCCCTGCATGGGAGCAGCTCTTCATCGAAGCCATCACCGGCAACGGCGACGACCGCGTCCTCTCCATGGCCCCCTCCCGCATTCAGGACTTCATCAACTCCGTCCGCCAGATCTTCGACAAATTCGCAACGCAAGGCGAACTCCCCGTCCTCCTCACCAGCCCCAGCATCCGCCCTTATGTGCGCTCCATCATCGAACGCTTCCGCCCCAGCACCGTAGTCCTCTCCCAAAACGAAATCTTCGCCAAGTCCCGAATAAAAACGCTGGGCCAAATATAACCGTCATCCCCGCCCAGTGCGGGGATCTAGAGCCACATGCCAGAAAAACAATTTTATATTTATATACTTACCAACAAAGAATACGGTGTCTTCTACATAGGTTTCACATCCAACCTGATAAAACGCATCCACGAACACAAAAACGAACTGGCCGGCGGCTTCACCAAACGATTCAACTTAAAAAAATTAGTCTACTATGAGATTTATCAAGACCCCGAAACCGCCATCAAACGGGAAAAACGCCTGAAACGCTGGCCCCGGGAATGGAAAATAGAAGCCATAAATAAATTCAATCCCGACTGGAAAGATTTATATGATGAAATGTACCAATAATCGCATCCCCGCCCTGCGCCTAGATCTGGAGCCAGACGCCCTAACCAAAACCGGATAACGAATCAATCCCATGAAACACCCCCTCCTTCCTCACCCCAATCCCCCAAGATCCCCGCGCAAGGCGGGGATGACGGCATAACCCATGCGCCTGCGCACCTTCACCGCCCCAGACATGCCCACCGCCATGAAAATGGTGCGCGATGCCATGGGCGATGATGCCATCATCCTCTCCACCGAGCCGCAAAAAGGCAAAAAAGGCATCACCGTCACCGCCGCGCTCGACGGCGGGCCGGAGCCCATCTTCCCCGCCGCCCCCGCCGCGCCCAAACCCCTCTCCTCCGCCGGGGCGGAGTCCATCCGCGCCGAGCTGCAACAGGTGCTCCGCTTCCACAATGTCCCCGAAAACCTCATCTCCAAAATCTTCAACAAGGCCGACCCCCGCGAGCTCGCCTCCATCGAAGCCCTGCACCAGATGGGCGGCAAGCGCGAGCCGCAGAACTTCATCCGCCTCGGCCTAGAAAAATCCTTGGGCAATTATTTCACCTTCCACCCCATTACCTTCGACAAAGCCCCCCAGAGCCTCATGCTCGTAGGCCCCCCCGGCATCGGCAAAACCCTCACCATCGCCAAGCTCGCCGCCCATCTCTCACTCAGCAAGCAGCCGGTCGCCGTCTTCACCTGCGACACTAAGCGCGCTGGCGGCGTAGAACAATTGCAAGCCTTCACCAACATCTTAGACCTCCACCTGAACGTCACCGGCTCCGCCGACGAACTCTCCCGCGCCCTGAAAAACCTCCCCCGCGGCCAGCATGTCCTCATCGACACCGCAGGCGTAAACGCCTATGACCGCGACGAGATGATGGAAATCACCCATCTCGCCGCCACCTCCGGGGCAGAACCCATCCTCACCCTCCCCGCCGGGGGAGACAGCCTCGAGGCCATAGACATCGCCGAAGCCTTCATGGCCATGCCCATCAAGCGCCTCCTCGTCACCCGCGCAGACACCGCCCGCCGCTACGGCGGCATCGTCTCCGCCGCTTCCGCCCACAAGCTCGCCTTCAGCCAGCTCAGCGCCTCTTCCAGCATCATCGACAACCTCCAGCCCATGGATGGTGCCGCCCTCACCCAAATCCTCCTGCGATACCAGTTGCAATCCACCTGAACATACGCGAATGTGCTAAATCTATGAACGAACCCAGAAAAAATAACGTTATCGCCATCGCCTCCGGAAAAGGGGGCGTCGGCAAAACTTGGCTTTCCGTCACGTTAAGCCACCTCATCGCCCGTTCCGGCCGCTCCGTGCTGCTGTTCGATGGCGATATCGGCCTCGCCAATGTCGACGTCCAGCTCGGCCTCACCCCCCAGCGCGACCTGAGCAGTATGCTCGCCGGCCGCCACACCCTCGCCGAAACCATCACCCGCTATGATGAGGGCGGCTTCGACATCATCGCCGGCCGCTCCGGCTCCGCCTCGCTCGCCACCATGCCCATGGAAAAAATGCACGGCATGGCCGCCGAGCTGGCCCCGCTCGCCCATAATTATGATTTCGTCATCATCGACCTCGGCGCAGGCATCGAGCAGCATGTCCAGTATCTCGCCTCCCTCGCCTCCCGCTGCATCGTCGTCGTCACCGACGAACCCACCTCCCTGACGGATGCCTACGCCTTCATCAAAGTCGTCTCCGCCCACAAACCCGCCCCCGACATGAACGTGGCCATCAATCAGGCCGCCACCCAAAAAGAAGGCGAAGCCACCTACCACGCCCTGAACAAGGCCTGCGTAAACTTCCTCAACATGTCCCCCCCGCTCATGGGCATCATCCGCCGCGACAACAAAGTCAAAGACTCCATCCGCAGCCAAAAATCCCTCCTCTTCAAAGCCCCCCACTCCACCGCCGCAACCGATGCCGCCGCCATGTCCATCAAACTCATGCAGCGCTAAATGCTCTGGGATTATCTCCGATATCACGCAGTACTCGTAAGACGGAGTTTTCAATATACAAAAACTATAATGTTTCTCGAATGGCGCAAGTATACTCCCTACAAAATATTCCTAAGCATTATTATACTTTTAGGTTTGTACTTATTAGGTGAATCAATCACGAAAGAAATAAATAAAACAGCTTTGTTTATCATATCTAGCGCAGCAATATTTCCGTGTCTTTTTCTTCTGAACTATTTCGTTTGCGGCACAGTTCTCTATTTAGAACAAAGTAAAAAAATCGAAGAACTATTAGAGAAATTTCAAATCAAAGAAAATGCTACTGCTACATACAATATGCTTTTAGCAAGTTTCGATGAAAATAAACGTATCATGGCTTCTATAGACTATTTTCTTCCTTATTCGACACATGATCCCGAATCTTTTGAGAAAGAAGATAAATTAATTGCAGAAGCAAACAACTGGACCAACCAGCTATTACAAAAAATGCAAGAAATGCACCTACCACTACAATTTTTGAGTAAGGTCAAAAATGTTACTGTTACTAACGAAAATTCTATAAAAGGTTCTCGTGAAGCTCTCTATCATAGGAATTATATTTTGAATAACATAATAGAACATTATGCTAACTTGGTGGATGGCCAATATTGATAATATAATGTTTCCTATACCAAAAATTTAAAGCGCACCCCATGGCCGACATCCGCCTCATCGCCTTCCAGCCCCCGCCGCAAGCCCCCGTCAAGGGCCCGCAAATCTCGCAAGGCACCGCCGGGAACAACGCCTCCCCCGGCCTCGCCAATATCGAAGACGGCACCACCTTAAGCGGCTTCATCGTAAACCGCGACAGCAGTGGAAACCCAGTCCTGCGCACCGACAGCGGCGACATCACCTTCGCCAGCGACTTCTTCCTGAAAATCGGCAGCGAAGTCACCATCCGCGTAGACAACACCGCCAGCGGCTCGCTGGCAAAAATCCTGAGCGTAGACGGCCAGTCCCCCGAAATCGCGGAAACCACCTCCTCCTTCGCAAGCTCGCCCGAGGTCGTCCTCACCCCCAACTACCGCCCCCAAAGCGCGCTGGTATCGCTAAACGCCACCGTCCCAGCAAACCTCGCACCCGCCGCCCCCGGCGAATCCACCATCACTGTCTTCGGCACCCTCATCAAGCCGCAGCCCCTCGTCACCTCCCCCACCGCCACGCCGCAATCCGCCCTGCCCACCGGAACCCAGCTCACCCTGCGCGTCGTCTCCGTGGAAACCTCCCCCGCCGCCCCCGCCACCCCGCAAACCGAAGAACAGCCCGCCGCAGCCCCCAACCTCCCCAACACCGCCAGCTACGCCGCCTACACCCGCGCCGCAGCCGCAACACCCACGGCCACCACACCCG
>JANYCJ010000185.1 GCA_025360345.1 Alphaproteobacteria bacterium | reverse complement strand
TGCAGGCAATGAACACCGGGCATGAGGGCTCGCTTACCACCATCCATGCCAACCACCCGCGCGATGCGCTGGCGCGGCTGGAAAACATGATTTCCATGGCCAACCTAAATATCCCGATGCGCTCGGTGCGGGCGCAGATCGCCTCGGCGCTTCACCTGATCGTGCAGAGCAGCCGAATGCGCGACGGGGTGCGGCGGATTACCTACATTTCTGAAATTGCCGGAATGGAAGGCGACATGATTACCATGAACGACCTTTTCACCTATGTGGTGGACGGGGAAGAGGCCGACGGCAAAATCAAAGGTCACTTCCAGTGGTCCGGCATTTTGCCGCGCTGCCTGAAACGCGTGGCCTATTACGGCGAGCAGGAACGGCTCGGCAAAGCGCTGGGCATCAAGATCCCGAAAGTTTAGCGGCCACTCCATCCCCTTGAGATGTTATATTTTTTCCGCTCCCGTTTGGCATTGACTGGTGCAAGCGCAAGGTCTATACCTCCGAGTTTACGACAAGCTGTTATTCTATGCGATCTTATGGTATAATGTGCGTTCGTACAGAATGTTTAACAAGTGAAGAGAAGTGACCATGCAAATTAATGTTTCGGGTAAGGGTGTTGATGTCGGCGAAGCGCTACGCGGCCATATCGAAAAGCAGCTTGAGGAACATGTGACCAAATATATCGACCGCGTGACCAGCGTGACGGTGGTGGTTTCCCGAGAGGCGCATCTTTTCCGTGTGGACATTACGGGCAATCTCGGTACTCATTCGGGGCTGGTGGTGCGCTCGCGCGGGGAGTCTGACGACGTATATGCCGCGTTCGACGCTTCTTTGGACAAAGTGAGCAAGCAGCTGCGCCGCTATAAGCGCAAGATCACCAACCACCACAAGACGGCGGAAACGCCGGACGCCGAAGCCAAGCAGGTGAAGCAGGGCAAGAAATACACGCTGCCGGCAGATGCGGGCGAGCATGAAGAAGAAGACAAGGCCCCGGGCATGGTGATTGCCGAAAAGCCCACCGCGATTGAGACGCTCACTGTGCGCCAGGCGGTCATGAAAATGGATTTACAGGATTTGCCTGCGCTGATGTTCTTTAACTCGGCACATGGCGGCCTGAACGTGGTGTATCGCAGGATCGACGGGAATATCTCGTGGGTTGACCCTGAGAGCAAAGCGGCTTAAGAGCCCCTACCCCATATGCATATTGCCAGTATATTGCCACCGGAAGCGGTTCTCGCTAAGTTTTCGGCTCGGGATAAGAAAAATGCGCTGCGCCAGCTGGCCACACACGCATCCAAGCTTTGCCACCTGTCTGAAAAGGAAATTTATGCCGTGTTGCTGGAGCGCGAGAATATCGGCTGCACGGGCATGGGGCACGGGGTGTGCATCCCGCATGGGCGGTTTGAAAGCCTGAACAAGCTGCACGCGGTGTTTGCCCAGCTTGAGAAGCCGCTGATTTTCGGGGCGGCGGACGGTAAGCCGGTAGATCTGCTATTCCTGCTATTGTCGCCGATTGACGCGCATACCGAGCATATGAAGGCGCTGGCGACTATCTCGCGCATTTTACGCGACAAACAGCTTTGCGAAGCACTGCGCCGTGCCCCGGACGCCGCGGCGCTGCATACGCTGCTCACGGAATCTCCGCGCACGGAAAACGTGGCCTGAAGGGGCGCCTATGCTGGTGCAGATGTCGGACCCGCTGCTTGCACCCCTTCTCGGAAGCTGGAAGCTTGACCCGCTTTCCATGCAGGTGGTGAAAAAAATCCTGCCCGCACATGCGCTGGAATCCATGGATGTGGCGATTGCCCATGCGCGGATGGTGGGCAATGAGGACATGTTCCGCAAATTCCTGACGCGGTGCAAGGATGACAAGGTCATCATCGGGGCGAAGGTGCTTACGTTCCATCATTATGGCAAAGCCCCCTTCTCGCTTCCCATCCAGAAAGTGAGCCGCGAGGGGCGCAAAACGCTGATCCACTGCATCCAGAAGCCCCCCTACCCCGTGGGGCCGGTGGTGTACCGGTTCCATTTTTATAAAGACCGGCTGGTGATGAGCGAGCATACGGATTTGCGGAAATCCATCACCCATAAATTCTTCCTTGAAAAATGAGCGCAGCCCCTGAAATCCTGCATGGCACCTGCGTGTCCATCGGCGGGCGGGGGGTGCTGTTGCTGGGAGCTTCCGGGGCGGGGAAGTCTGACCTTGCGCTGCGGTTGATTGATGCGGGGGCAGAGCTGGTGGCGGATGACCAGGTGATGGTGGCAGGTGATGAGGGCGGCTTATTCGCTGCGCCCGCGCCAAAGCTGGCGGGGCTGCTGGAGGTGCGCGGCATAGGCGTGGTGACGCTTTCGCATTTAGCACAGGCGAGGCTGCGGCTAGCGGTGATGCTGGTGACGCGCGCGGAGGTGGAGCGGATGCCGGAGGCACAGTTCTATTGTTGCGCGGGGCAGCAACTGCCGCTACTGTCACTGCATGGGTTTGACAGGGCAACGGAGGCGAAAATCCGCCTCGCCCTTTCGCAGATGACCGGGGGTGGCGCATGAAGCTGGTGTTGGTGACGGGCATGTCGGGGGCAGGGAAATCGCAGGCGCTGAATGCGCTTGAGGATTGCGGCTTCGAGGCCATTGACAATATCCCGCTGGCGCTGTTGCCGCCGCTGGTGGCATCGGGCAGCCAAAGCCCGCTGGTGGTGGGCTGCGATATACGCGGGCGGGATTTTTCAGCCGGGCATTTCATTGAAACGATTGAGGCGCTGCGGGGAAGCGAAGGGCTGGATTTCACCATGCTGTTCCTTGACAGCGACGATGAAGTTCTGCGGCGGCGCTACACCGAAACGCGCAGGCGGCACCCTCTGGCGCTGGACAGGCCGGTGGTGGACGGCATCCAGCATGAGCGGGAATTGCTGGCGCCGCTGCGCGATATTGCCGATGTGGTGATGGACACCTCCGATTACGAGGCGGCGGTGCTGCGCAGGATTATCACCGCGCAGTTCGCGCAGGAAGAGCGGGAACTCTCGGTTGTGCTGACATCGTTTTCTTTCAAGCACGGGCTGCCCAGGGATGCGGACATGGTGTTCGACGTGCGGTTTTTGAAAAACCCGCATTACCACCCGGAATTGCAGGCCCTGACGGGGCTGGACGAGCGGGTGGGCGCGTATGTGGAATCCGACGAGGGATTCGCGGAATTTTACGAACGGCTCAAAGGATTCATCTGCCCGCTGCTGCCGCGCTACCTCGACGAGGGCAAGAGCTACCTGACGATGGCGGTGGGCTGCACGGGGGGCAAGCACCGCTCGGTGCATATTGTGCAAAAGCTCGGTGCATTTCTGGAAGGAAGCGGCTATAACGTGACGCTAAGGCACCGCGATATTAAAAAGGATTAAGGCAATGATTGGAATTGTGATTGTGACCCATGGCAAGCTGGCGGAAGCGTTCGTTTCGGTAACGGAGCACGTGGTGGGCAAGCAGCAGCAGATGATGGCTATCGGCATTGAACCGGAGGATGACGCGGAGCTGGCGCGGGAAAAGATCGTGGCGGCAATTGCGTCGGTCAATACCGGGCAGGGCGTGGTGATTCTGACGGATATGTTCGGTGGCACACCTTCCAACCTCGCCATTTCGGTGATGAAGGCGGACGGGGTGGAAGTGATTGCGGGTGTGAACCTGCCGATGACCATCAAGCTGGCCAGCGTGCGCACCAAGGACGTGACCATGCAGGACGCCGTGAACCAGGCGCAGGAAGCGGCGCGCAAATACATCAACGTGGCCGGAAACCTGCTGGCGAACAAGGGGTAAGGCCGTGGCTAACGCTTCCGTGACGGTGGAAATTACTAATAAAAAAGGCCTTCATGCGCGGGCGGCGGCAAAATTTGTGAAGACGGTTTCCGGGTTTGATGCGGATGTGCTGGTGACCAAGCTGGGGCAGGAAGAGCTGCCAAGCGTGGGCGGCGCTTCCATCCTTGGGCTGATGATGCTAGGGGCGGACCCCGGCTCACGGCTTACCATAAACGCCATGGGCGAACAGGCCAAAGAGGTGGTGGACGCGCTTCAGGAGCTGATCGAGAATAAGTTCGGCGAAGGTGAATGAGAGGTGCGTGACCGCCTGAATGTTCCCCGGACATCGCAGGTTTTGTTACTCACGCTTATTTTTGCGGCTGGTGTGTTCCATGCGTTGCTGCCCTATTTAGAGCTGGCCTATTATAGCAACCTCAAGGCTGACGACTATATGCTGGCGCATACGCGGGAGGGAACCGCGTTCTGGGCGATGCAGAAAGAGCTGTATGATGAATGGTCGGGGCGGTACATGGCGAATTTTTACCATGCGCTCGGCTATGGCATTTCCGACCCGGTGCATAATTATGGATTCCTGATCGGGGCGGTGCTGCTGGCGCAGTTTGTGGGCTGGAGCGTGTTTTTCGGGGCATTTTTCGGGGTGGAGCAGGCGGTGGCGCTTGGGATGCTGGCGCTGCTGGTATGCCTGCAGATGGCGCCGGGGCCGGCAGAGGCGTTTTACTGGTATTGCGCAGGGGCTGTATACCAGATTCCGTTTGCGAACTTCCTGATGCTGGCGGGGCTTGTGGTGCGGATATTCCGGCAATCAGGCAGGCTTGCGGTACAGAAGATGCTGGCGGGAGTGATGGTATTCCTGAGTTGCGGGGGTAATGAAATTCTGACCGTGGCCACGGTGCTGTTTCTGGCGGTGGGGGTTGTGGCGGGGCGGGCCTTGCGCAGGCGCCAGCTTACGCTGCTGGTGCTACTGGGGGTGGCGGTGCTTTCCGCGGGGCTCATGTTCAGAGCCCCGGGGAATGAGGTGCGGATGGAGCATAACGAGGTGAGCCATAACCTGGCGAATGCCTGCATGAATGCTTTTGTGCCTGCAAAAATGATCCTGCAGGAGTTTTTTGTGCAGGCATGGGCATGGGCGGTGGGGCTGGTGGCGTTTTTATGGGGGGTGATCTGCGTGGGAAGGCAGGGCGGCCGCCTGCTGCTGCCGGGGGCGGCAATACTGGGACTTGCGATGCCGGGGATTTGCCTGATGAGCAGCATTATGCTTTTATACGGCATGGGCAATGCCGCTTTTTCAGACCGTGTGGTGGTGATGATCTTGCAGTTCCTGCTGGTGTTATGGGTGTGCTTCTGCGCGCTGGCGGGGATGGCGTGCAGCGGGCTTTTGGGGCGATGCGGCGGTTTTTCACCGAAGATACGGCTTGAATATACGCTTGCGTGCGGGGCTTTCCTCATCCTGATCGGGCATGTCCATTTCCGCTACCGGATTGCGCAGCAGGACCTTGCGGAAGCGCCGCAATGGCGCAACTCCCACCTGCACTGGGATGCCCGGCTCAAGCGCGTGGAAACGGAAGACCCGGTGGTGGCTTATTCGGGCGTGCACCCGCTTTACCTTGATTTCGGCGACCCGTTCCGCAAACCACAGAGCCTTGTGAACGGCTGGTTTGCGGATTACTATCACAAAAACTCCATCAAAGTTAAATAGGAGGATGTTTTATGACGCAGGACAGCAATGTGTTCCCGGTGAGCAAGGCATGGGCTGAGCGGGCCTATATCACGGAGGAGAAATACCGCGCGATGTATGCGCAGTCGGCGGCGGAGCCGGAACAATTCTGGGCGGAGCAGGCGAAGGCGTTTTTATGGAAAGCGCCGTGGAGCCGGGTGAAGCACACGCAGTTTACCTCGCCGGTGTCGATTGCGTGGTTTGAAGGCGCAAGGCTGAATATTACCGAAAACTGCCTTGACCGGCACCTTGCAAGCCACGGGGAGAGCACCGCCTATATCTGGGAAGCGGACGAGCCGGGGGAGGCTTCGCGCATTATTAGCTACCGGGCGCTTTATGAGGAAGTGTGCCGCCTGAGCAACGCGCTGAAGGCCCGCGGCGTGGCCAAGGGAGACCGGGTGACGATTTACCTGCCGATGATTCCCGAGGCGGCGGTGGCGATGCTGGCCTGCGCGCGCATTG
>JANYCJ010000171.1 GCA_025360345.1 Alphaproteobacteria bacterium | reverse complement strand
ATGCGGCGTTCAGGGCGCTGTTCGCCAAATCGCCGGTGAAGCGGCTGGGGCGGGACAGGTTTGTGCGCAATGTGCTGGTGGCCATGGGCAATAGCGGGGATGCGGGCCTGCGCGAGGTGGCGCTCAGGCTTTGCGGGGATGGTTCAGCGCTGGTGGCGGAGATGGCGGCGTGGGCTGCCGGGGAATTATCAGGCCTTTAATTTCAATATGTTACTTCACAACCCCTAGCTGCGGGTGTCACAGAAGTTTCATGTTTTCTAAGGATTTTTGCCTTATTATCAAGGCATGGGCGAAAAGAACAGGCAATGGGTTGATACGGTTTCAGCGGCGGAAGCACGGCCACGGGTGGTGTTTTCCGAACGGATGGCAGTGTTTGCAGCGGGCGGGGTGCGCAGCGATATTGGCCCCACGCAAGTTTGGACACAGGGTTTTGGCGGGCCAAACGAGGCGTTTTACCTAGCCACGCCCGAGGAGCTGAAACCGGAGCGGCAGGCCGAGCTGAAGGCCAAACTTGCACAAAAACTTCCCGAAGTAAGGGCACTTTCGTTTAGCAAAGGCGTGGAGCGCGAAATTTTTACCCATCTGGTTGGGCATATCGACTCTTACATCGTGCAGCACCACGCGGAAGCGATGTTGCAGCATTTTTCCGACCTGGTTCCGGCCATCAAGAAGGAGCTGGATAACCCGGCTTTCCGGGAAGACCTGAAGAGCAAGCCTATCACTTATTATATCCTGCTGGACGAGGTGTTCGAGCATTTCAAGCGCGACCAGGGCAAAGTGTACATGCATTTGCAGGAGGTGTTTGAAAAGCAGGGGAAGAAGGCGGAATTCGCAGAGGCGGTGAGGCTGGCCACGGTGGAGCATGTTTCCGAGCATTTGCAACGCGAGCAGGTGGAAAAGCCCCGGGCGGACGCGCTGGCGAAGGCCATGGTGGTCATGGCTGAGAAGGATGGCAAGCCGCGGGTGAAGCTGAACGCCGAACCGCTTGAAACTTACCGGCGGACGCGGCTGGATGCGCAGTATGCAGACCTGGACGCGGCGATCGACAGGGCGCGGCAGAATATTGTAGCGCAGTCGCGCTTCCTTGGCATTACCGAACCGTTTGAGCCGACGCAGGTGGAAAGCCGCAAGCGGGCGAAGATCCATGAAATGGCACATCGCGATATTCAGGCGCGGCCTGTTGTCCTGGCAGGGTATCAAGCCCCCAACCTGACCATACTTGTTGAGCCGGAAGCGGAAGGCGGCTCAACGGGGCTTAGTTATGGCAGGCAGGATTTTATACGTGTGTCGGAGAAAATGCGTAACGGCACGTTCTACAACGTGCTGCTGGAGGAACTGCTGCATACGGGCGTGGATAAAATATATAACAACTGGGCGCTGCCCTTTTGCGACGATAGCGATAACCGCAAAGCGCTGCTGGAGCGGGCGCTGAGTGATGACCAAAAACGGGTGCAGGTATATGAGGCGCTGGGGCTTACGCGCTGGGCGAACTACAACCCGCGCGACCATGTGGCGATGATGAAGGAAGCGCCGGTCAAGATGCTCAAGGTGCTAAACTTCGATGAGGTTTTCCGCGGTGACCCTGAGAAGGCGATTGATCCGGACGAGGCAAGCAAGGCCACGGCGCTGCGTGAGTTCGCTACCAAAGCCATTATTCCCGATGCGCAGGCCTATTTGCGAGGCGAGGCGCTGCCGGCGCTGGGTGACGATTACAGCCGCGGCGTGGCGCGAGCCAAGGGTGCTGGCGAGGGCTGGAAAAAAGGCTGAAGAGCACCTATAATATAAATGGATGCCACATCTGAGGAGATTTTTTTATGAGCGATATTATCATTTACAGCAAAAACACCTGCCCTTACTGCGTGAAAGCAAAGGGGTTGCTTACGCGCAAAGGCAAGACCTATAAAGAAATCAACGTGGAGCTGGATGCCAACGCATTGCAGGAAATGCTGGCGAAATCGGGCGGGAAGCGGACGGTGCCGCAAATTTTTATCAACGGCACGCATGTAGGCGGGTGCGACGATTTATACGCGCTGGACGCAGAGGGCAAGCTTGACGCATTGCTGGCCGCGTAATACGCATTTTTTTACGCCCGGACCGCGATGGTTCGGGCGTTGTTATTTTAAATATGCGGATTTTGCCAAAAAGCGTTGCTGTATTGCAACACCACTAAGTTTTATGTTAACACACACTGTTGGCACTACATATAGTTAGTAGACAATGGTGAATTTTCTGTAAATAATACCTAAAATTTTAGATAAATTTTATCTTAGCAGGTGGATAAGCCTGTGGATAAAACAGGGAAAAGGACAGAAACATAGTGTTACCGCTACATATTTGGAATTCCTTCTGGAAACAATGGGCGAACACCCCCCTGACTGAAACCGATACGGCGAACCCGACTCCCCTTCCCTCCCGCAAAATAAAATCCAAGGCCTCTACAGCACTGAGCAATGACGACGGGCTGACCCCGCAGGAAAAATATGAATTCCTGTCGGAATATGGCTCGCATATTTTATGCCTTGTGCACCGCGGCGGTGACTGCACCTATCTTTCGCGCAATTTTGAGAGCATTACCGGGCTTGGCTGCGAGGCGCAGCTGGGCCACAAGCTGACCGAGCTGGTGCACCCGGATTTCCACGAAAGGCTGGAAACACTCCTGGCCGATTGCGAATCTGCGCAGAGCCTGCGCTGCAAGCTGAAGCACGCCGACGGTAAATGGTACTGGTACCAGTTTCTGGTGCATCCCCGGCAGGAAAGCCCGGCGGGGGAGCTGGTGTGCGTGGTGGAGAATATCCATGAGCATATCCTTGCGCAGAACACGCTGCAGAAGGCGCGGCTGGAAGCGGAACTAGCCTTGCGCTCGCGCTCGGAATTCCTTGCCAATATGAGCCATGAGCTACGCACGCCGCTGAACGCGGTGATAGGGTTTTCACAGATCATCGAAAGCGAGATTTTCGGGAAGATCGAGAACCCGCAATATATGGATTATATTCGCCATATACAGGAAAGCGGCTATGATTTGCTGGCGAAGATTGAGGATTTGCTGGAAATCGCCAATATCGACGCAGGGCGGGTGACGCTTTCCAAAGAAGAAGTGTATTCCAGCGAGATTGTGCAGCATGTGCTGGAAAGCCAGTCGCATCACGCGAACGCGGCGCGGGTGTCGCTGCTGAGCGAAGCGCAGGAAGAAGACAGCCTGCTGTATGTGGACCGGCTGAAACTGCAACATATCCTCGGGCACCTGGTTTCCAACGCCATCAAGTTCAGCACGGCGGGGGGCAGCATCATGCTTTCGGCGCTGGCGGGCGAAGGCGGTATGGAAATCTGCGTGCGTGACACGGGCGCGGGCATACAAGCTGGCAAGCTGGATGCGATTGTGATGGCGCTGCAGGAAGATAATTGCTGGTCTTCGGCCAATGAGAACAGCGCGATAGGCCTTGGGCTGGCGCTAACGCGGGAATTCGTGGCGCTGCATGGCGGGCAGGTGAGCGTGGATAGCGCGCCGGGCCAAGGCACGGTGATCCTTATTTCGCTGCCGCGCGAATGCGTGCGTGCCACCATGCGCCATAAAACACAGGAAACGATGGATTTCCTGCGGCAGGCCGTGCCCTGATATGCACAAGCCAAAGGCAGCGGCGGAGATACTTGCGCAGGCGTTGCCGCTTGTGGTGTTTGAAGGCTGGAACCAGCATACTTTAAGAAAAGCGGCACAGGCAGCGGGATATCGCGGGACTGATGCAATACGGGTGTTTCCGGGCGGGGCGATACAGGCGGTGGATGCGTTCCTTGAATCTTCCGATATTGCGATGATGGAGGGGCTGGCGGGCTACCATCTGGAGACGATGAAAATACGCGAGCGCATTGCCACTGCCGTGCGGCTGAAGCTGGCGGCGATGGAGCCGCACCGCGAGGCAGTGCGAAAAGCGCTGGCGATACAGGCGATGCCGTTTTACTGCACCCATGCGCTTAAGAGCCTATATAACACAGTGGATGCAATCTGGTATGCCATCGGC
This sequence comes from Alphaproteobacteria bacterium, assembly GCA_025360345.1. GTDB lineage: Bacteria > Pseudomonadota > Alphaproteobacteria > Rickettsiales > SXRF01 > JANYBV01. The sequence goes on along the minus strand of JANYCJ010000171.1, from coordinate 3,225 downwards.
GATACTTCGACGGATTTCAATTTTTATACCAAGCGGCTGACGCTTGCGGGGGTGTATTCCTCCACGCTACTGTTTTGGCTGGATGATAAAAGCCCCGGTCATGCGCTTACCTCCGCGTTTCTTGACCGGAGGATTGAAGAGGTGATGCAGTTTGAAAAACTCAAGGCACAGGTGAAGCAAGGCTTCAAGGCTAAGTTCGGCTAATCAGAAAATGGGGCCGCCGCCGCTGGGGGCGCCGCTGGCGCCGGTGCCGGTGCCTGTGCCGGTGGGCGCGCCGCCGCCGCCGGGAGCGAAGGTGTATTGCGGGCCGAGGCTCCAGGCCATGGAGGATTGCAGGATCATGTCGGCGCGGGTGGCGTAGACCACGATATCGTCAAACGCGTCCACGGCATTGCCGGGATTGAGGGTGGCGTTTTTCTGCACGAAGACACCATCGAGGCCGGTGGAGGCGGGCGGCAGGGCGGAGTTGCAGTCGCAGTTGTTCAGTTCGTCCACGTTCGTGCTGCCAGCGCCAATGCGGACGTTGCCGCCCTTGCGGGGGTATGCGCCATGGCCGTTGGGGCCGAAGCTCACCACGACATAGCCCGCGAGGTTGGTGGCGGTGCCGCCCTGCTCATCCTTGATGGACATGCGGGGGGTGGGGTCGTAGCCGTTGACGATGGCGAAGGCGCCGACCTGCGTGAGGTCTTTGTTCACAGCATACATGATGCGGTGGCCCCAGCCGTCGAAAGCATAGTCGTCTGGCAGGTGCAGGGCCTGCGTGGGCACCATGCCTTCGCGGGGCTCCTGCGCAGTGCCGTCGGAGCCGGAGAAATTCGAGGTGGGGATACCGCCGGTGCAGGTGCCCATGTTCTGCGCCATGACGCCGAAATGGGTGTCGCCGATGGGCAGGGTGATGTCTGCCGGGCATGGCAGGGTGTTGAAGGCTACGCGGTAGTTATACAGCGCTTCCTGAATGGCCTGCAGCTTGGCGTCGGTTTCCTTGTACTGGTATTGCTTGAGCATGGAGGTGAACACCACGGCCACGGTGCCGATCATGGCGGCGACGAGCACGATCACCACGCTCATTTCGATGAGCGTGAAGCCCCTCCCCCGTGATCGGCTTTGGATCGACATGCGGCTTTCAACCCGGTTAAGCAATTGAAAGACTATTATATCAAGGCAAAGCTTAAGGCTGTGTTAATAGGCAAGCGCCGGGGATTTTCCCAGCGATTACATATGGATCACTTTTCCGAAGGCGTCGAGGGTGGATTCGTGCATCATTTCCGACAGGGTGGGGTGCGGGAACACGGTATGCATGAGGTCCAGCTCGGTGCCTTCCATGGTGCGGGCAATGGCGTAGCCCTGAATCATTTCGGTCACTTCCGCGCCGATCATGTGCGCACCCAGCAGCTCGCCGGTTTTGGCGTCGAAAATGGTTTTGACCAGACCATCGGGCTCACCCAGCGCAATGGCCTTGCCATTGCCAATGAACTGGAAGCGGCCAACCTTGATGTCTTTCTTGGCTTCTTTGGCAGCTTTTTCGGTCATGCCGACGCTGGCCACCTGCGGCCATGAATAGGTGCAGCCGGGAATGTTCGCGGTGTTGAGGGGGTGAACGTCTTTCTGGCCTGCAATTTTTTCGATGCAGATGACGCCTTCATGGCTGGCCTTGTGGGCGAGCCATGGCGGGCCGGTGAGGTCGCCGATGGCGTACACGCCGGGCTCGCCGGTGGCGCTCCACTTGTCCACCACGACATGGGTTTTTTCGACTTTAACCTTGGTCCCTTCGAGACCGAGGTTTTCCACATTGCCCACAATGCCCACGGCGATGATGACGCGGTCTACGGTGACTTCAGAAGTTTTGCCGCCGGCTTCGAGCGAAACGGTGACGTTGTTCGCGCCTTTTTTCAGGCCCTTCACGTTGGTGGCGGTCATGATCTTCATGCCCTGCTTTTCGAAGGCCTTCTGGGCGAGCTTGGAGATTTCCTCGTCTTCGACGGGGAGGATGCGATCCATGACTTCGACCACGGTGACTTCGGCGCCCATGGAGCGGTAGAAGCTGGCGAACTCGATGCCGATGGCGCCGGAGCCGACGACGAGGAGGGATTTGGGCATTTCGGTAGGAACCATGGCTTCCTTGTAGGTCCAGACCAGCTTGCCGTCCGGCTCCATGCCGGGCAGCACGCGGGCGCGGGCGCCGGTGGCGAGGATGATGTGCTTGGCGGTCAGCTCGGTTTTCTTGCCGTCTTTGCCTTCCACGGCGACTTTGCCTTTACCGGCAAGCTTGCCTGCGCCATCGAACACGGTGACCTTGTTCTTTTTCATGAGGCCGGAGACGCCCTTGGAGAGCTGGCTGGCCACGCCGCGCGAGCGGGCGACCACTTTACCGAGGTCGAACTTGATGTTATCGGCGCTGATGCCGTAGGCGTCGAGGTTGTGCATAAGGTGGTGGATTTCGGAGGAGCGCAGCAATGCCTTGGTGGGGATGCAGCCCCAGTTGAGGCAGATGCCGCCCATGTGTTCGCGCTCTACTACAGCGGTTTTCATGCCCAGCTGGCTGGCGCGGATGGCGGTGACATAACCGCCGGGGCCGCCGCCGATGATAACTACGTCAAAATTGGTCTCGCTCATAAATATTTCCTTTCTATCTTCCTAATTCGTCGGCATAGCCATCTTTGAAAGTGGCACTGCCTTTTAAGCGTTGCTGATACACGGCGAGCTGTGCCGGGGTTACGGTTTTTGCGACATGCGCATTCAGGCGGCGCTGCATTTCGCGCGCGGTTTCGAGGGCTTCAAGCTCTTGGGTAGGCGCGCCCATCACGTTGCAGAAGCGCAGGGCGGTGTATGGGTACATAGACTCGTCCTTGTCGCCGGGAATGGTGGTGAGGCTGATGGAGAGCTGGTCGTAGTTCATTTTCGTATCTTCCATCAGCAATTTCTTCAGGTAGTCGTGGCAGGCGTGGACTTCACCTGCCTTGGCTTCGGGGCCGGCGTCGGGGTCGGAGAAGCCACATTTGAACATATAGGTGATGGTTGCGCCTAAAGGAGTGGTGGTAGGAATTATTTTCACGCCCATGCCGGTCATGTCTTCAAGGATCTTCTTGATCTTGCGCTGCGGCTCGCTGGGTTTGAACGGCGGCTGCGGCGGCTGGGCCCGGGCGATCATGGGCTATTTCTTTTCCGTGGTATCAGGCATACGGGAGGCGTGCTGGTCTACAATGACCCATTTGCCGTTTTCCAGCT
>JANYCJ010000136.1 GCA_025360345.1 Alphaproteobacteria bacterium | reverse complement strand
CTGCGCCGGCTCGCTGGAAAGCCCGTGCCGTCCGAGGATTTCATCTACGCGGAAATCGATTCTGACAACGTGACAGCCGAACAGCCGGCACCCGCAGCTCCAGACCGGGAGTGGCGCCCCGATCGCTCACCCGCACCAACGTCCAGGCAGCGAAGACAAATGGTGATCGACTCGTGAATGCGCGCGTGGACGCAGGAATTGCTCTCGTCCTGCTTGTTACAGCCTGCAGCGCGGGCGGGCCGCCTCAACCTGCTGTCACCGACCCGGGTCTCGCGCGCGGCATGCTAACGGCTGATTCCCTCGTGGAGGGTGCAGTTGGCAAACTTACGGCTGGGGCGGTGCTAGTAGTTTCCAGGAACGGTCGTGTCGTGCACGAACGCGCCTTCGGTGCTGCCGAAAATCGGCAAGTGGATGTTCAAATCCGACGCGCCGCTGGTGCTGCGCCCCCGGGCCGACCTCGACATGATTAAATGGGGCCTGAAATTCCTGCGCAACTGCACCACTGCGCGTGCAGAAGTCAATTGTGTCAATATGTTACGGCTTGGGCTATATAGCAGGGAGCGGTTTGCGGCGATTATGAACGAGACCGGCGTGGCGCATGACCAGGGCAAAAGCGGCATTTTGCATATTTTCAGCACCGAGGAAGACTTTACCCATGCCAAGGAGCACAACGACTTCCAGGCCAAGTTCGGTTGTGAGCAGCGGGTGCTGACGCGTGAGGAAGTATATGCGATGGAGCCGAGCTTCCAGTATAGCGACCGCGTGATCGTGGGTGGCATTCACTCCTTCATGGATGAAACGGGCGACCCTTACCTGTTCTGCAACGCGCTGGCGAAGGTAGCCACGGAGCGTTACGGGGTGAAGTTCGAATTCGGGGTGAACATTAAAGAAATCCATTCACAGGATATGATGATTACCGGGGTGGAAACCGACAAGGGCCGGGTGGTGGCTGACGGGTATGTGATGGCGATGGGTTCTTACAGCGCCCCGATCCTGCGGCAGGTGGGCATCAAAGTACCGATTTACCCGATGAAGGGCTACAGCATCACCATCAACGCCAATGAATTTTGCCCGCATATGAGCTTGACGGACGGTACGCATAAGATCGTATACAGCCGCCTTGGGGGCCGCCTTCGCGTGGCAGGAACGGCGGAATTCGCCGGTTATAACCAGTCTATCAACGAAAAGCGCATTACCCCGATTGTTGCGGCGGCAAAGAAATTATTCCCGAAAGCGGATTGGGAGCAGGATATTTTCAAATGGGGCTGCATACGCCCGCAAACGCCGGACGGTCCGCCTATCCTTGGGCCCACACCTTTCCGCAACCTGTTCCTGAACACCGGACACGGCACGCTAGGCTGGACGCAAGCCGCAGGGAGCGCCGCGATCGTGGCCGATATCATGGAAGGCAAGAAGCCGGGAATTATGATGCAGGGGCTGACGCTCGAAAGGTATATGTAGGCCGTGGCTAATTTCGGCAAGATGCTTTTTTACGACTGGGCAGGTGGTAATGAAGCATTGTTTACGTCGATCAACGGGGCCTATAGCGGCGAAGTTTATGACAGCATAGCGCTGCTGGTGAGCCGGGTGGCGGATTATAAGAATTTTCCCTATTATCTGGTGTTAATGGTGTTTTGCGCGTTGCTGGATTACAGCATCCGCAAGCTGCGCGGGCGCGGCGGAGCGAGCCATTCACTGGTGGCGTGGTTTGGGGTGATCTGCGTGGTGGTGGCGGCATTTGAAATTGATGGTGAGGCGGTGAAATGGCTAAAGCATTTCATTGAGTTCCCCCGGCCCTACGTGGCGCTTGCGCCGGAAGATGTGCGACTGTTGGAATACCAGACCGACCGGTCTGACGATTATCACAGCTTTCCGAGCGGGCATGTGTCGTTTGTAACCACGCTGGTTGCCTCGGTCTGGCCGGTGATTTCTTCCGGCACGCGCAAGATCGGCATGTTTTGCGTGCTGCTGGTGTGCTGGTCGCGGATTGCGGTGGGTATGCATTTTCCGGCGGACGTGTTTTACGCCGTGGATATTTCCGTGCTAATCACGTTTTTTGTGCGGTGGTTCATTTATAAACAACTCTTACGGTTTGGGCTGAAGTGTTAGCACCGGAAATACTCAGCTTTGATGTGCCGGATGCCGTGGAAACCGGGAGCACGCATTTTATTTCCTGCGCGCAATGGGGCAAGGCAGGGGAAAAGCCCACCTTGTTATGCGTGCATGGGCTTACGCGCACCGGGCGGGACTTTGATTATGTGGCCAGTGCGCTGGCAAAGGATTTCCACGTGCTGGCGCCGGATATGCGCGGGCGGGGCAAAAGCCAGTGGCTGAGCGATGCGGCGGGCTATAACAACGCGGCCTATCTTTCCGATATCAGCTTTATCCTGCAATCATTGGGGGTGAGCGAGCTGCACTGGCTGGGAACGTCCATGGGCGGGATATTGGGGCTGATGGCGGCCAATACCTCACCGGGGCTGATACGCTCGCTGATACTGAACGATATTGGCTGCCTGATACCGGCGGCAGGGCTGGAGCGGATTAAAGAGATCGCGCATGTCGCCACGGTGTTTGCGACGAAAGCGGAAGCGGAAGTGGCGCTGCGGATGCGGATGGCCACGTTCGGCATTCACGCGCTGGAGCACTGGCAACACGCCTATGCCTATGGCATTGAGCAGGTGGATGCGGGCTGGCGGTTTACCTATGACCCGGCGATCTTTGCCGCATTTTCCGGGGATGCGCCGGTGCAGGATGTCAACCTATGGCCGTTATGGCCTGCGGTGGCGCCGATGCGGGTGCTGCTGCTGCGCGGGATGCAGTCGGATTTGCTGACGCATGAGACGGCGGTGAAAATGAAGGAACAGCACAGCCATTTCACGCTGGCGGAAATCCATGGCGTGGGACACGCCCCTGCCCTGATGGACGATAAACAAATAGCGCTCATCCAGCAATGGATGAGCGCTATGGTTTAGCACGGGAAATATTGCTGCTTAGGAGCAATATCCCATAAGGGAGTGGGACGCTTGCAGGAATGCGCCGAGGGCTGCGAGGCCGAGGGCGAAGAATGAGGTCATGCGTGCGCGCTCAGGAGTGCCGTACATAAAATCGTTAACGGCTTTTACCGAATTTACAGCGGAGTCAATCGCTGCCTTTACTGAATCCTGTTGGGTTATTGCGACTGCTCTTGTCATATATCCTCCTGAAGTGAAACATATTTTAATACATCTTAAGCATTGTCTAAGAAGTATAGCGCATTTTATGGAGTTTGTTAACCTGCTTATTTGTGACACATTCGTGACGCTGAGCGGCGTTTCAGGACAAACGGCTGTTTACAGGCAATAAAAAACGCATGACAAATCCCCGTTGGGGGATTTGAACATGCGTTTTTTATTTCAGAAGGAAAAAAGCTAGTCGTTTCTTTCAGACTGCTTACGTGCCAGTTTACGGGCACGGCGCTGTGCTTCAGCGGCTTCGCGTACGCGGGCTTCGGAAGGTTTTTCGTAGTGGCGGCGCATCTTCATTTCACGGAAGAGGCCTTCACGCTGCATTTTCTTTTTCAGAGCACGCAGGGCTTGATCCACATTATTATCACGAACAATGACTTCAACCAAAGGTATTAACCCCCTTTCAGGAGAGGCTTAGAATTTCTATTGCGTTCAGGCGCACTAATATGCGCTGAACAGGCGGACGAGTATATTAGCTGGCTTTACCCGGCTTGTCAAAAATAAATTAACTTTTCATTTTATAGGGTTAATACCAGGTCGCGGGTGGCGTGGCAGGTGGTTTCGCGGCACGGCTGGAAGCTGAGGGCGGCTTTCATGGCCGGACGGGTGGCGCCCTCCGGCAGCTTGATGGTGGCGGTGAGGGTAACGCTATCTTTGTATATGAGGAGGGTATCGGCTTCCGGGGCGGTGGTGTGGGGTTGCGGCTCGGGATAGGTGACGGAAAGCAACTTCACCCCCTTCCCCTGCACGTCAAGCTGGGTGGGGACGAGATAGGATTGTAAAGGCTTACTGGCATTTATATGCCAGCCTTCGCGGATATGCATGGTGACGGTGAGGGTGGCGGTCTGGCCGGGGTTTGCGCCGGAGAGCGTGGTTTCGATGGTAACAATATCGTCGGGCGCTTCGGGATTGATGGCAGTTTCGATATATAGGGAGGGGAGCGGGCGGAGGGTGGCGTTTCGCTCCAGCGTGTCGAGGCGCAGGGCGGCGTGGGTGAAGGTGGCCAGTTCGGGTGAGAGGGCGGCGTTGCCCTTAAGAAAGCAGTCCGCCAGCGCGCGGGCGGATTCGCGGTAGGTTTCATCGGCGGTGATGAGGTGAAGGTCGATCAGGTTGTGGAGCATGATGCCGCAGGCGGAGGGAATGGAGGAATCGTCGGCGGATTTGATGCGGAAAAGCAGGTCTTCGTTTTGTTCTGTAAGGTAATAGCCGCCATCGGGGCTGGCGAAGAGTTCTTTGGCGCGGGCCATGAGGTCTGTTGCAGCCTGCAGGGTTTCCTCATCCGGCGCGGCGCGGTGCAGGCTGATGAGGCCGCGGACGAGGCAGGCGTAATCTTCCAGCAGGGCTTGATGCTGTGCTTTGCCACCAGCGAAAATGCGATGGAGGCGGCCCTCATTATCAATGGCGTGTTCGAGAATGAAATCTGCTGCTTCGCGGGCGCGGGCGGTGTAGCTGGGACGGGAAAAGACCTTGCCCGCGGTGGCGAAGGCGTCGATCATCAGGCCGTTCCAGCTGGTGATAACTTTATCGTCGAGGCGGGGGGCGGGGCGCATGTTGCGGGCGGCGAGGAGCTTGTTGAGCACCTGCGATGAAAGCGCAGAGAGCTGAATGTAGGGCATGTTGCGCTCTTTGGCGGCGGCATCCATGGGTTTGCGGGCGATAAGCACCTGCCCGCCGGGATGCTTGTGGCCGGGGAATGCGGGGATGTCTGACAGCGCGTAGAACTCGGTAAGGAAGAGCATTTCCTCGCGGGTGAGGATTTCGGCGAGCTGCTCGGTGCTCCATGCGTAGTGCGCGCCTTCGACACCATCGGTTTCGGCGTCAATGCCTGCGTAGAACGCGCCCGTGCCGGAGGTCATGGGGCCGCTTACAAAATCGAGGACACTTTTGGCGATGTCGGCGAAATAGGGATTGCCGGTGAGGCGGGCGGCTTCGGTATAGAGCTTAGCCAGCTGGGACTGGTTGTAGAGCATTTTTTCGAAATGGGGGACATACCATTCCTTGTCCACGGCGTAGCGGTGGAAGCCGCAGCCGACCTGATCGTACAGCCCGCCGGCGGCCATGCGGCTTAAGCTGCGGGTGACCATGTCGAGGGCGCGGTCGCTGGACTGCATTTCATAATAGCCGAGGAGGAATTCGAGATAGCATTCCCGGGGGAATTTGGGGGACTGGAAGAAGCCCCCTGCCCTTTCGTCATGGTATTTATCCATGGCGGAAAAAAGCTGGCGGGCTTGTTGGGGAATGCTGGTTTCGACGGGGGCTGGAGGCGTGTAGACAAGGAAGCGTTCCATGTCAGCGGTGATTTTATCGGCCATGTCGCGGACTTCGTTTTGCTGGGTGCTCCAGACGAAGTTGAGCCATTCGAGCAGGCGGGGAAAGCCGGGCTTGCCGTAGGATTCATCGGGTGCGTAGGTGCCGCCGGCGTGGAAGGGCTTTAGTTCCGGGGTGAGGAAGAGGTTGTTTGGCCAGCCACCTTCCTGCGTCATCATTTGCCGCGCGACCATGTAGATTTCGTCGAGCTGGGGATGTTCTTCACGGTCGATCTTGATGTTGATGCAGAAGCGGTTCATCAGCGAGGCGATGGACAGGTTTTCGAACACGTCGCGCTCCATGACGTGGCACCAGTAGCAGGTGGAATAGCCCACAGAGAGGAAGATGGGTTTGTTTTCCGCCTTTGCGCGGTCCAGGGCTTCCCTGCCCCACGGATACCAAAAGACGGGGTTGTGGGCGTGCTGGCGCAGGTAGGGGCTGGTGGAGTGCACGAGTGGGTTGGTGAATTGCTGGTTGCGTTCGATGGGCAGCATCAGCGGGACTCCAGCTTGCGGGCGATGTCGGCGAGGATAAGGCGGTGGTCGTCGCGGCCATGGATCATGAATTCGGCTTCGGTCATCCAGCGGCGCTCGGCGGTGCTATCGGCAACTTCATGCATGGGCAGAAGGGCATTTTCATCGTTAAGTTTTGCGGCGTAGAGCCACATATGGCGCAGGGTGAGGGATTTTGAGGAGGCGAAGGGGTATGGGCCGGTATCGTATAGCGCGGTGATGGCTTCAAGGGTGAGGCCGAGTTCTTCGATGGCTTCGCGCAAGGCGGTGGCGGCGAGGGTTTCTGGCGTCCCGGTGTGTGCTTCATGGACGGCGAGGTCGCGCCAGCCAGAGGCCAGAAGTTGCATCCGGGTGCCTTTGCACAGCTGGTAGGCTGGGGCAGGCAGGTGGGCGTGTTTGGCCACGGGTTTCATGACAAGGAAGCGGCGCTGGCTGCCATCCATATAGGGCAAAGTGCCTGCTTTGTTATAGAAGCTGTCCGGCTGGGTTGGGCCGCCCGCGTGGAGGGGGTGGACGGTCTGTTGTTGCAGGAAGGCCTGAATTCGGGCATGAACGTCTGTCATGTTTTACTCATGCTTAAGGAACTGGGTTTTTGCAAGCGGGGAATGCGGTTGACAGTCGGTTTATTGGGTTGGCTTTGCAGTTGAGCGAAGCGGCGGGGGGCGTGCTGCGGCAGTATTTCCGCCAGCCGATGAGCGTGGACAGCAAGGCGGATTTAAGCCCGGTAACGGTGGCTGACCGCGAGGTGGAGCGGGTGATGCGCGCCCTGATCGAGGCGGAATTCCCGGAACATGGCATTATTGGCGAGGAATTCGGGGATGTGCGGGAGGCGGCGGAATACCAATGGGTGCTGGACCCGATTGACGGTACGCGTTCTTTCCTTGGCGGCTACCCGCTGTTTACGACACTGATCTCGCTGGTGCACCGGCGCCAGCCGCTATTGGGGCTTATTTACCAGCCGATATTGAATGAACGCTGGCTTTGCGTTTCCGGCGGCCAGACCAAGCTCAACGACAGCCCGGCGCGGGTGCGCGGGGGCGGGGCGCTTGCGCAAGCGGTGGTGGCCACGACGTCGGTGGATTATTTTACGCCTCCTCAGGCGGAAGCGTTTTTGCGGGTAAAGCAGGCTTGCGCGAACACGGTACTGGGTGGGGATGCGTATGCTTATGCCATGCTTGCCAGCGGGCAGGTGGACGTGGTGGTGGATGCGGGGCTGAAGCCGTATGATTATTGTGCGCTCGCGCCGATTATTACAGGTGCGGGCGGGGTGATGACGGATTGGGACGGCAAGCCCATTACGCTTGGCTGTGACGGGCGGGTGGTGGCGGCGGGAAATGCGCAGCTCCACGCCGAGGCGCTGGCGCTGCTACGCTAATCAGATATATCCGGCGATTAAAAGTTTAAGCATCAGCCAGCTCGCGCGTTTTCGGCCATGTTTTTCATTGTGGCGGGCGATGATGCGGTGGGCTTTTTGCCATGGGGTGACGGCCCGTGGTGCTGTGGCGGCGATCAGCGCCCGTGAAAGTGGCACCAGTGCCGCTGCCTCGCCTTGCGGCGGTTCGGGGTATGGGGTGGCATAGGCTTCCACGAGAGCCATGAGATTTTCCTGAGGGAGAATGGGCAGGAGTGGCGCTAGGGCTTCGAGGATGGGATGGCCGGGGCGCGGGGTTCCGGAATACAGCCCTTCGAGGGTTTCGCGCCACCACGCGTAGCGGATATGGCCGATCATTTCTTCACTGACCATGCGGGGGATGTGGGCGAGTTCGGTTGCCAAGGCATACAGAATAAGCAGGTTTGCGCGGGCGGGCTCGGGCGTGAAGAGCGCGAGGGCGTAAAGGTCGCGGTCGTGGGCGCGCACCATTTCGGCGCAATAGGCGCTTGATTGAGAATGACTCTCAATAGGTTGCATGGGCGGGCGGCACTTTCGTTATTGAAATTTTACGCCGGGCAGCCTACAACGGCAGGCGATAAAAGGAAATGCGCATGTTTGCGCATATTCATATCATAAAAAAAAAGAGGAATTCACGATGGCTTTTACCCTTCCCGAACTGCCTTACGCGAAAGACGCCCTGGCACCGCACATCTCCGCCGAAACGCTGACTTTTCATCATGATAAGCACCATGCGGCCTATGTGACCAAGCTGAACGAGCTGGTGAAGGGCACGGCGCTGGAAAGCGTGAGCCTTGAAGAAGTGATCCATGCCTCGGCCAAGGATACGACGAAGGCCCCGATCTTTAACAACGCGGCGCAGGTGTGGAACCACACGTTTTACTGGCACAGCATGAAGCCCAATGGCGGCGGCGAACCCAAGGGTGAGATTGCCAAGCTGATCGACCGGGACCTGGGCGGCTATGAAAAATTCAAAGAAGATTTCAAAAACGCGGGCATTGGCCAGTTTGGCTCCGGCTGGGCATGGCTGGTGATGGAAGGCGATAAGCTTAAAATCACCAAGACGGGCAACGCCGACCTGCCGATGGTGCACGGGCAGAAGCCCATTTTGACCATGGATGTATGGGAACACGCCTATTACCTCGATTACCAGAACAAGCGCCCGGACTATATCAGCACGTTCCTAGACAAGCTGGTGAACTGGGATTTCGCGGAAGCGAACCTGACTGCCGCTGTTTAAGGAGGCGCTGGTTTGGGGGAATCGTCGCAACCCGTCATCCGCGTGGATGACGTGAGGAAGCTGTCTTTTGATATCCAGGAGGTATTGCAGGAGCAGATGGTGGAGTTACGCCGCCATGCGCTACAGCTCACCATGGGGCATTATATTGACATGCCTGATTCCGAGGCGGGGAAGATACGCCGAAGCAAACCCTTGCTGCCGGAGCAAGACGAGCGGCCGGCGACCATCAGCATCCACGCACACAAGCCCACGCCGGTATCTTCGGCGAGCATTCCCGAGGAACAGCGCATATTGGTGAACAAGATGTTCGATGCCTATGACGGTCTGCTCGCGGTGCGGAGGAATGCGGAACCCGTGGAGATCGCCCATGCGGCGGGGGAGATACGGAAGTTGCGCCTGCAGGTGGCACGGGAAGTGGACCGGGGCAGTTTGCCGCGTTTGCTACCCTTGTTTCTGGATGCTGCGCATGGTTTGGGCATGTCGGAGTTTAAAACCAATTGGGCTATCGAGTTTGAGAAGGTGAGCCGCAGGCATCTGCGCGAGAACCCAAAGCCACCCCCGCGGGGCGGCGCTTAAACCGCGATAAGGGCTGCGGCCACGCGGCGTTCTTCTGCGAGCAATACATTATAGGTGCGGCAGGCCGCGCCCGTGCTCATGGCATCCACGGCAATGTTTTTTGCTTTCAGCTCGGCGCGGATATCGGGGGGAAGGAAGGCCATATCCTTGCCCGTGCCGACGAGGAGGATGTCCACGTTTTCCAGATAGGGATAGATGCTGCGCAGGCTTTCGGCGGTGAAAGGTTCAGCGGCTGACCATGCAATGGCACGGTCGGGTAGCAGGAAAAGGGAGCCGGGAATGGATTCATTATTGATCTTAAAGGCCCCTGCCCCGTAGCCTGTCAGGACTTGCTTGCCTTTGGGAATGACGGGGGTGACATCCATTATTTTTTACCCATTTTTGCGATCATGTCGGGGTGAGGTTGCCACATGCCCAGATGAGCGCCAGTAGGATCAACAATGATGCTGAGCCAGCCTTTTCCGGGAACTTCGAGGCTTTCCTTAAGGATGGTGGCTCCGAGCTGGCGGGCTTTCTCGGTGGAGGTTTTGAGGTCTTCCACCAGCACATAGGCCAACCACGCCGAAGGCGCGCCGGGCATGAGCTGCTTCATGATGCCGCCGCCGCTATTGCAGTCTCCGGTTTTGATAAGGGTATAATCAATATCGTTGGCGCCGGTGATTTCCTCGGTCTGCCAGTCGAACAGGCTGGTGTAGAAGCTTTTGGCCTTGCCGGGGTTGGTGGACTGCAATTCCAGATGCACGAAGGGGTTGGGCATATATGAACCTTTCACTCAGGCTGGGTATTTAGGAAAGGCATTATCAAAATGCCATTCACTTTTAGATGGGGAGCTTTTTGGGGCGTTTCTTTTGCAGCCAAGTGACCACCATTAGGCGGGTGACGAGTACAGCGGTAAAGAGCGAGCAGACGATGCCGATGGCGAGGGTGACGGCAAAGCCCTTCACGGAGCCGGTGCCGAACTGGTACAGGATCAGTGCGGCGACGAGCGTGGTGATATGGGAGTCGAAAATGGTGCCGAAGGCAAGGCGGAAGCCGTCTTCCACAGCGGCATAGGGGGATTTTCCATTTCGCACTTCTTCGCGCATACGTTCATAGATCAGCACGTTTGCGTCTACAGCCATGCCCACGGTGAGCACGATACCGGCGATGCCGGGCAGCGTGAGGGTAGCTTCAAACAGGGAGAGCAGGGCAAGGGTCATGAAGGCGTTTACGAGCATGGCGATATCGGCGAAGATGCCGAACAGGCCATAAAACACCACCATGAAGATGATGACGAGGCCGATGCCGATGACGGAGGCCTTTGTGCCCGCGGCAATGGAATCCGCGCCGAGGCTGGGGCCGACGGAGCGTTCTTCAATGATTTTGAGGGGCGCGGGCAGCGCGCCGGCGCGCCGCAGCAGGGCGAGATCATTTGCACCTTGGGTGTCAAAGCCACCGCTGATCTGGCCGGAGCCGCCGAGAATGGGCGAGCGGATGACGGGGGCGGTGATAACTTTATTGTCCAGTACTACGGCAAAAGGCTTACCGACATTCTGGGCGGTGATTTCACCGAAGCGGCGGGCGCCTGCGGTGTTGAGGCGGAAGGAGACCACGGGTTCGTTGCTGCGGTCATCGTAGCTGGGATGGGCATCTACCAGCATATCGCCGGAGACATCAACCTTATTATAGATGGCGTATTTGCGGGGCGGGCGGCCGGGGTGTTCTTTTTCGTCACCGGGCAGGATATGGCTGCCGGGAGGGGCAATGCCATGCTCAAGGTCTTCCGGCGCTACGCTTAAGTCCACGAGATGGAAGGTGAGCTTGGCGGTGCGGCCAAGGAGGGCTTTCAAATGCTCGGGGTCGCTGAGGCCGGGCACTTGCAACAGGATGCGCTTATCGCCCTGACGCTGGATGATGGGTTCCTTGGTACCGGTTTCATTGACGCGGCGGTTCACGATTTCCAGCGACTGGGTAATGATCTGCTCGTGGGAGCGGGTTTTCCAGCGGTCATTGAAGGTGGCAGAATAATTGCCGCCTCCTTCTTCGCTTACGTCCACTTCCGGGTTCAGCTCGTGGATGACGCTGGTGATGTTGGCATCGCCCGCGTCGCGTATGGAGAATACGACTTTGCCGTCGGCCACGCTCAGGCCCTTATAGCCAATTTTTTTCTCACGGAAGCGGGTGCGCATTTCGTCGACCAGGTTAACGAGCTGGTCTTTCATATAGGCGTCGAAATCCACTTCGAGGAGGAGCTGGGAGCCGCCCTGCAGGTCGAGGCCGAGGCTTACGGCCTTGCTGGGCATCCAGCCGGGGAGCTTATTCCGGGTTTCTTCATGCAGGAAGCTGGGGATGGCAAGCCAGACGAACAACAGGCAGGTGCCGGTGATGAGAATAATCTTCCATTTAGGAAAATGCAGCATCAGTTGTCGTTGGCGCTTTCACCGGTTACTTTGTCGCTGACTACTTCGGAGATGGAGGAACGGGCCATGCGGAGCTTTACGCCCTGTGCCACTTCCACCACTACGATGTCGTCGCCTTCGAATTTATGGATGGTGCCGATGATACCGCCAGTGGTCATCACCTTGTTGCCCTTGGCGAGGCTTTTCATCATCTCGCGCTGCATTTTCAGGCGGCGCTGCTGGGGGCGGATGAGGATGAAGTAAAAGATAAAGAACAACATGCCGAGGATGAACAGGTTGTCCATCATCATTTTTTCGGCGGAAAGCTGGTAGGGTTGCTCGGTTTCCGATGCGCCTTCGGCGGTGGTCAGCTGGGTGTCGGTAGAGCCGCCATGCTGCGCGAGGATCGCGTCTTTTTCAGCCGTGGTGACGGTGCCGGATTTGCTGGTGGTGTCTGGCGCAGCGTAAGCTTCGGTCATAACCGTTGCTTATTTAATCTTCGCTTCGTTGAATACCACGTGCTTGCGGGCAACGGGGTCATACTTGCGGAAGGCAAGCTTTTCCGTCTGTTTTTTCGGGTTTTTCTTGGCTACATAGTAGAAGCCGGTTGCAGCTGAGCTGACGAGTTTAATGAGTACGATGTTTTTCTTAGCCATGGCCTTATCCTTTGGAATCTGAAGAGGCCAGTACCATATACGCGAAGATGGTGGTGTCAAGTATAAACTTTAAACAGGAAATGCACGGTAACAGGCTATTTCTTTTGACTTTTTGTTGATTTTGCGGCTTATCTGCTGGCCTGAGAATTCGTTTTAACCAAGATGAGAATGGCTGTTACCGCTATGAGCAACGCAAAAAACCGCGCCCCTATTAAGAAAATCGTATTCCCCGTAGGCGGCATGGGAACCAGCTTCCTGCCCGCAACCAAGGCTGTGCCTAAGGAAATGTTCCCGGTAGTGGACAGGCCGCTGATCCATTACGCGTTTGAAGAAGCGCGTGAAGCGGGGATTGAGCAGTTTATTTTCGTCACCGCGCGTGGCAAGCACGCGATCGAAGACCATTTCGACCATGCGGCGGAGCTGGAAAACAACCTTGCGAAGAAAAACAAAAAAGAAGAGCTGGAACGCACCAGCGGCTGGCTGCCGAAGCCCGGCAACTCCATGTTCGTGCGCCAGCAGGAGCCGATGGGGCTGGGCCATGCAGTGTGGACAGCGCGGCATTTAGTAGGCAATGAGCCGTTCGCGGTGATTCTGCCGGATGATATGGTTCATGCGAAGACCGGCTGCCTGAAGCAGATGGTGGAAGCTTACAATGAAACCGGGGGCAATATTCTCGGGGTGATGAATGTGCCCCGCGAGAAGACCAGCAGCTACGGTATCCTCGATATCGACGCGGGCACGGACGGCAATGCGAAGCTGGTGAAGGCGAAGGGCATGGTGGAAAAACCTGCGCCGGAGAAAGCACCTTCGACGCTTTCGATCATCGGGCGCTATATTTTGCAGCCTGAGGTTTTTAAAATCCTCGACACGCAAGGCCCCGGCGCGGGCGGCGAAATCCAGCTTACGGACGCTATCTGCCAGATGATCGGCAATATTGACGTGCATGGCTTCCGCTTTGAGGGCACGCGCTATGATTGCGGCGGGCTGGTTGGGTTTGTGGCGGCCAACGTGGCCTATGCGCTCGACCGCAAGGACATTCATGATAAGATGAAGGAAGAGCTGGAAGCGGTTTACCAGCGCAGCGAACAGTTGAGGAAATCGGCCTAATATGCAAATTGCGGTTATCGGTACGGGGTATGTGGGGCTGGTGACGGGCGTGTGCCTGTCTGAGTTTGGGTTCCGGGTGACGTGTATTGATAAGGATGGCGACAAGATCGCCAAGCTGCAGCAGCAGATCATGCCTATTTTTGAACAAGGGCTTGAGAAGCTGGTGGCCAATAACCGCAAGGCGGGCCGCCTGTCCTTCTCGGTTGACCTTGCGGCGGCGGTGAGCGCGGCCGATATCGTGTTTATCGCCGTGGGCACGCCGCAAAGCGAGGTGGACGGCCTGCCGGAGCTGGAATATGTGAATGCGGCGGCGAAGGAGATTGCCAAGTCGCTTAAGGATTACACGCTTATCGTGACCAAATCCACCGTGCCGGTGGGCACGAACCGGGCGCTCATCAAGATTATTTCCGAGATCAACCCGAATGCCGATTTCGACGTGGCGAGCAACCCGGAGTTTTTGCGCGAGGGCGCGGCGGTGGAGGATTTCATGTCTCCTGAACGCATTGTGGCGGGGGTAGACTCCAAGCGGGCGATGGGGATGATTTCCAAGCTATATGAGCCGATCTGCCTCAACGGGGCGAAGCTGTTCTTCACCACGTTTGAAAGCGCGGAGACAATTAAGTATGTGACGAACACGATGCTTGCGATGCGCATCGGCTTTATTAACGAAGTGGCGGATTTTTGCGAGAAAACGGGCGCGAATATCCGCGACGTGGCCAAGGGCGTGGGCATGGACCAGCGCATTGGCGAGCGGTTTTTGCAGCCGGGGCCGGGGTATGGCGGCTCGTGCTTCCCCAAGGATACGATGGCATTGCAGCAAATGGCGCGGGGGGCGGGCTCGCCTTCCCTGATTACCGAGGCGGTGATTGCCAGCAACAACCTGCGTAAAGAACATATGGTTGAAAAAATCGTGCAGGCGGCCGACGGCAGCGTGGCAGGCAAGACGATTGCGATACTGGGCCTGACTTTCAAGCCGGGCACGGATGATATGCGCGAGGGCGCAAGCCTGGTGGTGGTGCCTGCGCTGCAAAAGGCGGGCGCTTCCTTGAGGCTGTATGACCCGCACGGAATGAAAGAAGCGGCCAAGCAGCTTACGGGCGAATCCTTAACATGGTGCAAGGATGGGTACGACGCCATGGAGGGAGCCGATATGCTGGTGATCCTTACCGAGTGGAATGAATTCCGGCATCTGGAACTGAAGAAAGTGAAGACGCTGCTGAAGCATCCTTTAGTGATTGATTTGCGCAATATTTACAAGCGGCAGGACATGATGAAGCATGGGTTCCACTATGTTTCCATCGGGCGGCAGGATGTAATTCCGGGACAACCGTGGATTGCAGATCTGAACCTTGAAGACGAGCAGGCGGCGTAGGCTTAGCGGCTCCCAGCTTATGTTGCAGCGCAGCATGAGCGACTAATATTTTTCGGAAAAAACTGGACATTCCGCATCGCGGTTCCTACATACATGACTCCCAATCACTAAGGAGATATGTAATGGCCTCGGATAATGATGTTGTAATCGTAAGCGCGGTGCGCACCCCTATCGGCACTTTTAACGGCTCTTTAAGCTCGCTGCCGGCACATAAGCTGGGCACTGCCGTGATGAGCGAACTGCTGAAGCGCACGGGCGTGGCCGGTGAAGATATTTCTGAAGTTATCATGGGCCAGATCCTCACCGCGCATTGCGGGCCGAACCCGGCTCGGCGCGCATCGCTCGATGCGGGCATTCCCAAGGAAACCCCGGCATGGGGCATGAACCAGCTGTGCGGCTCAGGCCTGCGCGCGGTGTGCCTTGGCTACCAGGCGATCAAGACCGGCGACAGCACGGTGGTGATTGCAGGCGGGCAGGAAAGCATGAGCCAGTCGCCACACGCTATTCCGCTGCGCAACGGCGTGAAGATGGGCGCAGCCACCATGGTAGACACCATGCTGTATGATGCGCTGGTGGACCCGTTCCACAACATCCACATGGGCGTGACGGCGGAAAACGTGGCGAAGAAATTCGGCATCACCCGCGCCGAGCAGGACGAATTCGCGCTGGCTTCGCAGCATAAAGCGGCGGCAGCCATCAAGGCGGGCAAGTTCAAGGAACAGATCGTGCCGATTACCATCACCACGAAAAAGGGTGACACGGTGGTGGACACCGATGAAGGCCCGCGCGCTGACACCACGATTGAAGGGCTTGCGAAACTGCGCCCTGCATTTGACAAGGAAGGCACGGTGACGGCGGGCAACGCTTCGGGCATCAATGACGGCGCTGCCGCGGTGATGCTGATGACGGCCGGCGATGCAGCCAAGCGCGGCCTGAAGCCGCTGGGGCGCATTGTTTCCTGGGCACATGCCGGGGTTGACCCCGCGATCATGGGTGTTGGGCCGATTTACGCCAGCCGCAAGGCGCTGGACAAGGCAGGCTGGAAACACGCCGACCTCGACATGATCGAAGCCAATGAAGCTTTTGCCGCGCAGGCGATTGCCGTTAACCGCGAAATGGGCTGGGACTTGAGCAAGGTAAACATTAATGGCGGCGCGGTTGCCATCGGCCACCCCGTGGGCGCATCAGGCGCGCGGGTGCTGACCACCCTGCTCTACGGTATGCGCGATACGGGCGCGAAAAAGGGCCTCGCCACGCTGTGCATCGGCGGCGGCATGGGTGTTGCGCTTTGTGTTGAAGCTCTCTAACTGAAACTTTAAAAGGAACTTACCATGACTCAGCGTATTGCACTCGTCACCGGCGGAACCCGCGGTATCGGCGAAGCTATTTCCATCGGGCTTAAAAAAGCCGGTTACAAGGTGGCTGCCAATTATGGCTCTAACGACGACGCGGCGGCCGCTTTCAAGAAGGAGCACGGCATTGAAGTGTTCAAGTTCGACATTTCCGATTTCAACGCCTGCCAGGAAGGCGTGAAGAACGTGGAAAAAGCCATGGGCGGCCCAGTTGACGTGCTGGTGAACAATGCCGGCATTACCCGCGATACGGCCATGCACAAAATGGACGAGCAGAAATTCCGCGAAGTGGTGATTACCAACCTGAACTCCTGCTTCTATACCTCGCGCGCGGTTATTGAAGGTATGCGGGAGCGCAAGTTTGGCCGCATCATCAACATCAGCTCCATGAACGGGCAGATGGGGCAGTTTGGGCAGACCAACTACGCGGCTGCGAAAGCAGGCATCTTCGGCTTTACCAAGGCACTAGCCCGCGAATCCGCTGCACGCGGCATTACGGTCAACGCCATTGCGCCGGGCTATATCGCGACCGAAATGGTGAAGGCGGTGAAGCCGGAAATCATGGCGGAAATCGTGAAGGGTATTCCCGTGGGCCGCATCGGCGAGCCGGAAGAAGTGGCGCGCGCGGTGGTGTTCCTTGCGGACGACCATGCGGCCTTCATCACAGGCGAAACGCTCTCCGTCAACGGCGGCCAATACATGGAATAGTAGCTGAGCCACTGGCATTTTTTAAAGGAGGCCCGCCTGCTTGCGGGCCTTTTTTATTGCAGGAGGGCGGTGAGTTCGGTGTGCTCGAAGGTGAAGAAGGTGACGTCGAAATTCTGCTCTACCACGGTTTCGCCGTCTTTTACGATAGTGACGTGGCAGGTGGCGCGTTCGTTCATGAGGGCCTCCACCAGCGGTGTGTCCTGAAAGGTCATTTCGCCTTCGGCGGTGAGGAGCAGGCCGCCATCCTGCCGGGCGAACTCAAGGTAGTTGGCATCGAACTCGGCGATTTTCTGCTTATTGTAGGCGAAGGTGACGCTCTGGGCAGGCATTACGGCATCGGCGCGGTAGCGGCGAAGGACGGATGCTGGAGGGTTTCCTCGAACCATTTGGCGAGCTGGGGCTGGGTGTCCTGCCAGCTCAGGTGAATGAGGCGGAAGCGAACATAATCCAGTGCGCAGGCAATGGCAATCGTGCCGATATTGAGCGGCGATTTGGGGTCGAGATTCATGTGGGCGAGCGCATCAACGGTGCGCAGGATGGATTGTTCCTTACGGTCTATCCACTCATGGCTGCGCTTCTCGGCGGGGCGGCGGGTTTCCATAAAGCAGTGCACGGCTGCATCGCCAATGCCGTCGCCCAGCGCGGCGAGGCTGAGTGCGGCGAAGCGGGCATTACCCTTCGCGGGGAAAAGCGCGGGCGCTTCGGAGGGGAGCTGGTCCAGATATTCGCAGATGACGGAGCTGTCACAAAAAGTGCTGCCATCATGGGCAATGAAGGCGGGCACCCGGCCAAGGGGGTTTGCCGCCAGCAGCTGCGGCGGGTTTTCCGGCGGCATGGTAATGATCTCCTCTACGTCCAATCCTTTTTCACGGATGACCACGCGGCATTTACGGGAAAAAGGGGAATTGGGTGCGTAGAGGAGCTTCATGGTTTTTGCCTTCCTAGAAGTGGAGCAGTTTCACCTGCTTTACGCTTGGGAGCTTGCTGATTTCGGCCAATACGTCCGCGGGGACTTCCTGATCGATTTCAACGAGGGCGATGGCTTCGGAGTTTTCTTCGTTCCGGCCCAGATGGAAGTAGGCGATATTGATTTTGGCCTTTCCGAGGACGGTGCCGAGGGAGCCGATGAAACCGGGCTTGTCATCATTATTGATATAGAGCGTGCGGCTGCCGAGGCCCGCTTCCAGCTTGATGCCGTTTACTTCGACGATGCGGGGCTTGTCTGCGAAAAGGGTGCCTGCAACGGTGCGGGTGCGTTTTTCGGTGACCACGGTGATGCGGATCAGGGTCTGATAGTCCCCTGCCCTTTCGTGGCTGGTGGCGCTGACATCAATATTGCGCTCTTTGGCGATGACGGGAGCGTTTACCATGTTGACGCCTTCGATCATGGGGGCGAGGAGGCCTTTGAGCGCCACGGCCGTGAGGGGCTTGGTGTTCAGGGTTCCGGCTTTGCCTTCATATTCAATCTTGATCTGCTTCAGGCCGGTTTCGGTGAGCTGGCCTGCGAAGCTGCCGAGCTGGTCGGCGAGGCTTAAATACGGCTTCAGGCGGGCTGCGTCTTCAGCGGACATGGAGGGAATGTTCAAAGCGTTGGTGACCGCACCTGTGGTCAGGTAGTCGGCCATTTGTTCCGCGACCTGCACGGCCACGTTTTCCTGCGCCTCGGTGGTGGATGCGCCCAGATGCGGGGTGCAGATCACCTGCGGCATTCCAAAAAGGATGTTTTCCTTGGCGGGTTCGGTTTCAAACACGTCAAACGCAGCACCGGCAACCTGGCCGGATTCGATGGCGGCTTTGATGTCGGCTTCGTTTACAAGGCCACCGCGGGCGCAGTTGATGATGCGCACGCCTTTTTTGCACTTGGCGAGGCTATCCTTGTTGAGGATATTGCGGGTGCTGTCGGTGAGGGGCGTGTGGAGGGTTATGAAGTCGGAGCGTTTGAGGAGATCTTCGAGTTCCACTTTTTCCACATTCATCTGCTCGGCGCGTTCCTTGGACAGGAACGGGTCGGCGGCGATGACTTTCATTTTCAGGCCCTGCGCACGGTCTGCCACGATGGAGCCGATGTTGCCCGCGCCGATAAGGCCGAGGGTTTTGCCTGCGAGCTCGACGCCCATGAAGCCGTTCTTTTCCCATTTACCGGCATGGGTGGAGGCGTTTGCCTGCGGAATCTGGCGGGCGAGGCTCATCATGAGGGAAATGGTGTGTTCGGCGGTGGTGACGGAGTTTCCGAAGGGGGTGTTCATAACCACGATGCCATTTGCGGTGGCGGCGGGGATGTCCACGTTATCCACCCCGATGCCTGCGCGGCCAACCACTTTCAACTTCTTGCCCATTTTAAGCAGCTCGGCCGTTGCTTTCGTCGCAGAGCGAACGGCAAGGCCGTCATAATCGCCGATGATTTTGAGGATTTCTTCGGGGGTGAGGCCGGTTTTAACGTCGGCATCCACGCCGCGCTGCTTGAACACGTCAATGGCCTGGGGGGATAGTTTGTCGGCGATTAGTACTTTAGGCATCGTTTATTTTCCTTACTTTTTATTGGGGATAATAATGGTTGATAAAAATGGTATTACGCGGCTTTGGCTGCCGTGTTCTTGACTTCGCCCCATGCCCAGTCGAGCCAGGGGAAGAGTGCCTTGATGTCGGAGGTTTCGACCGTGGCGCCGCCCCAGATGCGCAGGCCCGGAGGGGCGTCGCGGTAGGAGCCGATGTCGTAGGCGACGGCTTCTTTTTCCAGCAGGGAGGCGATTTTCTTGGCGGCTTCGGCCTGTTGCTCTTCGCCCAGCGCGGTAAACCATGGGTCAACGATTTTCAGGCAGATGGAGGTGTTGGAGCGGGTGTTGGGCACTTCTGCGAGGAATTCGACCCAGTCGGTGCGTTCCACCCAGTTTTCAACGGCCATGAGGTTCGACTCGCTGCGGCCGATGAGACCGGCGAGGCCGCTCCATTTTTCGGTCCAGACCAGGCCGTCGAGGGCGTCTTCCACGCACAACATGGAAGGGGTATTGATAGTTTCGCCCTTGAAGATGCCGTCGATCAGCTTGCCGCCCTTGGTGAGCTGGAAGATTTTCGGCAGGGGCCATTTAGGGGCGTAGGTGGTGAGGCGCTCCACGGCGCGGGGGGAGAGCACGAGCATACCGTGCGCACCTTCGCCGCCGAGGACTTTCTGCCATGACCACGTCACTACGTCGAGCTTGTCCCAAGGCATATTCATGGCGAATACGGCGCTGGTTGCGTCGCAGATGGAGAGGCCCTTGCGGTCTTCGGCGATCCAGTCGCCGTTGGGCACGCGCACACCGGAGGTGGTGCCATTCCAGGTGAACACCACGTCGTTATTCCAGTTCACCTTGGATAAGTCAGGCAACTTACCGTAATCGGCTTTAATGACGTTCAGGTCGGTGAGCTTTAGCTGGTTTTTGCAATCCGCACCCCAGCCCGAGCCGAAGGATTCCCATGCCAGCACGTCCACGCCGCGGGCGCCGAGAAGCGACCACATGGCCATTTCGATGGCGCCGGTATCGGAAGCGGGCACAATGCCGACGAGGTAATTTTCAGGGATGCCTAGCACTTTCTTGCTGCGGTCAATCACCTCGGCCAGCTTGTTCTTGCCGATCTTGGCGCGGTGGGAGCGGCCGAGGGCGGCGTCTTTCAACGCTTCGAGGGTCCAGCCGGGGCGCTTGGCGCAAGGGCCAGAGGAGAAACAAGGATTCTTGGGCTTTTCGGTGGGTTTCATACGCATATTCCATGGATTTGATTTAGGGAGGAACATCATTACCGCCAATTCCTGCCGCTTGCAAAAAGAAAATTAGCAAATTATCAGCGGAGGCGTGTGGAATTGCGGGTCTAAGCCATGCGGAATGCGGGGTTTTTCAAAAGCTCCGGGCGAAGTTGTGATTGGCAAGCGGTGAAATATTATGTAGGCTCTGTGGAAGTTTAGCCTCGCCTGATGTTTGTTATTCATTGATATGCCCCCAACAAAACCGCTGCTGAGGTATGCAGCACTCTTCTTCCTGTGCTGCTTTGTGTTTACGATGGGTGCTACCAGCTGCTATTATAAGCACTTCCCCTACACGCTGCTGCGGGAATCCATTGAAGCAGCGCAGGCGCTGAGCGCGTCGCGGCGCATGGTGGAAAAAGCCAAGCTTGAGCGGGTCAGCTATGACCATGTCAGCACTAAGATCAATTTCAAGCTGAACCAATCTTATAACGGATATACGCTGTTTACCTATTCCGGCGACTCGGCGGCCCTTCTGCTGGATGAAAACGGCAACCAGATTTATCACTGGAAGCAGCCGGACGACTCATACCGCGACTGGTCGGACGCGCATGTTTTTCCCAATGGCGACCTGCTTTTTAATTCGCTTACGCCGGGGACAACCCCGAGCGGCACGGCGCTGGTCAAGATTGACAAGAATTCGAAGGTTTTGTGGACATATGACAAACATGTGCATCACAAAGTCAATATGACGGCGGATGGCGATATCGTGGGCATACGGCACACGATGGCGGATAAAAAACGCTACCCGGATATTCATTTCGATGAGAAATATTTTCTTGAAGACTCCATTTTCATACTGGACAGCAACGGCAACGAAAAGCGGACGCTTTCGGTGGTTGATGCCTTGTATAATTCCCCTTACCGCTATCTGATTTCAACCAGCACGGGGCATAATACGGTGATATGGGATTTGCTGCATGTGAATTCCGCGATGATGCTGGAGCCGGAAATGGCAAAGCATTTTCCTATGTTCAAGGCCGGGCAAATCCTTATTTCCATGCGCAGCATTGATGCTGTGGCAGTGATTGACCTGGACCTGAAGCAATTTGTGTGGGTGGGAAAGGGAGACTGGCTGGGGCAGCATGATGCCAGTTTCCAGCCAGACGGCTCGATTATGTTTTTCGCCAATTACCAGGAAGACTCCTCTGAATCGCGTATCGTGAAGTTCTTTCCGGAGAACAACACCCTGAACGTGATTTATAATGGAACGCGCATCCACCCGTTTTCCAATAAGATCCGCGGAGACGTTTCCGCGCTGCCCAACGGGCATTATTCCATTAGCTATTCGCTTGCGGGGAAAATCCTTGAGGTGAACGAGAACGACAAGCTGGTTTCAGAATTGGCGGTGTTCAATAAAGATACCGGTAAAATGATCGTGATTATCAGCTCCTACCGTTACGACAAAAATTATTTTGATTTCCTTCCCCCTTTGCCCGCGCCCGCCCCTGTGCAAGCCGCCGGAGCGGTGCAACCATGACCGGTTTTATATTGAAAATGGAGAATACCCATGCTTTCGGCTGACCGTATTTTTCTGGGCATTTCGCTGCTTGCGCTTCTGACACTGCTGTTTTTCGCAGGGGCGCTTCTGGTGTATTTCGGCTATTTCCCCTACTCGCTGATTAATGCGGTCGCGGGGGAGCCTGCTGCTTAAGCGGAGTTCTGTTTTTTCAGCAGCGATGACAAGGCAGTGGTGATGGCCTCGATATGGGCCGGCTCCGAAAGGCGGTGGTTTGCGTCTTTAATGAGGGTCAGGCGCACGTCGGCGGAGGCAAGGTTTTCGGCAATGGTCACGGAAGTTTGCCACGGCACGTCCTCATCTTTAAGGCCGTGCACCAGGTGGACGGGCATGTGCAAGGGGATGGGGCCGGTGAGCAGCAGGTTGGCCCGTGCCTCTTCCACCAGCTTCAGGGTGATGGGGTATGGCTCCTGCCCATTGCATGAGGGAATGGACAGGATTTTCTGCGTGAGCAGGATGTTTTGCTGTTCAGGCGTCATAGCGCGCCAGACGAGGTTTTCCGTGAAATCTGCGGCACTGGCGAGGCCGAGAAGCCCGCGCACCTGCTGCTGGCGCTCCCGGGCTGCGAGCAGCATGATCCATGCGCCCATGCTGGAGCCGATGAGGATGCATTCTTCGGGCATGAGGTGGTCGAGCATGGCCAGCGCATCGTTTTTCCAGCCCCCTATGGTGCAGTCCATAAAATCACCGGAGGATTGGCCATGGCCGGTATAATCGAAGCGCAGGAAACGCTGCCCGGCCTGCTTGCAATAGTCTGCCATGGCGCTGGCCTTAGCCCCGGTCATATCTGAGCGGAAGCCGCTGAGGAAGACCACGCCGGGCGAACGGCCTTCGCTCAACTGATAGGCGAGTTGCCTGCCATCCGGCAAAATAAGAAAAGCAGTGCCGTTTCGGCTTTCTTTCTTGACGCTTTGCATGTTCATCTTTACAGCCATTAGTGATATTGTGAGTGTATAACCCTCTACCGACGCAAATGCAAACGCCACTACCACCCGACACGGCCGCTGTTAGCCCTGCCCTTCTCAAGCAGCCTGTGATCTTGCAGGTGCTGCCGGAGCTGCGCAGCGGCGGTGTGGAGCGCGGCACGATCGAGATGGCACGGGCCATAAAAAAGGCGGGCGGCAAACCCATCGTGGCTTCCGAAGGCGGGGCGATGGTGGCGCAGCTGGCGCATAGCGGCATTTTACATATCCAGCTGCCGCTGGCCTCCAAAAACCCCATGGTGATACGCCGCAATGCAAAGCGGCTTGCCAAGCTGATTAAGGAACACAAGGTGGACATCGTCCATGCGCGCTCGCGTGCGCCAGCGTGGAGCGCGTGGCTGGCGTGCAAGCGCACCAAGTGCCATTTCGTTACCACGTTTCACGGCACGTATGGCCTGAAAGGCACGGGCAAGCGGTGGTATAACAGCATTATGACCCGGGGCGAGCGGGTGATTGCCATTTCACGGTTCATCGCCGACCATATCAATACGCATTACCCGATGGATAATTCACGGATGCGGATCATACACCGCGGGGTGGATCTGAAACTGTTCAACCCTTTCGCGCATTCGCCTCAGCGGATGATCGAGATCACCAAGGAATGGCGGCTTCCGGAAGAATTGCCGCTGATTTTATTTCCCGGGCGGATTACGCGGTGGAAGGGACAGGATGTTTTCCTGCGGGCGCTGGCGAAACTGCCGCACCGGAATTTCTTCGCGGTCATCCTTGGCGACGACAAGGGCCATGTAACGTTTCGCGAGGAGCTGGAACAACTGATTACCAGCCTTGGGCTGGAGGGGCATGTGCGCATGGCGCGGCACACCAATTATGTGAGCGAGGCTTACATGCTGGCGCGGGTAGTGGTGGCCACGTCAGTTGAGCCGGAAGCGTTCGGGCGCGTGGTGCTGGAAGCGCAGGCGATGGGCAAACCGGTGATTGCCACTAATCAAGGCGGCCCGCAGGAGACAGTGGTGCCAGATGTGACGGGCTGGCTGATTGAGCCCGGCAAGGATGAGTTGCTCTCCATGTTCATTGAGCACGCATTGAACCTTGACGACGAGACGCTGCACTGGATGGCGGAGCACGCCGTGGTAAATGCGCGGCAGTTCTCGCTGGATATTATGTGCCAGAACACGCTGAACGTGTATATGGAGCTGCTGGACACCACGCAATATTCCCGCCTGCTGCTACCGCAGGCTGTGGTGCCCAATGCCGGGATTGCGGCATAAATTTCCTTTCATTCCAATAACTAATAAATTGTCATCGAAGTGTATTTTGTAAATAATTAATTTTCGTTTATTATTACACAAGATTCATACCGAAGAGTTTATTATGGCATTAGATTTACCCCCTGCCCTTTTCACGCGTTACGAAGATAAGAAGCAAATAGCGCGTATGCCCTTCGTGATTAATAACAATGTGCAGTGCACAGATGCTTACGCGCAATTAAAGCGGCAGGCGATTGACGCGGAAAAAGAAGTGTTTGTGGGTATTGCAGGCTTACGCAGCCTTGACCTGCTGGCCAATATTGGTAAGGACGCGGGGCAAGGCTATGAAAAGGCAGTGCTGTTTGACAATAACCTGACGCAGATGAAGGCGATGAATAATATTTTCGTGCTCATCAAGGAATCGGCCACGCCTGAGGAATTCATAGACAAGCTCACGCCGCATTATGTGAAATGGGTGACGCAGATGCCGCGCGAAGATTTCCGCATAAAGGGCTCACCGGAGCCTTCCAAGCATGAGCGCAAGCTGATGGATGCGGCAGGCATTGCGCCCTCCACTGTGCCGAAACGGCGGACGAAGGAAGATGTGGCGTATTTCGCGGTGCAGGGGGCGAGCTACCCGCCACGGCAGGACGCACAGACGCGCAGCTATTTCCGCGAGCAGATGGAAAAACCAGAAAGCTGGCTGCACCCGGATAATTTTGCGAAGATCAAGCATATGGTGGAACACCAGCAGGTGGAAACGGTGATGCTAGAGCTGGACGACAAGAAGCGCGTGGGCCAGCTTGCAGGATGGTTGAAGGAAAAAGATTTGAAGGTGGGGGACATGTATCTGTCTTCCTCGCTGGGGTTTATGACACCTGCAGACCATTATGATTATTGGGGCCGGGTAAATACCGAGCAGGTGCGCAGCGCTGCAAATGCCAATATCCGCAGTCTTGCGGGGGCGGACACGCATCTTCTGAACAGCCATGGGCAAGGCCTTGCCCCGGGGGCGACTTCCGGTGTGGCGCAGTTTGTACTGCATGTGGAGGACCGGGAATGCGAAGGGCTGAAGCGGATGTTGGGTAAATCGCTTCCCAATAAAGACCAGTCCTATAATTTTGCTTTTAACGCGGGGCACGCGACAATGGCGCTACGTACCCCCTCCCGGGATGATTTAGCCTCGGCGCTGGGCAACCCGATTCTTAGGGAATATGACCGTATCGCGCCGGACTGGCGCGACAAGATGACGCTTTTTACACTGGATGTTTCTGCGCCGGACTATGTGGCACAGCCCAAAGCAGGCGCTTTTGTACAAAACGCGCGCGCTACGGCAAGCAAAGTATTGCGCGCGCCGCCTTACTCGGCACAGGATTTACATGCGGCGCACGGCGAACGCAATGCGAGCCTGGTGTTTATGGTGCCGAGCAAAGAACTTGCGAAGAATAACGACTATATCGCCGATCTTGCGGGCAGTATCCGCAAGGGAATTTCCAAGGATATGGAAAAGGGCTTGCAGCCTTAGTTGGTGCGGCCAAGGCCTTCGGACATTTGCAGCATTCGCTCCAGCGGTTTTTTTGCGCGAATAATGAGGTCCTGGGATAGTTCGATGCTGGGGCTGCGGGAGAGCATACATTCATAGATTTTCTGGAGCGTGTTGAGCTTCATGTATGGGCAGTTATTGCAGGAGATGCACGCACCGCCGGAGATGCCGGGCACGTCGTAAAAGGTGCTACCGGGGGAGCGTTTTTTCATCTGGTGGAGGATGCCGGGCTCGGTGAGCACAATGAAGCTTTCGCCGGGGCGGTCTGCCGCAAAGCGGATGAGCGATGAGGTGGAGCCAATATGCTGGGCGTGGCGCAGCAGGTGGGCGGGGCATTCCGGGTGGGCGATGATTGCGGCTTCCGGGTGGCGGACTTTCAGCTTAATAAGCTCCTCTTCGGAGAAGCGCTCATGCACCATGCAGCTGCCGTTCCATAGCAGCATATTGCGGCCGGTTTTCTTGTTGAGGTAATCACCCAGATAGCGATCCGGGGCGAAGATGATTTTCTGGTCCAGCGGGAGCTGGTTGATGATGGCTTCTGCGTTCGTTGAGGTCACGATGATGTCGGACATGGCTTTGACGGCGGCGGAGCAATTGATGTAAGTGACGACGAGGTGGTCGGGGTGGGCGTCTTTGAATTTCTGGAATTCCGCCGGGGGGCAGGAATCTTCCAGCGAGCAGCCTGCCTTCATGTCCGG
>JANYCJ010000084.1 GCA_025360345.1 Alphaproteobacteria bacterium | reverse complement strand
GCTGGCGGCCGATTGTGACGTAGGTTGCGTTATCCATGGCATGTCCGCGTGGTTTGCGATTTCGAATGCCTACCTACAAGCACGAAGCGTGCCAAAATTTTTATGCGCCGCTTATGGCGGTGAAGAGAGTGTTAATCTTTGCGTGATAGGGTGCGGGACGTATTAACAGCAGCACTGGGGAATGAAGTTTTTTTGCAGCGCACCAAGCTGGTACTTGTGCGGCGAAGGCAAAGGCATTATAGCATTGATAACAAGACAAAAGACCTGAGGATGATATGGCAAAAAAAGAACCGGCGGATGAAGAAGTAAAAGAAGGCGAAGCCGCAGAAGGCGCTGAAGGCGAAGCCGGGAAAGTCCAAAAAAAATCCCGGAAGAAAGTCATCATCATCGGAGTGCTGGCCATTCTTATTTTGCTGGGCGGCGCGGCGGGCGCGTATTTCGGTGGATTCATCGGCGGGAAAGAGTCCAAGGAAAACACTGAGCTGGGGCCAGACGGCAAGCCGGTGGAGAAGGCGGTATTTTATACCCTGCCGGAATTCCTGGTGAACCTGAATTCAAACGGCAAGGCGAATGCGACCTTCCTTAAGACTACGGTGATCCTTGAAGTGGCGCATAAGGGCGATATTTCCAAGATCGAGGGGAATTCACCGCGGCTGATAGACGCGGTGAACACTTACCTGCGCGAGCTGAGGCCGAGTGACCTTGCCGGCAGCGCGGGCATCCAGCGGTTGCGCGAGGAGATTTTGCTGCGCGCCAATAAGAGCCTTGGCGATGTGAAGATCAACGATGTGTTGTTCAAGGAAATCATCGTCAACTAGGATGGGTTGGGTTGCGCGCGTGGCGTGTCCATAGAACTTGCATCCCTTTACGCTTCTGGCACAATACTTGCCATGTATTGCACGCTACGGATTGTGGCGCTGTGAAATACATGATATAAGTTCTTGAACTGAATAAGACTCTTATGGCTGAGAATGAAGGTACAGATGACCAGGCCGCTGCCGATGAATGGGCAGCCGCGCTGGAGGCAGAGGAAAAAGCCAAAGCCGAGGGCGGTGATGCTGCGCCCGTAGCGGCGGCAGACGCTGGCGGCGATGCGCCACAGCGCATCCTGAACCAGGACGAGATCGACACGCTGCTGGGCTTCGACACGAAGAAAGATGCCGGCGGCGATAAGGACGACGGCATTTTCGCCATCATGGATAAATCCATGACGGCGTATGAAAAGCTGCCGATGCTGGAAGTGGTGTTTGACCGCATGGTGCGGCAGCTGGCGACGTCGCTTCGCAATTTCACGTCCGAGAACGTGGACGTGGTGCTGGATTCGATGGTGTCGCTCCGGTTCGAGGATTATTTGAACTCAATTCCCTTGCCTGCGCTACTGGTGGTGTTCCGCGCCGTGGAGTGGGAAAATTTTGGGCTGGTGACGGTGGATTCCAGCCAGATTTATTCCATGGTGGATATTTTGCTGGGGGGGCGCAAGGCGCACCGGGCGATGCGCGTGGAAGGACGGCCTTACACGACGATTGAACAGGATATTGTGAAGCGGATGATCGACATCGTGCTTGCGGAAATGAGCAGCGCGTTTGAGCCGCTGTCGCCTGCGACATTTTTGTTCGACCGGCTGGAAAGCAACCCGCGCTTTGTGACGATCACGCGGCCGGGGAACCCCGTGCTGCTGGTGCGGTTCCGGGTGGATATGATCGAAGACCGGGGCGGCATTATTGAAGTGCTGCTGCCACATGCCACGCTTGAACCCATTCATGACCTGCTGCTGCAGATGTTCATGGGGGAAAATTTCGGGCAGGACACGGTGTGGGAAAAGCACCTTGGGAAAGAATTGCGCGCCACCAATGTGGAGGTTGAGGCGATTTTCGACCAGAAGACGGTGACGCTGGGCGACATCATGAGCCTTAAGGTGGGAAGCACGCTACTGCTGGACTGCAAGCAGGAAGACCCCATCACGCTGCGCTGCGGGGGGATTCCGGTGACGACGGGCTCGCTGGGGCGGGTGGAGGACAAGATCGCCATTTCGGTGCATGAGGAAATCAAGCGCAAGATACGGGAGATCACGCTGTGACGGCGGGGCTGGCAACGATGCTGATCAATGCGGTCATTATCGTGCTGCTGGCCATCACCATCGGCTATTGCTGGCTGCTGAACCGAAGGATTAAAATATTGCAGGACAGCAAGGGGGAGCTGGCGATTTTGCTGAAGCATTTCGACGATTCCACGCAGCGGGCCTCAGAGAGTATTGTGGGCTTGCAGGTGGCGAGCAAGAAGATCGGGGAGAATATCCAGCACCGGATCGACAAGGCGAATTATTTGCTGGATGACCTGGCGTTCATGATTGAGAAGGGCAACAAGCTGGCTAACCAGATGGAGGCAGGATTTGCCGTGGGACGGGCGCAGCAGAGGGTTTCGGCGGAGCAGCCCGCGAGGCCAGCGGCCAAGCCGGTAGCGCCCTTGGAAGCCAAGGCGGAGCCGGTGGTGGTGAAAGAGGAGCCGGTGGCGGTGGCTGCGGAAGAAGAAAAGCCCGCCAAGCCGCAGGCGTTCGAGACGGCGCAATTCCCGCGCTATGAGCTGCCCGCCGAGCCGAAAGCCAACGCGCAGGCCGAGCGCGAGGAAGCGCTGAGGGAAGTGGCGCGGGAAGTGGTGCGAAACCCCAATACGCTGGAAGAAACATTGACGCGGGTGATGAGCCGGAACCGTGAGTTGCAGGCACAGCGCGATATGCAGGCGCAGCAGGAAGAGGTGCAAAAACCACGCGACCGCAACCGGGTGCGCTCGCGCTCGGAGCAGGAATTGCTGGACCTTATTAAGGCGGGGATTAAAGGGTGATGAGGTTTTTTAGCGCGGCCAGATTTGTGAAGGGGTGCTAGCGGTGCGCTTTCGCATTATCCCCTCGACCATTACGGTGGCCACGCTGCTGCTTTGCGTGAAGCTGATGGACATTACGCATAACACCGACGCGCTGGCGCAAGCCGCGGCGGCAAAGCCTGCGGACGCCGCAACCAAACCCGCCGACGCGGCTGCGAAGCCCGCAGACGCCGGGGCGAAACCTGCGGATGCAAGCAAGCCTGCCGACAAGGCTGCCGGGGCGTTCAAACCTGCCGATCCGACTCCTGCCGCCCCGGCGGTTCCGCCGCCAGCGGACCCGGCCAAGGGTGCGCCCGCCGCTGCTATTCCTGCGCCGCCGCCAGACACGGTTTCGGCGAAAGCGACCCCGCCTAACATGCCTTCGGCCACCCCGGCAAAGCCTGCCGAGGGGGGGAAGGAAGGCAAGGACAAGCCCGAGGACAACCCGGCGGTGACCGCTGGGCCGGGGACGACGGTGGACCGGCGCTACACGCCGGTGGAGGTGGAGCTGCTACAAAACCTTGCGCAACGGCGCGATGAGCTGGACCGCTGGGAGCGCAACGTGATGATTAAAGAATCAACGCTTTCGGCCACGGAAAAGCGCATTGACGAAAAGATCATGCAGGTGGAGGCGATGAAAAAGGAAGTGGCGTCGCTGCTGTCGCAGTATAACGAAAAGGAGGATGCGAAAATACGCAGCCTTGTGAAGATCTATGAGAACATGAAACCGAAGGACGCGGCGCGCATTTTCGACGAGGTGGAAATGCCCATTCTCCTACTGGTGATTGATAAAATGTCTGAGAAAAAAGTGGCTCCTATCCTTGCTTACATGGATTCACGCAAAGCGAAGGCTATTACGGTGCAACTGGCTGAGCAGCGGAGAATTAACAATAAACTGGTAACACCGGGGCTGCCCGCGCCGTAGTTTTGTAAAAAACTATTGACCTTTCAGGCGCATTTAGGTAGGTGATGCGCATGAAAAATGAAGCAAATTTAAAAGAAACTGCGGGTCATCGTTTCGATGCCTCGATGTTTCGCGAGTACGATATCCGTGGTATCGCTGGGCAATCTTTACGGGTGGAGGACGCCTATTACATCGGGCGTGCCTTTGGCACAACGGCTGCGAGCTTTGATGAAAAAGGCACTATCTGCGTAGGCCGCGACGGGCGCATGAGCTCGCCTGCCATGGTGGAAGCGCTGATACGCGGAATTACGGAATGCGGGATTCGCGTGGTGGATATTGGCCTTGGGCCGACACCGATGCTGTATTACGCGGCCAAAAGCATGGACGCGACCGGCGGGGTGATGGTGACGGGCTCGCACAACCCGAAAGACCATAACGGGTTCAAGTTCGTTTTGAACAGCGGGCCGTTCTTTGGGCAGGACATCCAGGGGTTGCGCACGATTGGCGAATCCGGGCAGTTTGCCAAGGGCCGGGGCGAGCATGTGACGCGCGATGTGCGCGATGAATATTTGAAAGTATTGCTGTCTGCCTATGACGGCGACAAGCCGCTGAAGGCAGCATGGGACGCCGGCAACGGCGCGACGGGCGAGATCATGGAAGGGCTGGCGCGGGAACTGCCGGGCACGCATGTGACGCTGTTTTCCGAGATTGACGGTGATTTCCCGAACCACCATCCCGACCCTACCGAGCCGCACAACCTTGAAGACCTGATTGCGGTGGTGAAGAAGGAAAAGATGGATGTGGGCCTTGCTTTCGATGGCGATGGCGACCGCATTGGCGTGGTGGATGACGAGGGCGGCATTTTGTGGGGCGACCAGCTGATGATGCTGTATTCCGCAGACGTGCTGCGCGAAAGGCCGGGCGCTACGATTATTGCCGATGTGAAGGCGAGCGGCGCTTTGTTTGAAGAAATCGCACGGCTGGGCGGCAAGCCGCTGATGTGGAAAACCGGGCATTCGCTGATTAAATCCAAAATGGCGGAAACGCGTGCGCCGCTGGCGGGCGAAATGAGCGGGCATATTTTCTTCGCCGATAAATATTATGGCTATGACGATGGCTTGTATGCGGCAATCCGCCTGCTTTCGCTGCTGTCACGCAATGGCGGGAAGCTCTCCGACCTGCGCAAGGGTTTGCCGCAGCGGATCAACACGCCTGAACTGCGCTTCACCTGTGCGGATGACCGCAAGTTTGACGTGATCTCGGAAGTCAAGAACCGCCTGAAGCTGTCGGCTGCCGATGTGAGCGACGTGGACGGGGTGCGGGTAAACACTGCTGACGGCTGGTGGTTGCTGCGAGCATCGAACACCCAGCCGGTGCTGGTGGCGCGCTGCGAAGCGAAGGACGATGCCGGGCTGGTGCGGCTGCGCCAGGCGCTGAAAGACCAGCTGGCGCTGAGCGGCGTGACCCTGCCGGACTAGCTTTTTAGCTCTTTATCTTCCTGATTTAACGATTTAAACCGCTATCATGGCTGTGACATAAATATTTCACATGCCGGCGTGGGGGTGGCGTGCTATCCTTTTGAGATCGTTGCTTTTGAATGAAGGGTTTTGGCTGACGTGGCTGATGACGATTTAGTAGGACCTATGCCTTCTGCGCCTGCGGCTGCCCCTGAGGCAACCAGCAGCACCAGCGTGTATGGCTCAGGGCCGGGGTCTTCTGATTCGGGCGCGGCACGCGTGCCGGAAGGGGAGAAGTCCACGCTGTCACCGCATGATGACGATGCCAACGATATTGAAACCGATTTTGAGATGGCAGCGCCGCATGAGCGGTTCGAGGATATTTTTGATCTTTTGCCGGGTGTTTCGCCCACCAAGATTATTGACCCGCTGCTGATGGCGGCGGACAACGCGGTGGAAGAAGGGTGGACGGCTGCCGTGAATTCAGTGAGGGCGGTGTTCAAGGAAGTGTTTATGGGCGGTGGCAAGCCGTCTGACATCCCAGCGAAGCCCAAGGCGCAGCATCATGGGAAAACCCCGCCTGCGCGCTAAAGCATTTTAGAGGCTTTTGCCACGGTTCCAGAGGCGCACCAATATACCATGCAGGTTGACTTGTGAAGTCGGGAAAGGCTTAGCCAAAATGCTCATTCATGGCTTGGTGCAGCAATTTTTTTTATGTGATGCGCGGCAGGCTGCGGGTAGAGCGCAAAGAGGGAGGGGTGCTGCACCCGCTGCGGGAAGAGGACGGCATGGTGCGGCGGGCGTGGTTCGGGCGGTATGAGAATGCGCCTGCGGTTTTTGACCGGGTGGTGCAAAGCTGGGACACGGCGATTAAAAGCGGCAAGGGGCATGATGCGAGCGTGTGCCTGACTTTTGGCGAGGTGGGCAGGCAAAGCTACCTGCTGGATGCGCGGGTGGGGCGGTATGAGTATCCGGAGCTGAAGCGCGTGTTCCTGGCGATGGCAATGCAGTGGGAACCGCAGGCGATACTGATCGAGGACAGGGCGAGCGGGCAGCAGTTGCTGCAGGATATGAGGCGGGAGGCGGCGCTGCCCCTTATCGGGGTGCAGCCTGCGCAGGATAAGGTGACGCGATTTGCGGCGGTGTCTGCACTGATCGAGGCGGGGCGGCTTGCCTTGCCGAAGGCAGCAGGGTGGCTTGCGGATTTTGAAGCTGAGGTGCTGGGCTTTCCAGCGGCGGCACATGACGACCAGGTGGATGCGCTAACGCAATACCTGAACTGGATAAGGGCATGTGGGTGGGACAAGCTGCGGATGCGGCTGCTTTAGTTATTAAACAGTAGCCATTAATAGTTAATGGTGCGGTGCAAAAATGGCGTGATGGTCAAGGTATTTTTACCATCAAAATCGGGAAAACACCAGATATAGTGCGATTTATGGCGAGTGCCGCTGAGGCGCGCCAATGATTAATTGTTGGACCTAAAAAATGTGATTTACGTTAACCTTATGTTAAAATACTTCGCGTATTCTCAGGGATAATTAAAGGTGTTGTTAACTATTTTTTAGGTATCAGCCATGGCCAACGAAACGATCAGCAATTGGGTGAGCAAGGCGAAAAACGCCACGCCGCCTGCCGCGTCGCAAGGGGTGACCGTTGTGCGCAGGGATGTGCCCATGACCAAGGGGCAGATGATTATGGATGTGGCAGACCGCCTGTGGCCGGGGCTGATGGAATTGTTCAAGGACGTGCGCGACAAATCCGGGTTGCTGCTGCAGCCGGCGCATGTGCGCGGCATTGCACTCAACATGGCGCAGGACCTGGTGCAGAAACACGATAGCAAAGCTAACTAAGAGGTACGCATGGCTTACGATTTTAGTGCTAGTGATATTCAGGGCTCTCTACTTAAGATTGCCGGTGACCGTAATGTTGACGTGGGGGCGCTTGACCCGGCCAAGGTGCAGACATGCTGCGCCAAATGCGCGCAGCAGATGCAGCAAGATGCGCCTGCGCCGAGCCTGATGAAATAGTTTTTTTGTTGTCCTTTCCTTTAGCTGGCCCCTGATAGTTTCAGGGGCCTTTTTTTTGCCTGCGATTTATTTTTTGGAAAAATGCATTTTGCACCTTCCTGAGCATGAGGGTGCGGGTTACTTCTTAAATATACGCTGACATTCGTGTCGGTGATTCCCACCATCTTCAGGAGTGCAGGTCATGAGCTTTCAGCAGACTCAGAACAGAATTCCCATGCGCTTTTTACGGGCATTGACGGGCAAGCGCGGCAAAGTGCAGGGACGCAAGGATTTTGCGGCGGAGCTGGCACAAGGGCAGGGGGCGATGCGCTCTTACATGGTCATGCCCGGGCAGCCGGTGTGGATGACACGCAATTATTTCAAGTTCTCGGAAGAGGCGTATGTGCGCAACGTGATTGCCTACCGGGCGATAGAGATGGTGGCGGTGGCGGCGGCTTCAGTGCCGTTTGACCTGATAAGCGTGGGGGGCAGGGGCGCGCGAAGGGAGCTGAAGGCGCACCCGCTACTCGACCTGCTGCAAAAGCCAAACCCCGCTGCGTGCGGAACGGATTTTTTCCAGGCGCTGTATAAATACCGGCTGATAAGCGGCAATGCGTTTGTGCAGGCGGCGGGGCCAAGCGGGGGGGCGCCAAGCGAGCTTTACCTGCTGCGGCCTGACCGGGTGGTGATTATCGCAGGCAAAGGGATGATGCCGGGGGCGTACCGGTATACGGTGGGGGATGTGGTGAAGGATTTCCCGGTGGACGGGATGAAGGGCACTTCTTCCATCCTGCATCTTAAGAGCTTCCACCCGGTGAATGACTGGTACGGGCTTTCGCCGGTGGCGGCGGCGGCGTATAGCATTGACCAGCATAACCAGGCGGGGGCGTGGAACCAGGCGCTGCTGCAAAACGGGGCGCGGCCCAGCGGGGCGCTGGTGGTGAGGCCGGAAGGCACGGCGGGGGGTGTGCTTTCGGAAGACCAGTATTCAAGAGTGAAACAACAGATCGACGAGCAGTTCATGGGCCCGGCGAATGCTGGCAGGCCGCTGCTGCTGGAGGGAGGGCTGGACTGGAAAGAGATGAGCCTGAGCCCACAGGACATGGATTTTGTACAGGCGAAGCACGCCTCGGCGCGGGATATTGCGCAGGCATTCGGCGTGCCGCCGCAGCTGCTGGGGATTCCGGGGGACAATACCTATTCCAATTTACAGGAGGCGAGGCTGGCGCTGTGGGAACAGACGGTGGTGCCGCTGGTGACGGCCACGGCGGACGCGCTTTCGGGATGGTTTTCGGGCAAGTATGGGGAAAAGCTGATGCTGGTGCCGAACACCGACCAGGTTTCAGCGCTGGCGCTGCGCAACCAAGCGGTGTGGGACCGGGTGGAGAAGGCGAGTTTCCTCACCGATGATGAAAAACGGGCAGCGGTGGGCTATGGGCCGAGGGGGATGACATAATGATTGCGCGAGAGGGTGTTAGGGGACAAAATAGCCCGAAAAATAGCGGGGGACCATGTCGGTTAAAAACACTGTTTACAGCTATGGCAGCGTGGCGAAGCTGCTGCACTGGCTGATTGCGCTTACCATATTCTTTATGCTTGCGGTGGGGTTTGTGATGACGGATATGAAGCCGAGCCCGGATATGTTCAAGCTGTATAACATCCATAAATCCACAGGAATGATCTTGCTGGCGCTGGTGTGCGTGCGGGTGGCGTGGAAGGCGGTGAATATCCAGCCGGTACTGCCGCCTTCGATTCCGAAGTTTGAGAGGATACTGGCGCATCTCGGGCATTTTGCGCTATATGTGCTGATGTTCGCCATGCCGCTGACGGGGTGGCTGATGTCTTCGGCGGCGGGGTTCAGCGTGTCGGTGTTCGGGTGGTTTACGGCGCCCAACCTGATCGGGGCGGAGCCGGGCTGGAAAGGGACGCTGCGCGACGCGCATGAGGCGATTGCATGGATGATTATCGTGATGGTGAGCTTACATGCGCTGGCGGCGCTGTTGCATCATTTTTATTATCGTAATAATGTGCTGCGGCGAATGCTTCCGTTTGTAAAAGAGGTAACGAGTTATGAGCCGCAGACTATCCAACCTTCCGACACTAATACTGGCTGCTAGCTGCCTGAGCGCGATGGCCGCTCCGGCGACGGCGGCAGACACCGCTACCGCAACATCAAGCGTCACGGCGGTTGCACCCGTGGTGAAGCCCGCGCCGGTTTATACGCTGTTGAAGGAGAAGAGCTCGCTCAAATTCACGGCGACGCAGAATAACGCGCCGGTGGAAGGGAAGTTCAACCGTTTTGACGCGGATATTGCTTTCGACCCTGAGCATTTGGACATCAGCCATATCAATGTCGAGGTGGATGTGGCCAGCATGGAGCTTGCCGACAGCCAGACGAAGGACACGCTACTGACGGCGGAATGGCTGGACACGGCGGAGCACCCGAAGGCGACGTTTAAATCCGAAAAGATCGACATGGTGCCGGGTACGGAGGATTTTTATGCCAAGGGAAACCTGACGCTGCGGGGCAAGACGGTGCCGGTTACTCTGAATTTCATCATCGAGTTCGTGGATGACGGGCGCGCCATTGCCACGGGGTATTTTACCATGCAGCGCGGGGATTACGGTATCGGCCAGAAGGAATGGTCGGGCGACGACGTTATCAAGAAAGCGGTGCGCGTGGAATTCCGGGTGGTGGCGGATAAAAAAAGCTAATCAGGTTTTTTCATTTCTTCCAAGGCGGGCAGAGGGTCTGACATAGGGCTCACATCCTCGGGCTTGATGAGATGGTAATCCGTATCCACGTCTTCCTTGGTTTTGGTATCGCAATCATAGACGAATAAGGTTCGCTTTTTCAGGGGCCACTCGCTTCTTGGGCGGTCTATCCTGGTGGGGCGCATATATTCCGTGCCGGTCAGGGTCACAATTTTCCTGTCGTGGGTTTGGTTGTAGACGGCGCAATAGCCGGGGGCATAGAGATTGCGGAATACAGCATCGTTTACGACGCCGAGGAAGCAGTTCATGCGGTCTGAGGGGGCGGTTTCCATGGCGATGGTGGGGATGGAAATTTTTGAGGAGGTTTCCTTGTTAAAATAAAGCTCAATGCTTTTTCCATCATCCATCTGCCCGTCTAGATGAAACCAGTTGCTGGTGGTGCGAGGCCAGGGGGCAAACATTTTCCATTCCTGATAGAGGTGCAGGTTATCTACGGTTTTGCGAAGCGGAAGCGGCATGTTTTCATAGCCGCCTTCCTCGGTTTCGTACCAGTTCTCGGTGAAGACAAGGGCAATCAGGGGAACCAGCACGAATGCAGACAGCAGGGAGGGTTTTATATCCATGCTGCGATAGGGCAGGAAGCGTGCGGAGTATTTGGCGATTTTACCGCGGTTTTTGGCGATGCAGTGATATATCGCCTCGCCCAGCTGCTTCATGCCCGGGAGGCTGAAGAGGATACCGGGAATGAACAGAATAGGCGAATGGCGCCACATGTAGGACACGGCTTCCCATTTGGTGAGGAGAGCGCCGGAATCGGTTTTTACGACCCAGCTGTTTTCACGCTGCATCACTTCATAAATGGCCGGAGTATCCTGAGCGGGTTCAACATGAGCTGATTGCAGAATGCTAAGCTCGCGGAAAATGAGGCAGGTCTTGCAACAGAAGTCGCAGGGCTGGTCATAGTATATGGTGTGCTGGGACGGCCTGAAATGGGTGGCGATTATCCGCGTGGCGTAATCCCAGATGAAGCCGGGCAGGAAGACCATGAGGCCGGTTATACTGATGATAGGGAAATAGCCGACGTTCAGCAAAGTGCCGAAGCCGACATGCATTGCGGCCAGAAGGAAGAAGAAGATCAGGCGCGACCATTCGGTCATGACCGGCAGGAACAGGAAGATCACGCAAAGCAACTCAAGGTAGAAGACATAAGCGGTTAGGTATTGAAGCATGACAGGGTATTGCAGCAGGAACTCGCTGATGACGCGCTTCACCTCCAGCATGTTGAAAGCATATTGGATGGCGGTGTGGTCTACACGCCAGATGTCGGAGTCCTTGAAAAGCGCGCCGAATATATAGAGATAGGACTCCTGCAGCAATATGGCGAGGGTGGCCAGAGAGGCAAAGTTATTAGGCACTTCCAGGCGGGGGCGGGAGAGGGCGTGGTCTACGGAGAAGCGTGCGCCGAGCGGCAGGAATATGCTCCAGAACAGCAGCATAAGCAGCTGTGTGTCAGCATAATAAAGGAATGGTTCCAGCCGGCTATTGAGGGAGGCCACGATGACCCAGGCAATGATGGTGGCGGTGCGGGTGTAATAGCCGACCAGAAGGGCAAGGGCCGAGAGGTAGCCTATTGCGAAAAGCGCAATGGTGTAGGGCGGATATGCCGAGGCCAGAAAGAGGGAGAAGCCTTTGTCAGGAAAATTTTCAATGATGTTGCTACGGGGGAAGATGCCATCATCGGGGAAAATGTAGCTGAAATCCGGCGCATAGGTCATCAGGGCGATAATCAGGGAACTTGCCAGAGCGATACGAAACAGCGCGAGGGTGCGCAGGTCAATATTCGCGAGCCTGCGCCATAGGTTGATGACCATAGGGATGCCTTTCTGTCTTACGATAATTATAGCATGTGGATTATTCAGGGGGTAGCAGATGTTTATTAACAGGAGGTTAAGCGTGTCGATGCGGGAACGGAAAAAATTAGGATTTTCCCTTTCAATCAAATCAGTTACGGAAACGGGGGCGTTTGCGGGTTATGCGAGCGTGTTCGGGGTGATTGACAACCAGCAGGATGTGATGATGCGAGGCGCATTTTCCCACACGCTGAAGGGAAGGGTTCAGGACATCAAGCTGCTGTGGCAACACCAGCAGGACGAGCCTATAGGCGTGTTTACGCAAATTGCCGAGGATGAGCGCGGGCTTTATGTGGAAGGGAAGCTGCTGATGGAGATCCAGCGGGCCCGGGAGGCCCACGCGCTGCTTACGGCCGGAGCGATATCGGGATTATCCATCGGCTATTCGCCGATCCGATACCGTATTGACGAGGTGACGGGGGTGAGGAAGCTGGCAGAGGTGGAGCTGTGGGAAATCAGCCTGGTCACCTTCCCGGCGAATGAGGCGGCGCAGGTGACGGTGGTGAAGCAGCTGCAGCAGGGCGGGCAGCTGGTGGCGCTGGCGGAGGCGCTTGACCGGGCGATCGGGGTGCTCAGGCTTTAGTTGCTGGTGAAGCCGTATTCTTCGGCCATGCGGAGGCGAATGTGTTCTGGCGGGTTTTCGCCGAAGCCGGAATGCAGGATGGCGCCGAAGTCGGTGAGCTTGAGGATGGCGACGCCGCTTTTGTCGCGGAAGGCGTCGCGCTTGCCACGGTCTACCATGACGTAATACCAAGCGGGCTGGCCGGTGGTATCCAGCCCGCGCACGAGGAAGATGTGGTCCGGGCGCTGAGCCTGAAGGCCCTGCACATAATTCAGTTTCTTTTTAAGCGCTGATGCAAACATGGGGTTTCCGGTGGTCAGGCGTTTAACAGGGGGGACAGCTCAGGCATTCCTTCGATCTTCGGCAGCTGCACGCTGATGGAGGGCGCGGGGCTTTGAGGAGGGGAAAGAACGGCTTTCAGGGATTGGGCTACAGTAATGCTTTTTTGGATTTCCGCCAGCGCTTTTTCGCCCCCGCCAGCGACAATGTAATCCTCGTTTACGACAATGGCCTGTTTCAGTGTTTCCACCGGCTGATTGAGGCGGCGGGCCAGATGTTCCCAGCCCTGCCAGCTGTTAATGGCACGGGCAGTGGCGCGCTTGTCGCAGCTGGCGATGAGGAGCACGGGTTTTTTAGAAGTGCTCCACGTGGCCAGAAGCTGGTGGATGTCGCCTTCGTAGCTTGAGGAGCTGGGGATGCCGACAAGGGCCACGACCACGCTTACGTCCTTGTTCAGCTGCTCGCGCAGGGCGGCTTCGCCTTTCTGGGTGTTCAGGTGCTCAAGGATGGGGCCGTCGCTTAAGGTGATGGCGGGCATTGGGGCGGACTGTGCCGCGCGCATTACCTGGCTGATGAAAGCCTGCTCGATCATGCCGTTGGCGATGTCGGCGATGGCAGAGATCCGTACGGGTTTTTCCGCAGGCGCTGTCATGTCGTTCCCTGGTGGCATCGGCTGATGAATGTTCATTTCAGTCGGTAAGGAGGTGCAGTTATATGCCAATAATTAACACTTATTAATAATCGGTGTCAATAGTTTTTACCAATATTATCATGTTCAACTAAAAGGATAAAATATGAGTATTCATGAAATCACGGAACGTGTTTCTTCGCTGGGTAGCGCGTGGGAGCAATTCAAACAGGTGAACGATGCGCGTTTGCGCGAAATTGAGCGCAAGGGCCATGCCGATCCACTGTATGACCAGCACCTCGATAACATCAGTTCCGCGCTGGATAATTACAAGAAAAGGCTGGACCATATCGAGACGGCGTATAGCCGCCCGCAGGGTGGGGAAGTGGAAGGCTACAAGGGTGATGGCGGCGGCGAATATGGCAAGGCCTTCCGCAACTACCTGCGCAAAGGCATGGATGGCGGGCTGGAGGCGCTGCAGACGAAAGCGCTTTCGGTGGGTTCGGACAGCGATGGCGGCTATC
Organism: Alphaproteobacteria bacterium; assembly: GCA_025360345.1. Lineage (GTDB taxonomy): Bacteria > Pseudomonadota > Alphaproteobacteria > Rickettsiales > SXRF01 > JANYBV01. The sequence goes on along the minus strand of JANYCJ010000084.1, from coordinate 7,652 downwards.
TTGTGACTTCGGCCATGTCTGCCAAGATCATCCAGGCGGTGTTTGAGACTTCGCCGATGCGGCAGCTGGCTTCCATCGAGACGGTATCCACCGACGCGCTGGACCTGATTGACGACCATGCTTCAGCCGTGGCGGGATGGACGGCGGAGACGGGCGTCATCACCGAGACTTCCACGCCCTCGCTGGCCAAGCGGAATATTCCGACGCATGAGCTGTATGCGCAGCCGAAGGCGACGCAGAAGCTGGTGGATGATGCGGCGATTGACGTGGAGGCGTGGCTTTCTGGCAAGATCTCGGATATTTTTGCGCGCACGCAGAACACGGCATTTATCGGCGGCAGCGGGGTGGGCCAGCCGCGCGGCATCCTGACCTATGCGGCGGGCACGAGCTGGGGGCAGGTACAGCAGGTGAATTCCGGCACTGCGGGGCAGGTGACTTCCGATGCGCTGATCAATTTGTTCTATGCGCTGAAGGATGCCTATGCGCGCCGGGCAAGCTTCCTGATGAACCGCACCACGGTGCAGCAGGTGCGGCTGCTTAAACAGGCGACGACCAACCAGTATATGTGGCAGCCGGGCCTTGCGGCGGGCGCACCGGACACGCTGCTGGGCGTGCCGGTGTTCATGGCCTCCGACATGCCGGTGGCGGCGTCGGGTTCGCTTTCGGTGGCGGTGGGTGATTTCCAGAGCGCCTATCAGATCGTGGGCCGCCGTGGCATCCGCATCCTGCGCGATCCGTTTACCGAGAAGCCGTTCGTGAAGTTTTATGCGACGGCGCGTGTGGGCGGCGACGTGGTGAACACTGATGCGATCAAGCTGATGAAGCTGGCGTAATTTTTTAACCGTGGAGGACTTTTAGCAATGAGAGATTTATATGATAATATTCTGGTGACGCAGGTTTCCAACCCCGCTACCAGCACGACGACGCGCACTTCTTCCACCGTGGACATGCAGGGGTTTAACAGCCTGAACATGCTGGTGTCGCTGGGGCAGGCGGGGGATACGCTTTCTGGCTCGGTGTACTGGACGCTGAAAATAGCCCATAGCAATGACGATGTGACCTATGTGGACACGGTGGCGACGGAATTGAGCTCGCCCAATGTGACGGTGGCGGTGAATACGACCACGCTGGACAAAACCACTTATGCTTTCGGCTATGTCGGGGGCAAGCGGTATGTGAAGGCGGTGGCGACGCCTTCGGGCACCCATAGCGTAGGAACGCCTATCGGGATGATTGCCCTGCGAGGCACGGCTAACTATTCGCCTGTAAATTAATATACTGTTTTTGCTGGTTTTCCGTCCCGGACAGTTGGGTGCCGGGACGGGGGTGCGGGATTTGCGAAAATGCAACAGGTGCAGGAATATACGCAATTATTTATGCCAGCGTACTGATATTAAGCCTTTTTTAAGGTGCTTGACCTATAAATAGCGTATAGTCTAAGCTGTTGAATAATAAATTCTGCATTTCTAACAGGGGATATACGGTGACAAAACTGACCCGCACAGAGCAAATAATCGCTGAGAAAACGGTCTGTGTTCTACTGGTTCGCGGCGAAAGCCCTGATGGCAAAAAAATCTTTGCCTATCTCGCCATTCGCGCCGATAAGCTGGAATCCTTCATGGAAGCACAGAAACAAGGTACGTTCTTTCCTGAAGATTACGGTATTGTGCTGGAAGCGGGTGAAGGGGAGCCTTCGGACGAGGTGAAGCATAAAATGACCACGGAATATGGTTTCAACCATGAAGCCATGCTGGACCTGGGTTCTTCAAACGAAGCGCACGACCTGACCAGCAACCTCGCCTCCTATGCTACGGCGGGCAATAACGATAAAAAAGAATAACTTAATTTTTTATCGCAGGTTATGCCGATTAACGGGTAACCACTCATGAAATATGTATTATTCATTGAATCGTCATATTCCTGTTTATAGGGTGTGATATGCTGTTCCCAGGGTGAAAAAGCACCCGGAGGAGTTTCATGTCCACAAGTGCAAGCAGCCAGCCGATGAATAATGGAGTGCCCGTTGACCGGCGGCAGTTCTCCAAGCGGCAGAAAATTGCGCTGGAATCGGGCGGGTTTTTAGTCGCGGAAATGGTTTCGGCCGTGACGGGGCTGGGCGTGGTGGCGGTGGCGGATATGATTATCCCCAAGCCGATTTTGAAAGGGGCTGCGAAGTGCCTTTCCAAATGCGTGATCGAGCCGTTCCTCGACCCGATTGAAACGGGATTGAGCAAGATATGCAAGCTGGAAGAATGTCAGGTTGACCCCTCAAAGCCGCGGGAAGAACGGGCAGAGCAGCTTGCCAAGACGGTGATCGTGTTTGGCGCGGCTTATGTGGCGGCCATGGAAGCGAAGCTACTGACGCGGCATGGCATCAACGATCATTTTGGCATTCATTCCGGACATGCCAACATCCCGCCGGCGGCGAACGCCACGTCATGGGAAAAGGTAAAGCATTACGGCACGCTGAAGCACTGGTCCAACGAGGATAAGGTTATTTTCGCGGTGGACGAGGGCATTCATATGGGTGCGCTCTACATGCTCAATAACACGATGGCGCCGTTTACCGACCATATGATTAAAAGCAGCTCCAAAACGATTCAGAAGACCATGGGCTGGTCTGAGGAAAAATCGCACGAAGTGGCCTCCATGGCGTGGATATGGGAAGCGGCAAACGGGCTGGGTGCGATTGCCGGAATGGGAGTCATTGCGGGGAACCACACGATGGGGCTTTCCAACAAGATCGCCAAACTTTTTTATCCGGACTCCCATGTGGACCGGCTGGCGCACCGCACGGCCCTTGGCGGCACGGTGCCGGTGCCTGCGCATTAGGCGCTTTTAAGCGGGCTTCATTTTTTTATTCCTGAGCGGCTTTTCGTATGCGGGTGCTGATGCTTTTCACGCGGCGCGGCAGCGAGGACGGATTCGTGGTGCGCCAATTTTTTGAGGGGCAGCGCTACGAGATGGCAGACGGGCTGGCGCGCTATTTCATACGCCAGCGATGGGCAGTGATGTGCACGGGCGACGAGCCGGTGGACACCAGCGCCTTGCGAATGCCGGTGGATTCGCCTTTTTCATTCCATTTTACATAAAGGATATTGCCATGGTGATGATTACACTGGGGCCTGCGAGGAGCAGGCTGCTGGAGCGCATAACCGCGCCTGCGACGGAGCCGCTGACACTGGCGGAGGCGAAAATCTACCTGCGGGTGGACGGGACAGACCAGGATGCGCTGATCGGCGACCTGATCGCATCGGCGCGGGTGATGGCGGAGCAGTGGCTGCGCCGCTCGCTGATGAGCCAGACATGGAAGCTGGCGTATGATTACGGGATTCCGGACTATGTGTGGCTGCCGATGGGGCCGGTGGTGAGCGTGGCGAGCGTGGTACTGGTGGCCGATGACGGCAGCACGGCCACGCTTGCCGCCGACCAATATTGGCTGAACGCGGCGAAGGACAGGCTGATTATACAAAATGTCTGCGGGGTGAAGCGGGCGGAGGTGACTTATAATACCGGATACGGGGCGGCGGAAGATGTGCCCGCGCCGATCAAAACGGGGATGCTGGCGCATGTGGCGCAGCTATATGATAATCGCGGGGAGGGGTTGGCAGAGCCGTTCCCGGCGCAATCGGCGGGGCTGTACCTGCCGTTTCGGGAGGTGCGGTTATGACCGGAAAGCGCAATAGCTGCTCGCGGCTCAGGCACCGGCTGTCGTTGCAGCAGGAGGTGAGCGCACCGGACGGGGCGGGGGGATTTTCGCGCAGCTGGCAGGAGATTGCGCAGCCATGGGCGGAGATACAGGCCATCAAAAGTGGTGAGGCGCGCGGGAATGCTGCTTCGGGCGGGGAAGTTTTCGCCGCGGGGCAGGTGCAGGCGCGTATCAGCCACCGCATTTACCTGCGGTGGCGGGACGGGGTGAGCCCGGCGATGCGGCTGGTGTTCGAGGGGCGCGCTTTTAACATCCGCATGGTGAGGGCAATGCAGGAAGACAGGGAAATGCTGGAGCTGCTGGTGCAAGAAGGCGTGGCGGATTAAAGCTGGAGCGCGTGCTGGTTGCGGTTCAGGGTGGCGGCGGCGAAGAGCATTGTGTCAATGTCTTTGCGGAACTGGATGATCCATTCGGGTTTCATGGCCAGCTTGCAACTGTCGCACAGGTCGCTGAGCAGCTTGAGGGTGCTGTCGAAGCAAAACATTTTCAGGGCATCGACAAGGGCTGCGGGGTCGGGCAGGGGGATGCCTTTTGACATGAGGAAGATGCCCGCGCACATATCGCGCAGGCCTTTAAGCCAAGGCTTGTAGGCTTGCGCATAGAGCGGTTCGGTCTGGGTCATGATCTTTTCCAGCTGGTTGTCCACCTGGGAAAGGATGGGGTGGTATTCCTGAATGAAATCCTTACATGCCTGACGGGCGGCGTCGCGGTCAGTGAGTGCAAAGGGCGATATTTGTAGGTCGTTTTCCTGCATGTTTTAAGATTAACACATATTAACTATTGGGTGCGTGACAATTGGGTGAAGCAGCTTTGCCGTTTTGTGAAGGCATTGTTGCATTCGGCCGCATCAGGAGAAAACAATGACTTATTTCAATCAAATGCCGCTGCAGAGGGCCATTTTCCAGGTGCTTGGCGGGGACACTACTCTGGCGGGCATGGTCAGCGGGGTATATGACCGGCCCATGCAGGGCACTGCTTTTCCCTATATTACCTTTGGGGCGTGGGAGGGGCAGGACTGGTCGAGCATGACGGGGGCGGGGGTGGCTTTTTCGGTGCTGCTGCAGGTGTGGAGCCGCGAGGGCGGACATAAGCAGGCGGCACTGGTGATGGAGCGGCTGCATGGGTTGCTGCATGAGGCCAGCCCGGTGCTGGAGGCGGGCAACCTGTGAGCTTACGGTTTGTGGGCAGCAGCATAACGCTGGCCGATGACGGATGCACCTATTGCGGGCAGATGCGGCTGCGGGCGCTGGTGGAAGCGTGAGCACAGATACATAGGAGAAGGATATTATGGTGGCGCAGAAAGGTTCGCTCATGCTTATCAAGGTGGGCGATGGGCAGGAAGTGGAGAATTTCACTACCATAGGGGGGTTACGGGTGAGCAGCATGGTGCTGAACCACGCGGCGATTGATGCTGGCTGCGTGGGCAGCGGGCCGTGGCGGCAGCTGATGAGCGCGGCGGGGGTATGCGATATGCGGATAGAGGGCGGGGGCATGTTCACGGATTCGGCGGCAGAGCAGCTGGTGGAGGGATATGCCTTTGCGGGCAGCGCCAACCATTTCCGGCTGTATTCAGGCAATGGCGATTATGTGCAGGGGCCGTTTATCGTGACGATGTATGCGCGCAGCGGGCATGTGGATACGGAAGAAATGTATTCGCTGCGGCTGGAAAGCGCGGGGGATGTGCAGTTGGTGACGGGGTAGGGGTATGGTGAGGCTGATGCAGGGCGAGCTGGTGCTGCGGATGGATTATGCAAAGCTGCTGGCGGCGGAAGAGCGGACGGGGTGCGGGCTGATGGCGCTGGCAGGGCAGCTGGCGCGGGGGATGCTGCCGTTGCGGACGATGATGGAGCTGGTGGCAATCTGCGCCGGGGTAGAGGCGGGCGATGCGCTGGGGCAGAGGCTGCTGGAGTGCGGTGTTTGCACCGTGGCTGAGGCGCTTTCCGAACTGCTATGCGGGGTTCTAAGCGCTAAGAAGGATGAAGGCGGGGGGCGCAGGGAGCTGCAGGAGATGATGGCACGGTTCCCGGACTGACGTTACTGCGGGGGGAAGTTGGTTTTCAGTACGTCAATATATTGATGATACTGCTTCTCGAGCTTGTTGATGCCGGAACCGTCGCAGGGGCTTTGGGCATAGATTTCCTGATATGAGCCTTTCGCGGCGTTGACCACATCGGCCTGCAGGCGGCCGGGGGCGTTTACGGAGGCCATTTCCTGAGAAAGGGCGGCGGTGATGATGTTATAGTCCGAAGGTTCGATACGGCCGCATTGCTTCAGGAACATGTAGATAACGAGGATATCCTCATAGCGTTTCTTGATGTCGTCCATGGAGGCCTGATCGTCGCCGTTGGCACCGTCGGTTCGCTCGGGGTTGTAGACTTGCTCCAGTGTGGGTTTTTCAGGGGCGGCGGGGTTTGGGGAGGCGCTGTCCTCGGTGTCTTCGGAGGGGTTGATGGTATTCAGGCTGGCCTGAAGCTGATTGGTTGCCGCATCCGCGCCCTCGGTGGCGGGAATGGCGGCTTCGGCGATGGGTTGCGCGGTGGCGGGAGCCTTAAGCACTACGGGTGCGGCGGGGGGGTAATCCTGCGGGGTGAGGATGCTGGTGGGATTGACCGGGTTTACGGTGGCCGGGGCATTGGGGGCTATGCTGGGTGGCATTGCGGGCGAGGCCTGATTTACCGCAGTGGCGGTGGCGCTGGCGGGAAGGGCCGAGAGACTGGCGGGGTTGATGCCCTGCTGGGGCTGGGCGGCGGGGGCTATTTGCGCGGCAGGGGCAGTAGATGCAAGTGTTGCGGGAACCGCAACCTGCGCTGCCGTGGCGGTGGCTGTGCCAGTAGCGGACGGTATGGCGGCCGCGGTTTTTGCGGGGGCGGCAGCGACTATGGCGCGGGTGGCGGCCTGTTGTTTTTCACGGGCATCGTTCACCTTTACCAAGGTGTCGCGGGTTTCGGTGACTTCCCAATCATAGGACACGAAGACGATGATGCCGAAGGCGGCCGTTGCCAAAAGCTGTATGGTGCGTGACCAGGCGAAGCGGACGAGCCATTCTGCTGTGGCGCTGTCCAGCTTCTTCTGGCTGAGGAATTCTGCGAGCTGGCGGTTTTCACGCAAATGCCACCATACGGTCGCGGCGAAGATGCCAAGCAGGAGAACGAGGATGACAAGGCTTTGTGATTCCATGCTGGAGGGCTACCTTATTTTTTTTCGGTAGCGCAAATAAGCTTGATTACGCCGGAAGAGGTACGCACACGCCACGGGCGGTCGTAGGAAAAACAGCGGTATTCAACTTCAAGCATTTTGGGCGTGCAGCCGGGGGCAGGGTCTTCTCCCAGTGCCGGGTCATCCAGCGGTATATCGCATTCGGTGGCGCCGTTGCATTTGAGTGAGATGCTGCTGAAGACATTGTCTTCGGCAAGTTTGGGATTCGGGGTTTTGCCGGTGTTGAAAGCGTCTTGCGGCACAGCATCATTATTTACGGCGACATTGCGGCAGTTCAGGCCGTAACTGGCATGGGTCACCGCGATCATGCGGGGGATGCCGCGGGGGTCGCCCTGGGCGGTGACCGCAGTGGAGCCCGCGTGCATGAGTTCCCAGATGACATATACGGCGGCGATGATGCAGGCGACAATAATGAGGTGGACTTTGAACGACATAGGCGCTGGTGCTGAATTCCCTGAGCTGGATGGTTATGAGGCGAGGTTCGTTTAATGCTTTAATTGCAGCTACTAATGTTCAACAGCATAAGGTGAAAAGAACGAGTATGCATTATAAAAAAACACAAATTTCAAGCGCTAGCGTTTTTGACGGGCTTCATGCCCGGCTGGGGCAGGGGCATGGGTTTAACCTGCCGGCTGCGAGCAGCTCTTCGGAGGTTTTATTTACCCAGCTCGAAGCGCTTTCCGGCGCGAGGATTTCGCAGTCAGCAAAAGTCTGGCGGCGACGTTTG
>JANYCJ010000071.1 GCA_025360345.1 Alphaproteobacteria bacterium | reverse complement strand
CAGGCGTGCGCGGCACGCTGCGGCATCGCGAACAGGGCGTGACGCTGGGCGACGAGGCGAGGCTGGAGCAGGATACACAGCATAGTGGCAAGGGCGGGTTTTCACGGCTGGTGGCGGTGGGTGCGCGCGCCATTGCGCTGCTGGGCCAGCCACAGCCGGGCGACGCGCTGACGCTGGCGCGGACGCGGGCGTTGCAAGCGGCGTAATATGCCATTGAATAAGTTATGCTATATGCTAGGATTATCCTGTTTTTCACTTCTACAACAGGGATGATTCATGACACGCAGCAGCATTTTCGGGATCGCTTTTTTCATCGCTCTGGCGGCCAGCCCTGCCATGGCTTATGTCGGACCCGGGCCGGGGCTTACCATGCTGGGCTCGCTGGTGGGGCTGGTGGGCAGCCTGTTTGCCGCGATTTTCATGATCCTCGCCTGGCCGCTGCGCCTCTATTATAAAAAGATGAAAGCACGCAGCGGCAAGGGTGCTGCACCCGTGCAGACGCCACCTTCCGACGTTCCCCCCGCCCAGTAGTTGAAGGCGAATGGACGCCCTTACCTCGATTGACGGTTTTTTTGCCGACATGTTGCCGCCGATGGTGCGCGCCCTGCTGTGGGGCGTGCTGATCGCGGTGGTGAGCATGGGCATTTACGTGCTGGTGGCCCCGCAGGAGAAGCTGCGCAGCCTGAAGGCCGAGCAAAAAGAAAACAAGGCCAAGCTCAAAGCCTATGACGGCGATTTCGAAGGCATGAGCGCGCTTTTGAAAAAAGACGTGGCGTATTCGCTGAAGCTGGTGGTGATTTCCATCGTGCCATTCATCGTGTCGCTGGCCCCGGCGGTGCTGCTGATGTATGGGCTGGACATTCTCTATGCGCAGACGGAATTCCCTACCGTGGGCGCGGAGTGGACGGGCACATATGAGTTCTGGTTCCTGCTTTCGGCCATCGTGGTGTCGCTATTCATCAAAATCAAATTCAAGATCGCCTGATGACCACCGACCCGATGCATGTGCCGGCTTTTTACACGAAAGTGGCACGCTCCATCCACAAGCGTCCCCGCTTCTGGATCAAGCTGGGCAATATCGAATCCGGGGTGCTTGCGCCCGACTTAGTGGATGTGCAGGTGCGCGAGCCGATTTACGTTTGCGGGCTGGCGCGCTCGGGCAGCACGCTGCTGCTGGAGATTTTGGCGGCGCACCGCGAGGCCGCCAGCCACCGCTACCAGGATTTCCCGTTCGTGTTCACGCCGTTTTGGTGGCACACGGTGCTGCGCATGTCGCCGCTGAAAGACACCTCGCTGCGCGAGCGCGCGCATGGCGACCGGATGCTCATCAACGCCACCAGCCCCGAGGCGATGGAGGAAATGATCTGGACGGCGTTTTTCCCGGAGAGCCACCAGGCGGACGTATCGCAGGTGATGGGGCGGCAGCGGCGAAACCCGGAGTTCGCCGCGTTTTACCGCAAGCATATCCAGAAGCTGCTGCTGCGCGCCAAGCGCAAGCGCTACGTGTCCAAGGGTAATTATAACGTGACGCGCATGGGCTATTTGCGGGCGATGTTCCCGGATGCGAAATTCGTGGTGCCGGTGCGCGACCCGGTGACCCATATCGCCTCGCTGATGCGCCAACATGCGCGGTTTTGCGAGGCGGGCGCCAAAGACGCGGCGGTGGCGGCGCATATGTCGCTGGCGGGGCATTATGAATTCGGGCTGAACCGCGTGCCGATCCATACCGGGCAGGACGCGCCGATGGCCGAGATCCTCGCGGCATGGGCAAAGGGCGACGAGGTGCGCGGCTGGGCACTGTACTGGGCGATGCTGTATGGCTTTGTGGCGCAGCAGCAGGAAGCGGACGCGGATTTGAAATCGGCGACGCTGGTGCAGCGGTTCGAGGATTTATGCGCGGAGCCGCAGGCGGCTTTGCGGGCGTTGTTCACGCATTGCGACCTGCCGGTGGACGAGGCGCTGATTGCCGCGTATGTCCCTAAAATCCAGAAGCCGGATTATTATGACGCGAAGTTCAGCGATGCGGACGTGGCACTGATCCGCGAGATCACCGCGCCGGTGGCGGCGCGTTTCGGCTATTGATCGGTTTTGCTGCCACAGGGAAGGAACCGGGTTTGCTGCTTTCTCCCAAATATCACGGACAGGCTGTTGTCGCGCTGGGCTTAAGCGTGTTGCTTGCGCTGATGCTGGGGGCGTGGAATCTGTACGGCTGGCTAATAATGTGGGACATGTTCTCGGTCTATGCGCCGTGGATGCTGTGGGACGATTTGCTTATCATCATCCGCGGCATGGATTGTTTGCCGGCGGGTTCGTTCAACTACCTTGATTACCACTGCCCGCCGGTGGTGAACCAGTTCAACTATCCCATGCTGTGGATACGGCTGTTCAGCGCGCTGGGCATTACGCAGGAGCAGGCGCCGTGGATTGCGGTGGGGATGCTGGCGGTGTTTGTTTCCAGCGTTTTCGCACTGCTGCGCGGGGCGCCGCTGCGCGAAGGCATGGTTGTAGGCCTTGCCATGGTCTCGCCGCCGGTGCTGCTGGTCATGCAGCGGGCAAATTCAGACGAGGTGATTTTTGCGATGGTGGTGTTTGCCTGCGTGCTGCGGGACAGGCGATGCGGATGGGTGGCAAGCCCGCTGCTCATCGGCTGCGCGGCTTTTTTCAAGCTGTATCCCGGCATTTTAGCCGGCGTGTTTTTCCTGCTGGCGCGGTCGGCGCGGGAGCGGGCGGCATGGGTGTTCACGGGGTTTGCCTTTGTGCTCTATGTTTTTTTCAACATGGATGAGTTCCAGTATATTTCGCATCTTACGGTGCGGGGGGTGCAAAGCTCCTTCGGCGTGAATGTACTGCCCGAGCTGGTGCTGGAAGTGCCCCCGGGCTACCAGCTGGATGAATTCCGCGGCATGGTGCAAATGGTGCTGAGCCCGCTGGCGGTGGGGGCGATGTGGCTGCTGGCGCAAGGCTACCGGGGTTACTTCACCCAGCTTGCGCAAAGCCTGCGACGGGACAGGAATTCGGCTTATTTTTACTGCGGCGCGGCTGTGTTCGTGTTCATGTTTTTCGCACAGGGTAATAACTGGAATTACCGCATGGTCTATTTGCTGATGTGCCTGCCGCAGGCGGAGGCGTGGGCGCGCTCGCCGAACGCGACCTTACGCGGCTCGGCTTATGCGCTGGCGGTGCTGATGCTGCTGTGCCTGTGGTGTGCCGGGCACTGGTGGCAGGTGACCGGGGCGGCATTTACATGGGTGATGTGCCTGTGGCTGGGCGCGCTTCTGCTGCGCAAGGCGCAGCTTTTAAGCGCAGCGCTGCTCAGGGTTTAGTTTCAGGCTTGGTTGCGCCCTGTGGCTTGTCGGTTTCTTTTTCCACCGTTTTCAGGAAGGGCAGCTGGTCTTCACGGAAGCGCTCGGCATTGAAGATGGCTTCGCTGTAGTCCTGGTCGCTCAGGGTTTTTTGCAGCTTGTAGCTCCAGACGATCTTGCCGTCGGTGGTGACTTCGATGATGCGGGCGTGTTCGGAATCGTCAATCAGTGTGTTGCCGTTCGGCAGGCGCTGGAGGCGGCCGACCAGTTCGGTGGTGAAGGGCCGTTCTTTAGTACCGATGAAAGACCATTCCACGCCGAGGTTGACCGGGTTCAGCTCGATGACGCGGGAGCGTTTTTCACCGTCTTCGATCATGCCCTGGTTATCGAGCACGAGGATGTGGCCGTTATGCAGGAAGCTAGCGGCGTGCTGGAACTTAAAGAAGGTGTGGTAGGCCCAGATCACTTTTTTCGTGTCGGGGTCGATCACGGCCAGCACGCTTACAGAGCGGATGGAGACGAGGATCTGGCCTGCCTTGAACTGCGGGAAGTTGGGCGCGTCTTCCTCGCTCAGCACATCAATGGCGTTGCTATGGAAATAATCATAGGTATCGTCGCCATAGCCGCGGCCGCTATGCAGCAGCAGCTGGTGGTAAGGCGTATCCATGAAGGCATCCATGATGCCGAAGCGGTAGATTTCCTTGCCTTCGGGGGAGACTTTGGCCACGTAGTCAGCGGTGACGGGATAGGGCAGCTGCTCATAGCCCGGGACGGGGTCTACCACGGTTTTCTGGATGAAGGTGTAGGTATTGCCCTGCTTGTCCAGGGCGGAATCATGGTGCACGAATTCCTTGTAGACCCAGAGGATATTGGCGTCCTTGTCCACCTTTATCATGCCGCAGCCATAGGGCGCGCCCCAGTCGGCATATTGGGCGATCACGTCGCCGTTGGGGAAGAGATGGGCGCGGTCAACGAAGAAGAAACCGATCTGGAAAATATTGGTGCAGCCGGCTGCGCCGCCCCAGACTTTTTCTACGGGAATTTTCCAGCGGTAGACCACCTTGCCGTTCATGTCGATCAGGAAGGGGAAGGACATGTAGCCGGTGGAGACGAGGGTGTAGCCGTTATAGGCATGGTCTTTATCCCAGCTTACTTCGGGGTGCTGGATCAGGGTTTCGGCGCGGGAGGAGAGGTCTTCGCGCACCTCGTGGCCCACTTTTTTATCGGCGTCGGCTTCGTCCATGGCCTTCACATAGGCTTCGGCGGCGATGAAGCCGTTGATGATGGAGCGCGAGGGCGGCAGGTTATAGCGGATGACCAACGCCCCGCCGAGAAAGATCAGGATGCCCACACCGGTGAAATAGACATAGGTGAAAATCTTGTCGATGAGGGAATTTTTCAGGGGCATGGTTAAAAATACCTTGAATTAGAATCATTTGGCTTTGACGCTAACGCAAATTCATGAATATTGGGTAAACTAGGCCTTTACCAGCCGGGGCTCGCGGATTTCCTCGTTTTCGGTGGCGATATCGTTTTGCAGGATGCGCTCCAGCTCCTGGCTGGCCTGCCGGGAGAAGCTGATGAGCTCCGGCTCCTGCTCAAAAAATTCGAAGGACTTGCGCAAGGTCGCCTCGTCGTGCTTGCGGAACTTGGCGGCCTTTTCGTGGATTTCCTGCTGGTTGTAGCCGAGGCTCACCATGGCCGCTTCGGCCATGCGCAGCGAGGAGTCGAAGGTTTCGCGGATGAAGAGATGCGCGCCTGCCTTGTCCAGCTCATAGGCGTGGCGGCGGTTGCGGGCGCGGGCGTAGACTTTCAGGTTCGGGAAATTTTCGCGGGCGAGGCGCACGATTTCCAGCGCCTTGTCGGCATCGTCGATGGCCACCACCAGCAGGCGGGCCTTGGCTGCCCCGGCGCTGGCGAGAAGCTCAAGGCGCGAAGCGTCGCCGAAATAGCCTTCCGCGCCGAATTTGCGCACCGCGTCGATCTGCTCGGCGCTTTTTTCAAGGATGGTTGCGGGCACGCCCTGCGCCTTGAGGAAGCGGCCGATGATCTGGCCGAAGCGGCCATAGCCCGCGATGATAACGGCGTTGCTGACATCAATGGTGTCCGGCTCGCGGTCGGGCAGCAGGCTCATGAAGCGGGGCATGATGTAGCGGCTGGCGAACATCATCAGGAAGGGCGTGGTGGCCATGGACAGCGCCACGACGAGGGTGAGGAAGCCTGCCTGCTCGGGTTCCATCACATGCAGCGAGCCGGTGTACTGGAACAGCACGAAGGCGAACTCGCCGCCTTGCGACATGACCACGCTGAAGATGCTGGCTTGCGCGTTATCAAGCCGGAAGGCTTTGCCGAGCAGGAACATGACGGCGATTTTCACCACGATGAGGGCGGCCACGCAGCCGACGATGCCCAGCGGGTGCAGGTGGAAGATGGCGAAATCCATGCCCATGCCCACGGAGATGAAAAACAGGCCGAGGAGCAGGTTTTTGAACGGCTCGATATCGGCTTCCAGCGTGTGCTTGTATTCGGAGTTGGCCAGCACCACGCCTGCCACGAAGGCGCCCATGGCGGGTGAAAGGCCGAGCAGCTCCATGAGCAGCGTGATGCCCACGATGACGGCCAGCGAGGTTGCGGTAAACACTTCGCGCAGGTTGGTGTTGGCGATGAAGCGGAACACATGGCGGGAGGCATAGCGCCCGCCAAACACGATGGCGGCGATGGCGCCCATGACCATCTCGGCATGGAGCCAGCCGGGCATGGTGGCGATATACCCGGCTTCGGCGCTGGGCAGCGGCGCGCCGCCGGAAGCCAGCAGCGGCATGAGGGCGAGGATAGGGATGACGGCGATATCCTGAAACAGTGCCTCACCCGCTACCGCCTGCCCGAGCCCACCCGGCTGGCCGACAAATACTCCAAATGCAAACCCGCGGGCGCGCAGGAAAGCTAACATGATCCTCCTCGAAAACGTAGACACCG
>JANYCJ010000063.1 GCA_025360345.1 Alphaproteobacteria bacterium | reverse complement strand
CTTATCGGCCTTTTCTTTTTCGGCGGCTTTTTTGTCTTCAGCGGCCTTTGCGGCGGCGGCGGCCTTGTCTTCGGATTTTGCTTTGGCGGTTTCGGTTTTGTCGGCGGTGGTGGTGGCTTTCACAGCCTTGTCGAGAGCTTCGTCGGCCTTTGCAGGATCGCGGGAGGCGACGAAGGATTCGCTTTCGTCATCATCGGGCACGGAAACGGGAATGACCTGATGGTCGTTATCGGCGTGGGTTTCGGTGGGCTTATCTTCTTTTTTCTTGCCGATGACCTGTTCTTTCACCGGCTGCTTGCTTTTGTCGGTGAGTTTATTGTTGATCCAGGTGCTGGTGTCGGAGGTGTCGATGTCCTTGGAGATGGGCTCTTCCGGCGAGGGGAGGATGCGCTCTACGTTCTGGCTCGGGGTTTTGCTGCCGCTGAAGGTGTCGAAAATGGTTTTGTCCTGATTAGGGAACTGCATCCCGCCGGGATCAGTGGGCTTTTCCTTCACGGGGGTTTTATCGGCTTCGACGACGAGGAGGTCTTCGTCTTTTACGGAGTCCACGCCCGCGTGGTAGGCGTACCATGACAGGGTGAAAAAGCCGCCGACGACAAAGAACACGATGAGGGTGGGAAGCCAGCGGGTGAACCCGCGCACATTGCCTTCATCCACAAGCACCAGGTTTCTTTTGTCGGATTCGTTTCTCATTGCTGCCTTTTCCCTATCAACGCATCTCTTCCAGCGGTTCAACACCTAAAACCGTGAGGCCGGAGGCGATAACCGTGGCTGTGGCACGCGCCAGTGCGATGCGCGCCGCCGTCAACTCTATATCATGTTTTATGATAAAACGAAGCCCTAAGTCGTCATTTCCCTGATTCCAAAAGCCGTGAAACGCGGCGGCAATATCATGCAGGTAGAAGGCCACGCGGTGCGGCTCCAGCCCCAGGCTTGCGGACTCTACGAGGCGAGGCCAGTTGCAGAGATGGCGTATGAGGGCAAGTTCTGCCGGGTTGCTCAGGCGGGAGAGGATTTTGGGGGTGGGATTTTTGGATAATTCCACGGCTTCGGGCAACTCGGCAGCCGCGTTCCTGATGATGGAAAAGCTGCGGGCGTGGGCGTATTGCACGTAAAATACGGGGTTGTCCTTGGACTGTTCCATGACTTTGGCGAAGTCGAAATCCAGCGGCACATCGTTTTTGCGGGTGAGCATGATGAAGCGGAACACATCTTTGCCCACCTCGTCCACCACTTCGCGCACGGTGACGAAGGTGCCGGCGCGCTTGGACATTTTGGCGGGTTCGCCGTTGCGCAGGAATTTGACCAGCTGGCAGAGCTTTACTTCGAGTTCCACCTTATTGTCCGAAAGGGCTTTGACGACGGCTTTGAGGCGTTTTACGTAGCCGCCGTGGTCGGCTCCGAAGACGTCGATCAGCTTGGCGAAGCCGCGGTTGCATTTGTCATAATGGTAGGCGATGTCGGGGGCGAAATAAGTCCAGCTGCCGTCTGATTTTTTGACGGGGCGGTCGCAGTCGTCGCCGAAATCGGTGGATTTGAAGAGGGTTTGCTCGCGGGGTTCCCAATCATCGGGGGTTTTACCCTTGGGGGGTTCCAGAATGCCGCGGTAAATGAGGCCTTTTTGCTCCAGCAGGGCGATGGCGGCATCGACCGCACCGGACTCGGTGATGGCTTTTTCGGAGGTAAAGATGTTGTGGTGGATGCCGAGGCAGGCGAGGTCGTCTTTAATCATGACCATGATGGCTTCCAGCCCGTAATCACGGACGATGGGGAGCCATGCTTCGCGGGGCTTTTGCAGCAGGTCCTTGCCGTGGGTAGCGTAAAGCGCTTCGCCGATGGGGATGAGGTATTCGCCGGGGTAGAGGCCTTCGGGGATTTCGGTGATGGTTTCACCGGTGGCCTGACGGTAGCGGATGAAGATGGAGTCTGCGACTTTGTCCACCTGCGCGCCTGCGTCGTTGATGTAGTATTCGCGGGTGATGGCGTATCCGGCTTTGGTGAGGAGGGTTGCCAGCGCATCGCCGTAGACCGCGCCGCGGCCGTGGCCGACATGCATGGGGCCGGTGGGATTGGCTGAGACGAATTCGATGTTGATCTTCTGGCCTGCGCCGATGTCGGAATCGCCGTAGGCGGTGCCGGAGGCGAGGATGTCTGCCACCGATTCCTGCCAGATGGAGGGGGAGAGGGTGAGGTTGATGAAGCCGGGGCCAGCAATTTCCACCTTGGCGATGCCCGCGAGGTTCTGGAGGTGAGGGAGGAGAAGATCGGCTATTTCGCGGGGTTTCTTGCCCGATTGGGGAGCGATGACCATGGCGGCGTTGGTGGCGATGTCGCCGTGGCCCTCTTCACGCGGGGGGGCGGCCTCCACCTTGGCGGCGCT
>JANYCJ010000054.1 GCA_025360345.1 Alphaproteobacteria bacterium | reverse complement strand
AGGTGTGCTTCACCGACTTCTTGGTGGTCGCGCTGTCTTTCATTTCAACGGGAGCAGCATTGGTGTTGCTCATGGTCGGAGCGGAGGCCTGCATGGTGGCGCCGTCGCGGAAGTTCTTGATATCAGCAGGGGTCTGGGCGATAGCGGGAGCAGCCAGGCCGAGGGTGGCTACGAGGGCCAGAACAGTCAGTTTCTTCATTTGGATACCTTTCAGAATAAATAAAATTTGTGCAACGTAGTTCTTAGAATTCTTTTGCTAACTCTAGATGATAGAGTTCATATAATGGCCATTACTATGCCCTGAAGGTGTTAACAACAACAATTATGTGAGAAATTACTTTTTTTGGCGATGTTGTCTAAAAAGCAACACTCGGGCATGTATGGGGTTTGGGTGCAGTGCACAACAGGATTTTAGGGGTTTTTTACGGAAATTTCAGGTTATTTCATCAAATAGTAACAATTTGTTAGTATAGTAAGAACTGAAAAATGAGCGAGTATAACAAAGCAGCAGGAAACTATGTCTGAATTGAAGTCGGTATGCGTCTTTTGCGGCGCATCCAATAATGTCCCCAAGCATTTCCTTGATATTGGCGCCGAATTTGGCGAAAAACTTGCGAAACGGAACATCCGCCTGGTGTATGGCGGTGGTGATTGCGGCGTGATGGGAGCGGTGGCCAACGCCACCATGAAGTCCGGCGGGCATGTGACGGGAGTTTTTCCCGTGTCGTTGCGCAATATTGAAAACGAGCACCAATCGCTGACCGAGATCATTATCGTGAACACGATGCATGAGCGCAAGATGGGTATGTTCGAGCGCACGGATGCGTTCGTGGTTTTCCCCGGCGGGTTCGGCACGATGGACGAGATGTTCGAGATCCTGACGTGGCGGCAACTGCGGCTGCATGAGAAACCGGTGATTATTTTTAATTATAAGGGCTATTGGGACCCGCTTATCGCACTGATGAAGAACATCGTGGATGTGGGTTTCGCCAAGGGCGAGGTGAACGGCTTCTATGAGGTGGTGACCGAGCTGGACGAGATACTGGCGATCCTCGAGCGCTAGTTTTTTCTGCACACTTGCTGAGTGCGGCGGCATGGGGCTATAGTGCCCCTTATGGACGCCGATTCTTTACCTTCTGTCATTTCCGATATTCGCAAACTCTCGCTCACGGGGCGGGAGTGGGTGCGGCGGCAGGCCGACGACCGGCTTGTTGCGGCGCTATGCCAGACCCTGAAGCTGCCCGACTGCGTTGCCCGGGTGCTGGTGGCGCGCGGGGTGGGGCTGGAGGATGCGGAGGCGTTTTTAAACCCCAGCCTGAAGGCTTCGCTGCCTGATCCTTCCCATCTATTGGACATGGATGCGGCGGCGGAGCGGATTGCAGCTGCTATCGTTGGCGGGGAAACGATTGCGATTTTCGGGGATTATGACGTGGACGGGGCGACTTCTTCGGCGCTGCTGGCCCTATATTTTAAATCGCTTGGGGCTAGGCCGATCACCTATATTCCCGACCGTATTGCGGAGGGTTACGGCCCTAATACCAAGGCGCTGCTGGAGCTGAAGCAGCGGGGGGCGAGCGTGATTATCACCGTGGATTGCGGGACGCTGTCTTTTGAGCCGCTTGAGGCGGCGTATGAGGCCGGGGTGGATGTGATCGTGGTAGACCATCATATGGGGGAGGCGCGAAAGCCCAAGGCCTTTGCCATTGTGAACCCTAACCGGCTGGACGAGTCTTCGCCCCATGGCGCGCTGGCGGCGGTGGGTGTGTGTTTTTTACTGACGATTGCGGTGAACCGCTGCCTGCGCAAGCTGGGCTGGTTTGCTACGCGGCGGGAGCCGGATTTAAAGCAGTGGCTGGATATCGTGGCGCTAGGCACGGTGTGCGACGTGGTGCCGCTGGTGGGGCTGAACCGGGCGCTGGTGGCGCAGGGGCTGAAGATCCTGGCGGGGCGCGGCAATTTGGGGCTGCGCACGCTTCTGGACGTGGCGCAGGTGTCGGAAGCGCCGGGGGTGTATGCGTGCGGGTTTGTGCTGGGGCCGCGCATTAATGCGGGCGGGCGCGTGGGGAAGTCCGACCTCGGCGTGCGGCTGCTGACCACGGATGACCCAGCGGAGGCGCTGCACCTGGCGCGGGAGCTGGACATGTATAACGGTGAGCGCAAGACTATCGAGGCGGCGGTGCTGGAAGAGGCGATGCGCATGGCAGAAGCGCAGGATGCGGCCCAGCCGGTGCTGGTGGTGGCCGGGCAGGGCTGGCATCCCGGCGTGATCGGCATTGTGGCGGGGCGGCTCAAGGAGCGGTTTTTTAAGCCGGTGGCAGTGATTGCACTACAGGGCGGCAGTGGCAAGGCATCGGCCCGCTCGGTGCCGGGGTTTGACTTTGGAGCCGCGGTAATTTCAGCACGGGACGCCGGGCTGCTGCCTTCGGGCGGGGGACATGCGATGGCGGCGGGGTTTTCCGTGGAAGAGGGCAAGCTTGCGGCGCTGGCGGAGTTTTTTGCGGGCCGCGTGGGACAGAAAGATAGTGTTTCCAAGGCGCGGCATTTGAATATCGATGCCATGGTTAGCATCGGCGGGGCAAATGCGGTGATGATCGAGAGCATGGAGAAGATAGGGCCGTTCGGGCAGGGGAACCCCTCGATACGGGTGGTGGTGGAGGGGGTTTTGAACCTGAAGCCGGATATTCTGAAGGACTTGCATGTGAAGATGCTATTTACCGATTCGTTAAGCTCTGCGCGGCTTTCGGGCATTGCGTTCCGGGTGATGGGCACGCCGCTGGGCGAGGCGCTGCTTGCCACGAGGGGGCGGAAAGTGGACGTGGCGGGACAGCTCAGGCTACAGGAATGGAACGGGCAGCGCACGGTGAGCATGACCGTGGACGATATCGCGCTGGCCGATTAGGGGCGTTTTGCCTGTTTGCTTTAAAGCGAAGAAATGCTAGAGAGTTAAGGTTCTTGCGTTATTCTCACCACTTACCGCTTTTTTGGATTCCCGTTTGGCCCTTGTTTACCCCTCGCTTAAAGACCTGAAAAAACCCAGTATCATCCCGGGGTTCAGGATTACGCTCAGCTTTACGCTGCTTTACCTGCTGATTATCGTGCTTATTCCGCTATCGGGATTGTTTTTCAAGGCGTCGCATTTAAGCCCGCGGGACTTCTGGGAAGCGGTGACGAGCGACCGGGTGATACATGCTTATAAGATCAGCTTTGGGATTTCGCTGCTGGCGGCGGCCATTAATTGCTTTTTCGGGTTGATACTGGCGTGGATACTGGCGCGCTACCGCTTTCCGGGTAAAAAGATCGTGGATGCGATGGTGGATTTGCCATTTGCGCTGCCCACCGCCGTGGCGGGGATTGCACTTACCGCACTCTATGCGCCGCAGGGCTGGATCGGGCAGTTTCTTTCGCCGCTGGGGATCGAGGTGGCGTTTACGCCGCTGGGGATTTTGATTGCGCTGATGTTTGTGGGCCTGCCGTTTATCGTGCGGACTGTGGAACCGATTTTGCAGGATGTGGATAAGGAATTGGAGGAAGCGGCGCTTTCGCTGGGGGCCACGCGGTGGCAGACGTTTACAAAAGTGATTTTCCCGAGCATATTGCCGGCGCTGCTTACAGGCTTTGCCATGGCGTTTGCGCGCGGGCTCGGGGAATATGGCTCGGTGATTTTCATTGCAGGCAATTTGCCAAGGGTTTCGGAAATTGTGCCGCTGCTGATTGTCATCAAACTGGAGCAATATGATTATGAAGGCGCAACTGCCATCGCCTGCGTGATGCTGGTGGCCTCGTTCCTGCTGCTGTTCGTGATTAACTGGCTGCAAAAATGGGCCGGTCACCGGCCGGGGCGGAGATAGGTATGGCAGTTAAACCACGTTCGCCCATTTCCGAAGCGCCATGGGTGCAGGCAGTGCTGATGGCTACGGGGCTTGGCTTTATGGCTATTTTAGTGCTGCTGCCTATGGTGTCGGTGTTTGTGGAGGCGTTCCGGCAGGGGCTTAAGGCGTATCTGAATGCGCTTGCCGACCCGCAGGCACTGTATGCGGTGCGGCTTACGCTGCTGGTGGCGGCCATCGCGGTGCCGATGAACGTGGTGTTCGGGTTGGCAGCGTCATGGTGTATCGCCAAGTTCGACTTTGCAGGCAAGCGGTTGCTGATTACGTTTATTGATTTGCCGTTTTCAGTGTCACCCGTTATTTCGGGTATTATTTATGTGTTGCTGTTTGGGCTGAACGGGCTGCTGGGGCCGTGGCTGCAGGAGCATAACATGCGCATCGTGTTTGCGGTGCCGGGGCTGGTAATAGCCACGATTTTTGTGACGTTCCCGTTTGTGGCGCGCGAGCTTATCCCGCTGATGGAAGAGCAGGGGACGGAAGAAGAAGAGGCGGCCATCATGCTGGGCGCGGGCGGGTGGCGCACGTTTTTCTCGGTAACGCTGCCCAATATCAAGTGGGGCCTGTTTTACGGCGTGCTGCTGTGCAATGCGAGGGCCATGGGGGAATTCGGCGCGGTTTCGGTGGTTTCCGGACATATTCGCGGACAGACCACCACCATTCCGCTGCATGTGGAGATTTTGTATAACGAATATAATTTCGTGGCGGCATTTGCGGTGGCGTCGCTGCTGACCATTCTTGCGCTGGTGACGCTGCTGCTCAAGAGTTTGATCGAACTGAAATTCGCTGCGGAAATCCGCGCAAAAAATAAGGAATAGGCATGAGCATCGAAGTTAAAAATATCCGTAAGCAATTCGGCGATTTCGTGGCGTTGGGGGATGTGAACCTCAAGGTGAACGATGGTGAGCTGGTGGCGCTGCTGGGGCCTTCCGGCTCGGGGAAGACAACGCTGTTGCGCATTATCGCGGGGCTTGAGTTCGCGGATTCCGGCAGTGTGCTGATCGGGGGCAAGGAAGCCAGCGACATGCATGTGAAAGAGCGCAATGTGGGGTTCGTGTTCCAGCATTACGCGCTGTTCAAGCATATGACGGTGTTTGACAACGTGGCGTTCGGCCTGCGCGTGCGGCCCAAGGAGTTCCGGCCCTCGCAAAAGGAAATTACCGACCGGGTGATGAACCTGCTGACGCTGGTGCATCTCGACAAGTTTTACGACCGCTATCCTTCGCAGCTTTCGGGCGGGCAGCGGCAGCGCGTGGCACTGGCGCGCTCGCTCGCGGTGGAGCCCAAGCTATTACTGCTGGACGAGCCATTCGGGGCGCTGGATGCAAAGGTGCGCAAGGAGCTGCGGCGGTGGCTGCGGCGGCTGCATGACGATATCCATATCACCTCCATTTTCGTGACACATGACCAGGAAGAGGCGATGGAAGTGTCTGACCGGGTGGTGGTGATGAACCATGGCAAGATCGAGCAGATGGGCACGCCGGAGGAGGTGTATCACCAGCCTACGAACGGGTTTGTATACGACTTCCTTGGCAATTATAACGAGTTTATCGGATGGAAGGATGAGACCGGGCAGGTGCATTTGGCGGAAGACGATTTGTGGGAGGCGCAGCCTTCTGTGGCGGCGATGCCTGCAACGTCGGGCGGCAAGCACTGGTTGTCGCGCTACCCAGAGCTAGTGGGGGCGATACGAAAGGTGGTGCCGAATTTACCCCTGCCGGACGCGGCCACGACCATTGCGCCGAAGCGCAGCACGCGCGGGCAAATGCGCAATGTGCTGGCCGAACGCGGCATACCGGTGCGTATTTTTGCCCGGCCGCATGAAATGTTCGTGACCAAGGTGCCGGAGGGGGATTTTGAATATATCCCGGTGGTGGTGATCCATATCAACCCCGCAGGGCCGCTGGCGAAGCTGGAGATGCAGCGCAAGAACGGCATGATTTTACAAGCCGAAGTGCCCAAGACCATTATTGACTCGCTGCATATTCGCAAGAACGACGCCCTGTTTGTGAGGCCCAAAAATACGCGAGTATTTGAATGAGCTTTAAGAAGAACCTCCCCAATTACCTGACTTATGCCCGTATCGTGGTGATACCGGCGTTGATCCTGGTGTTTTTCCTCAAGGGGGAGTGGGCTTATTATTTGTCGGCGGGGCTTTTTTTGTTCGCCAGCGTGACGGACTGGCTGGACGGCTACGTGGCGCGGATGTGGCAGGCACATTCGAATATCGGGCGGTTTTTAGACCCGATTGCGGATAAGCTGCTGGTGGCGACCGCGCTGTTGCTGCTGGTGCAGGCCAATAGCGATGATGTGACGCGGGCGGACATTATCCCTTCGATTGCCATTGTATGCCGGGAGATACTGGTTTCGGGCTTGCGCGAGTTCCTTGCAGAGATCCGGGTGAGCGTGCCGGTAAGCCGACTTGCCAAGTGGAAGACGGGTGTGCAGATGTTGGCGATTTTCCTGTTGCTGCTGGGCGATGGCGGGCCGCTATGGCTACATGCCGTGCTGCTGGGGCGCATTTGCCTGTGGGCCGCGGCGCTGCTTACACTGGTGACGGGATATGCGTATCTCAAGACTGGCGTGAAGCATATGACTTCCAATCAATAGGTTGAGTTATTACTTATTTGTAATGGCGCTTTCATATGGCGTTAACGCCCTTGGGATATGCTGGCGTCTCATTTGAGGGGGATGCTATGCGTAAATTACCGATTATGGCTGTTTTACTGATGATAACTGCCTGCGGTCCGAACTACCCTTTGGGTATGAGCGAGGCGGAGTGGACGTCGCTTCCGATTGAGAAGCGGCAGGCGTTGCTTGAGGAGCAACAAAGGCAGGAAGCATTGGCGCTGGCGCAGCAGCAGGAAGCGTTACGCGTGCAGCATGAGCAGCAGTTGCAGAATGAGCGTTTCCGCCTTGAGGCGGGCGCGCGGGAGCGGCTGGGGATTACGCCGTATGAATGGTCAAGGCTTACGCCGGACAAGCAATTCGAGCTGCGGCAGGAGCAGGAAAGCATTGAACGCCAGCAGCAGGATGCGCAGCGAGCCATGCAGGCAGATCGGGAGCGCCACGAACAGCATCATGATGAGCGCCATGACTGGCATTATGGGCCGGTGGTGGCATGTGATATCAGTGGCGGAAGTGCCAAGTACCAGCAGGGGTTCCACAGCCAGTGGGCGCCGTTTTTGCCTGTGCATTTCGAGCTGACGCCCGATACGGCCGCCAAGGTGACGCTGCAACGCGCTGATAAGGGCTACACTCAGGAGATTTGGGTGAGGCTGCGTGATGAACGCACTGCTGTGGTATGCAGGCAGGAGCCGGTGGGCGCGTTTTCAGGGTGCTATGCGATTAGCGTGGGGCAGCCAGCAAGCGTGACGCTGGATGCAACGCTGGCTGCGGCAACGGTGGATTGCAGGCGGCGCTAAAGACTAGCTGGGCTGGAGCACGAGGGCGGAATAGTCCGCCATCAGCTGCTTGGTGATGGGGCCGACCGGGTATTTCTGCTCGCCGATCTGGCCGATGGGGGTGACTTCGGCGGCGCTGCCGGTGAGGAAGCATTCTTCCGCTTTGGCCAGTTCTTCCGGCTTAATGTGGCGCTCTACGACCTTTAGGCCGCGTTTTTTTGCGAGGTC
Source organism: Alphaproteobacteria bacterium (assembly GCA_025360345.1). Lineage (GTDB taxonomy): Bacteria > Pseudomonadota > Alphaproteobacteria > Rickettsiales > SXRF01 > JANYBV01. The sequence continues at coordinate 3,141 of JANYCJ010000054.1, read as the reverse complement.
GATGACGGTGAGACGGGTGATGCCGTTTAGGAAGCAATCGGGCGTGGGGGTGTGGACTTCGCCGTTATACATGAAAAAGAGATTTGCGCCCGTGGCTTCGGCTACGTACCCGCGGTAGTCGAGCATCAGGGCGTCGTTGAAGCCTTCGGCTTCGGCGGCGTGCTTGGACATGGTGCAGATCATGTAAAGGCCTGCGGCCTTGGAGGCGGTGGGCGCGGTGTTGGGGGCGGGGCGGGCCCATTTGGCGATCTGGAGCTTCAGCCCTTTTTCCTTGGCTTCGTTGCCGAAATAGCTGGGCCATTCCCATGCGGCGATGGCGACGTGGATTTTGGTGGCTTGTGCGGAGATGGCCATCATCTCGCTGCCGCGCCATGCCACGGGGCGCAAGTAGCCGTTGGTGATATTCTGTTTGGCGAGGGTTTCAATCTGGGCTTTTTCGAGCTCCTCCACGGAATAGGGGATGGAAAAGCCGAGCAGCTCGGCGGATTTATGCAGGCGCACGGTGTGCTCGCGCAGCTTGAAAATGTTTCCGGCATAAGCGCGGACGCCTTCGAACACGCAAGAGCCATAGTGCAGGCCATGGGTGAGGACGTGCACCTTCGCGTCGCGCCAGGGGACGAATTTGCCGTCGAACCAGATGAAGCCGTCGCGGTCGTCGAAGGGAAGGATGCTCATAATCTACTCCAGAATAATGGCGGAAACCTGACGGCCATACACGGGTTCTTGCCGCAAGGTGGCGCGCCGGAAGCTGAAAAAACTATCTTCTTCGGAACAGGTGTCGTTCGCAAGCACATTTACCGTCCCGAGGCGGGCGGCCATTAATTTTTCTTTTACATAGCCTTTAAGGTCGAACATGTGGTGGTTTTCGAGGAGGGAGGGGATGAAAAAACGGTCATTTTCAATGTTTTCGGCAACGAGGCGATCCCTGAACTCTGGGCCGACTTCGTAGGATTTCTGCTCGATGGCGGGGCCGATGGCGGCGGTGATGTGGGAGCGGGTGGCGCCTAAGGCTTCCATGCCAGCGAGGGTGTTTTCAATGACGCCGCCATAGGCGCCTTTCCATCCGGCATGGGCGGCACCGATGATTTTTGCTGCGGGATCCACGAAAAGGATGGGGACGCAATCGGCGGTGAGGATGCCAATGGCGATGCCGGGGGTGGCGGTGACCAGCGCGTCGGCCTCGGGGGCGTTTTTTTGTGCCCAAGGGGCAGTGAGGGTGACGACGGTGGGGCTGTGAATTTGATAGGCGGTGCAGAGGCTTTCGCCTGTTGTGCCTAGGGAGCGGGCTACGATCCCGCGGTTTTCGGTTACGGTTGCGAGGTTATCGCCAGAGCCGAAGCCGCAGTTCAGCGAGGTATAAAGGCCGGTGCTTTTGCCGCCGGTGCGGGGGAAGAAGCCGTGGCGAATGCCGGGGATGGTGGAGAGGGTGGGGCAGGTGAGCATCAGAAGCCCTCGGGCTTCGGCAAGGCGGGGGCGATGATGCAGAGCGCTTTGAAGAGCGTGCCCATTTGCTCGGCGCTGGTGAGGCGGGTGATGCCGGAGGTGAGGGCCTCTTTTTGTTTTTCGGTGGCTTTTTCGCAAAGCGCGGCAGTGCGTTCCAGCGCGCCGAGGCGGTTTAGGAAGAAGCCCTGGCCCACGGGGCCGTAGACGGTGCAGCCGCCGATGGCGGCGGCGTGGGTGAGGTTGCCGAAATCGACATGGGCGGTGAGGTCGGCGGTGCCGGGCTCTTCCAGCACTTCATGGTGGCGGTGATGGCGCACGGCCTGCAATGTGTCGCCGTTGCCGTGTTCATAACCGTAATCAATAATCAGGGCGCTGCCGCCATGGGTGGCGATGCGGTTGGCGATGACGAAGCCCATCTGGGTGGCTGCGTCGCAATATTCGTAGATGTTTTCGGAGACGGGCTCTTCTTCGAGCTGGCGGGGCGGATTGGCGGCTTCAAGCACGAATTCGAGCTTGCCGTGCTTGTCGAGGCCGATCTTGCGCTCTTTCCAGCCGTCCGCTTCGTGCAGGTACTGGCGGATGGGCAGGGCGTCAAAGAATTCATTGGCGACGAGGAGGAGGGGCTTGGAAGGGATTTCAGCGAAGCCCATGTGCCAGGTGATATCAGGGTGTTTGCCGGCCAGCGTGGTCCACTGCTTCTGGCGCAGGGTGGGGCTGAGTTCCATGAGGTGGACGGTGATAGCATCGTGGAAGCCCTTCACCTTGGAAGTGGCGCGGAGGATGTCTGCCATCAGGGTGCCGCGGCCGGGGCCGATTTCGGCGAGGGCGGCGTTGGGCTTCCCCATCATGACCCATTGGGTGACGAGCCACGCGCCGACCAGTTCGCCGAAGATCTGGCTGATTTCGGGGGCGGTGGTGAAATCACCCTGCACGCCGAAGGGGTCTTTCCTCATGTAATAGCCGTATTCCGGCTGGGTGAGGGCTAAGACCATGTAATCGGCGATGGTCATGGGGCCGTTTTCGAAAATGGATTCCTTGATATGGGTCTCTAGGGTCACGTGGTCGCTTCTATCCTTTTTTCCGGGACGGGCAGGGGCATGTAGCGCTTTGCCGGGTCGCGGAAGATTAAATACAGGCCGTAGGCGATCATCGGTAGGCAGAGGATCTGGCCCATGGTAATGAAACCGAAGAGGTAGCCTAAAAACTCGTCGGGCTCGCGGAAACACTCGGCGATGATGCGGGCGATGCCGTATCCGGTGATAAAGCAACCGCCCATCATGCCGGGCTTGTCGCGGGCATTGGTCTTCTTCATGATATAGGTAAGGATGGCGAAAAGGACAATGCCTTCCATGAAACCTTCATAGAGCTGGCTGGGATGGCGGGGCAGGTCGCCGCCGCGGGGGAAGACCATGGCCCAGGGCACATCGGTTACACGGCCCCAGAGCTCGCCGTTTATGAAATTGGCCATACGCCCGAAAAACAGGCCGATGGTGGCGGCGGGGGCGACGATGTCTATAATATAGAAGAAGCGGGTGCCGTGTTTTCGGGCAAAGAGGATGAAGGCGACGATGGTGCCGAGCATACCGCCGTGGAAAGACATGCCGCCCTCCCAGAGATGGAGGATTTCGTTGGGGTGTTCCATATAATAGCCGGGCTTGTAAAAGAGCACGTAGCCAAGGCGGCCACCGCCGACGATGC
>JANYCJ010000024.1 GCA_025360345.1 Alphaproteobacteria bacterium | reverse complement strand
ACCATCGTGGCCTGCGGCACCTCGTATTATGCCGCGCAGGTAGCCAAATACTGGCTGGAATCCTACGCCCGCATTGCCGTGGATGTGGATGTCGCCTCCGAATACCGCTACCGCGATCCCGTGCAGGACCCCAAAAGCCTCACTATCGTGATCTCCCAGTCCGGTGAAACCGCCGACACGCTGGCCGTGCTGCGCTTCGCCAAACAGTCCCATCCCGTGCTCGCGCTGGTAAACGTTCCCGAGAGCACCATCGCCCGCGAGGCCAGCGCCGTGCTATATACTTACGCAGGCCCGGAAATCGGCGTCGCCTCCACCAAGGCCTTCACCACCCAGCTCGCCACCCTGGCGCTCTTCACCATCAAACTCGCCGAGGAGCGCAAAACGCTCACTCCCGAAAAGCACGACGAGCTGTGCCAGCTCCTCCTCGCCGTTCCCAGCTACATCACCGAATGCCTGCATCTCGACGAACGCATTCAGGCCCTTGCCGCAAACCTCATCCATACCCGCGACATGCTCTACATCGGCCGCGGCACCAGCTATGCTATCGCCATGGAAGGCGCGCTGAAGATGAAGGAAATCTCCTACATCCACGCCGAAGCCTACGCGGCAGGTGAGCTAAAACACGGCCCCATCGCGCTTATTGATGAAAACGTACCCGTCATCGTGCTCGCCCCCTCCGACCATCTTTATGAGAAAACCACGTCAAACCTGCAGGAAGCCGCCGCCCGCGGTGGTAAGATCATCCTCATCAGCGATAAAAAAGGCCTCGCCAGCGCTGGCGACATCGCCACGGCCACCGTGGAAATGCCTGAAGTACACCCTTTCATCACCCCCCTGCTTTATGCATTGCCCATGCAGATGCTGGCCTACCACGTGGCCGTGCTCAAAGGCACAGACGTTGACCAGCCGCGCAATCTGGCTAAATCCGTGACCGTCGAATAATCAGCCGCGCCCGCACACGGCAACCATATGCTTGTCCTTGTCAAGGCTCACCGGCTGGATATGATGAAGCAGACCGTCAGCATGGAGTTCCGCCTCTAGAATTCCCAAATCCTCCGCCTTGTGCGAGGTGACCTCAACCACCGCCCCGGAATTGTGGTAAAGCCTCCCCTTATACCCCTCCCCACGTACAGTTCCGTCCCTATCCCTGTGGTCGTATTTAATATGCGTATGCCCGCTGAAAACATGCCCGATTTCTGCAACAATATCCGGCAGCAGGATTTTGGTCTGCCCATTTTCCATATAGTTCATTTTGCCGGTTGCCGGCCACGCCTCAAGATGGTCGTCAATATACCCCGGCGCTCTTTTGGGCCCACGCCGCCCGGAAATCTTCACCGCCTTGTAGCCCGGCTTTTCAAGCGCCGTCCACACTTTGCTCCACTTATGCTCGTCATGCGCCACCCGCATCCGGTACTTGTCCCTTGTGTCATCAATCTGCTCGCGCTTTTTAGAATGCATCGGCATATCGCCATGGATAAACAGGCCGTTGCCCAGCCGTATCGCCTCGGGGCTCCATTGGAAATTATCTTTGAAATCATGCTGCAACTTGTCCATTGCATGGCGGAATTTGATAACGTTTTCATGGTTGCCGAGCACTTTATGGATTTTGACATGCGGGTTCTTATCCATGAATTCGGCAAGAAATAATTTCTCACCCTGAATCTGGTGTTTCACCTGCGCTTATGTGCTGTTTTTAGCACTCGCTATCTTCGCCTGCCAATGGCTCTCCCCCTTCCCCGAAACAATATCAAGCAACGTGGAAAAGTCCTTCGCATAGCTGTTTTTAATATAAAACAGCTCCACATTGTCACCATTGAGCACAACATGGTCATATTCGCGCATTTTTGCGATAACGGAAGCCTGATAAGCAGGAAAATTGGTAACACGCCCGCCCCGGTGCTCATCGGAGATAATCAGCACTTTTTGCACCCCCTGCCCTGCGCCGTCCTTCCCGGAATCGCCCGCAATCCTGGCCGTGCCGCTTTCCATATCCATATACCCCCCAATACTACAGGCAGAGGCGGGCATGATAATATTAACAGCCATTAAAACAACTGCGAATATTTTAGGAAATATTAGTGGTGGTTAAGCAGGCCCAGCTCAGGGTAAAGCACCAGCGCCATAATGGCAAACCCCACCGCAACCGAGGATAACGGCGGCCTCGCCACGCCAAGCATCTTACGGACCGCAAAATCGGTCAGGTAAAAAACGCCCAGAAGCACGGCGAAAGCCGGAAGTGCATTTACACCCACACATGCCCCCCCCACGGTAATCATCATCACCAGGTCGGAAGGCACGTAGATATGCCCCACCTGCTTGATGTGCCTGCGCCACACAAAGCAGCTCACTACCAGCGCCGCCAATGCGCCATAAAAGGCGTCAAAAATAGAGTGGTCCTGAAACGTGCGAAAAATAATGCCGCACACTGCCGTGCAGATCATCAGGCTGCGCATCACCATTTTTTCATTCGCCTCAATTGCCGACTGCGTAATCAGGAAGATGCCGATAAGCGCCACCAGCAAATATTGCTCCCCGAAATTATACTTAAAAAACGTGAGCACAAACAGCAGTCCCACCAGAATTTCCGTCCATGTATGCGATACCGGGAACGGGGTATGGCAATACCGGCATTTATGCTTCAGCAGCAGCGCTGAAACCACAGGGAACAGGTCTTTCACCTGCAGCGGCGCGCTACATGTCCCGCAATACGGCTTATTATCCAGTATCAGCCGCCCGCGCGGCAGGCGGAACACCAGCGAACAGGCGTAATTTCCCGCCGCAAAGCCAAAAACAATGGACATGATAACACCGTTCAGCACCCATTCGATATGCATGTCATGAATTGCGTCAAACATCAGTTTTCTACCTTCGAAGTGGGGTTGAGCACAGTATCGATAAACCGCCCCTGAAACAGGGAAATGCCAAGAGCGTGTCCGAACTCAATGGCTTTTTTATTGTCACAGCGGCACAGGATCA
>JANYCJ010000023.1 GCA_025360345.1 Alphaproteobacteria bacterium | reverse complement strand
TGGTGTTGGCGGTGGGGATGTCGAGGCCGGATTCGATGATGGCGGTGGAGAGGAGGATGTCGTATTTGCCGTCGTAGAATTCATTCATGATGCGGTCCAGGTCGGCGGCGGGCATCTGGCCGTGGGCTACGGCGATGCGGGCTTCGGGGACGAGGTCGAGGATCTGTACCTTGAGATCGCCGATGTCCTTGATGCGGGGGGTGACGAGGAAGCATTTGCCGCTGCGGTGCATTTCCCGGTGGATGGCTTCTTTTACCACTACGGGGTCGAAGGGCATGACGAAGCTGCGGATGGCGAGGCGGTCTACCGGGGGGGTGGTGATGAGGGAGAGGTCGCGCACGCCGGTGAGGGCCATTTGCAGGGTGCGGGGAATGGGGGTGGCGGAAAGGGTGAGGACGTGGACGCCGGATTTGAGTTCTTTGAGCTTTTCTTTCTGGCCTACGCCGAAATGCTGTTCTTCATCAACGATGAGGAGGCCGAGATGTTTAAACTCCACCTGCTTGGAAAGGAGGGCATGGGTGCCGACGACGATTTCCACTTTGCCCTCGGCGATTTTTTCGCGGGTGTCTTTCTGGTCTTTGGCGGTGACCATACGGGAGAGCTGGCGGACTTCCACGGGAAAGCCTGCGAAGCGGTCTTTGAAATTGCGGTAATGCTGCCGCGCCAGCAGGGTGGTGGGGGCGATGACGGCGACTTGCGTTTTCTTTTCGGCGCTCATGGCGGCGGTGAAGGCGGCGCGCAGCGCCACCTCGGTTTTGCCAAAGCCTACGTCGCCGCAGATGAGGCGGTCCATGGGCTTGCCGGAGTGGAGGTCTTCGAGGACTTCTTCGATGGCGCGGGCCTGGTCGTCGGTTTCCATATAGGGGAAGCGGGCGCAGAAATCTTCATAAGCGCCGGTGGGCACGTCGAAGACCTCGCCACGGCGGGTGGCGCGAAGGGCGGCGGTTTTGAGTAGGGCTTCTGCGGCGATCTTGATGCGCTGCTTGAGCTTTGCTTTGCGCGCCTGCCAGCTGGCGCCGCCGAGTTTGTCCAGCTTAATGTTTTCTTCATCGAGGCCGAAGGCGCTGACCATTTCGATGTTTTCGACGGGGAGGAAGAGTTTGTCGTCGCCGTCGTAGATGAGTTTGAGGCAGTCGTGGCTGGCGCCGTTTACGGTGAGGGTGACAAGGCCTTCGAAGCGGCCGATGCCGTGTTCTTTGTGCACGACGAGTTCACCTTCGCCGAAATTGGCGGATTCGGCGAGGAAGACATCGGATTTTTTCTTTTTGGCCTTGGCGCGGGCAATGCGCTCACCGAGGAGGTCCTGCTCACTTAATATGAGGGCTTTATCGGCCTCGAAGCCCGTTTCCAGCGGCAGGACGATGAGGCCGATGGTTTTGCCTTTTACGTCTTTGATGTTTTGCCATGCCGCGACTTTGACTACGTGGAAGCCACGCTCCATGAGGAGGGTTTGGAGGCGTTCGCGGCTGCCTTCGGTGTAGCAGGCGATGAGGGTGGATTTGCTTTTGGCTGCGGTGGCTTCGCTGGTTTCCAGCAATTGTTGGAAGGGGGTGCGGTCCGGCTGGCCCTGAGCGAAGCGCATGGAGGGGCGATAGCCTACGGGGATGGCATTTCCCTGTGCTTCGTTAAAAGGGGAGAAGATGGCAGACTGGGCGTGGTTTAAATAGGAGTGCCAGCTGGTGTCGTTGAGGAAAAAACGGTCGGTAGGGACGGGGTTGTAGATGCCTGCGGCGGCGAAGCTGTTTTTCTTATTGGTCTTGTTCGCGGTGACGCGGGCTTCATAATAATCGCGGATGGTTTCAAGGCGCTCGGCCACGGCGGTGGGGGCCTCGGTATCCATGGTTACTAATTGTGCGTTGCAATAATCGAAGAGGGTTTCGGTGGTTTCATAAAATAGAGGAAGCCAATGCTCCATGCCGGGATAGGCGGCGCGGGAGGAGATGGCTTCATACAGGGGGTCATCTTTGTGCACTGCACCAAAAAGGTCGCGGTAGCGTTCGCGGAAGCGTTCCACGGTTTTTTCGGAGAGCAGGACTTCGCTCATGGGGTAGAGCATCATGCCTTCTACAGGGGTGTCGGTGATCTGGGTGAGGGGATCGAAGGAGCGCAGGGATTCGATGTCTTCGCCGAAGAGGTCGATGCGGATGCCTTCGGAACTGCCGGAGGGGATGAGGTCTATGATGCCGCCGCGCACGGCGAATTCCCCGGGTTCCATGGCTTTGCCAGAGCGGCGGTAGCCTTGGGAGGTGAGGTATTCTACGAGGGCATCACGGTTGAGCTTTTTGCCTTTTTTGATGTCGAAAACGGTTTTGTGCAGGGAGGAATGGGGTGGGAGTTTCTGAAGGGCGGCGTTCACCGTGGTGAGGATGATGCGGGACTGGCCGGGCTTCGGCGGATTTGAGAGGGCGGCGATGGCGCGCATACGGGCGGCCATGATGCCGGTATTGGGGCTGGCGCGGTCATAGGGCATACAGTCCCATGCGGGGAAGGTGATGATTTCCACGCCGGGGGCAAAGAAAGCCAGCGTTGTGGCCATGGATTCCAGCGCGCGGTCGTGGGTGGCGATGTGGAGGATAGTCTGGGCGGTATCGCCGAGCTTGCGCTTGCCGGCGAGAAGTTCTGCCAGCACGAGGGCTTCAGCGCCGGAGGGGACGCCTGCGAAGGTCCAGCTGCCTTTTAATTCCGATGCTTGGGGGGCGGGGATGGTCATGCGTTAGTCTTGGGGGACGCCGTAGGTTTTGAGGGTGTTGATGAGGCTTTGATATTCGGGCGCGGGGGGGCTTTTGCCGATGAGCCATGCCCAGATATCGGCATCATCTTCATCGAGCAGGCGCTCATAGGTGTCCAGCTCTGCGCCTTTCAGGCTGGGCAGGGTGAGGGTAGCGAACTGGCCGAAGACGAGATCGGTTTCTTTGCAGCCGCGATGGACGCTGCGGAAAATGAGGCGTTTCAGGCGGGAATCGGTGGTGTCGGTCATGCTCTTTTGCAGTGGGTTAATGATTTATTCACCAACTTCCTTTAGCCTAACTATTTAAAGCTAAAGAATCAGTAGGGTTAATCCTTTTATGATGACACTTGTATGATGCCGGGCCACCGCAGCAATGACGCTGTTGTCACCATTTGCCAGAATAATAGCGCAAAGTCGATCAAAATTACGGCGATCAACAAGCCGGGCGAGGAGCTGCTTGGCTATACAGCTGCGGAGCTGGAGGACAAGAACCTGCAGGATATTTTGCCGCCGCGCATTGCAACGCTTTTGAGCGAATATGTGGAATTTGAGCGGGATGCCAATGACGTGGGACAGGTGCTTTCCAAGGTGCAGAGCTTTTCCACCATTGGGAAAAATGGCAAGGAAACCGGGTTTCGCCTGAAAATCGTACGGTCTGACGCGACGGCGGACACGATCAAGTTTGAGCTGATTTTGCAGGATAAGGCGGGTTTGCGGAAGAATGAGGCGCTGAGGGCCGCGATCCGCGAGAATTTCAAGGGACACCAGGTTTTAGATCCTGCCACGGGGCTGCCGGACCGGTATTCGCTGGCCAAGGACGTGGAGCTAATGGGGTATTACAGCAATAAGAGCGATATCCGCTCCTGTTTCGCCATTTTGCAGATGGACCATTATGATGAATTGCTTTCGCAGTATGGGCGCGGCGTGTGCCAAGCCACGGTGAAGCATATCGCGACCCTGTCGCAGCAGTCTTTAAGGCCTGACGATGTGGTGGGCGTGGTGAACTATAAGCGGGTGGGGGTGTTGCTGATTGATACCTCTATTGAATCTGCCCGCATGACGGTGAACCGGCTGCGCTGGCAGATTGCGGCGAACCCGTTCCAGCTGCCGGACAAGACCAGCGTGGGGCTGAGCGTTTCCATCGCTTTTGCGCGTGTGGGCGGGCGGATGGGCGATAAGTCGGTGCTGGATAATTGCGACGAGGTGCTGGAAGAGCTGGGCGCTTCGGCGATCAATGTGCTCACCGAAGTGGACGAGAACGAGCGCCATAAAGCCGATTAATGGCTCATATTATATAAATCGAGATTGTGGATGCGCTGGCGGATGAGCAGGTCCTGCCATTGCTTTGTTTTCATGATGCGCAGCGCTTCAGGCGGGGGAGTGACGGCGCCTGCGGAACGCTCCCAGTCGTCCATGGCGGTGGGGAAATGGTCGGCGTGGATGCCAAAATCGGTATGATAATGTTTCAGGCGATCTTGCCAGAAGTGGCGGGAGCGCTCGTTATTCCATGAGTCCATATGGGATTCGGCGAGGCGCTGGGGCTGCTCCATGAGTATTTTGCGCCAGTGGCGGAGCAGGGCTTCTCCGGCTTCGGTCTGGCTGCTGTATTCGGGCAGGGTGTGGAGATAGTCGCGGACAAGGAGGCCGAAGTTCTGCTGTGAGCGGGCGATGGCGGGGTCCAGGTCTTTTTCGATGTTGCTATGCACGCTGCCTGCAGGTTTGGCGCGGATGCCGGGGAGGCCTTCGGCGAGGAGGGTTTTATCCTCGTGGTGCATGAGGTCGTGCAGGGAGCGGGGGTAGTGGTGGAAGAGGGCGGAGATGTCGGTGATGAGGGACATCAGCGGATGGCTTTGTTTTGCCTGCCGGCCAGATCCTGAATGAATTGCCATGCGACACGGCCGGAGCGGGCCCCGCGGGTTTGCGCCCATTGGAGGGCCGCGGTGCGCAAATCTTCGGAGGAGCCTGCCAGTTTGTAATGGGCGAGGTAGGCATTTACGATGTCGAGATAGGTGTCTTGCGAGCATTGGTGGAAGCCGAGCCAGAGGCCGAAGCGGTCTGACAGGGACACTTTTTCTTCCACGGCTTCGCCGGGGTTGATGGCGGTGGAGGCCTCGTTTTCCAGCATGTCGCGGCGAAGGAGGTGGCGGCGGTTTGAGGTGGCGTATAACAGGATGTGGTCGGGGCGGCCTTCGATGCCGCCTTCGAGGGCGGCTGTGAGGGATTTGTAGGAGGTGTCGTCGTTATCGAAGCTTAAATCATCGCAGAAAAGAATGAAGCGGCGGATGACCCAGCCATTGAGCGCCCGCATGAGGTGGGGGAGGGTTGCGATGTCTTCGCGGTGAATTTCGATGAGGACGAGGGATTTGGGAAGCTGGCGGTTTACATGGGCGTGAATGGCCTTGATGAGGGAGGATTTGCCCATGCCGCGCGCGCCCCAGAGGAGGGCGTTATTGGCGGAATACCCTTTGGCGAACTGGAGTGTGTTGGCCAGCAGGGTGTCGCGCGCGTCGTCGACGCCTTTGAGGAGTTTGATGTCTACGTATTTGACTTCGGCGACGGGGATGAGATCTTTTTTCTCGGCATCCCAGACATAGGCTTCCGAGTTTTTGATGTCGATACGGGGTTCTGGCGTGGGGCCGAGGGCTTCTACGCCTTGGGCGATGCGCTGGAGGACGCGGATTTCGTCTTGGTTGGTCATGCTGCGGGGCCTTGTTTCATTAGGGCTTTGGAGGAATCGGATATTTTCAGGAGGGCGGTTTGGGGAATATTGCCCTGGGCTATGTCTACCAGCAGGTGCTGGGCCTGATTGAGCTTTAAAGCGGGGGAGGGTTTGGAGCGGTAGAGGCGGGGGTCGATGAAGGCGCGAATTTCGCGCTCACTGGGCAATTCGATACGGCGGACGCCGTTTTCGCGCAGCTGGGCATAGAGGAACTGGGCGGTGGGGAGGGGCTTTTCCATTAGCTCGGCGTGGCGGACATGGATGCGGGGGATTTTAAGGGAGGCGTTTAGCATGGTGACCGTGTAGGTCTCCCAGAGGGCGAGGGCGTATTCGGGGGTGAGCTGGTCGCGCTTTGCCAGGGAGGCGGCGATTTCGGCGGGGTTCCTGTGCACGATGACGGCGAGGGGAGCTTCCAGATGGGGAAGCCAGCCGGGGAGAAGCAGGCACAGGCGGGGGTCTTTAAGCACCCATGGGCGGTGCGCATCCATGCCGAGGATGAGTTTTTTCAGGGCATAGAGGGGTTTGTCGGGGAGGGAGGCGGCGCGGGCGGCATCCCAGCCGCGCAGATCCTGCCACGTGCACCCATGGGCGGCCAAGAGGGCGTCATTGAGTTTGAAAACCTCGGGGCGTTCCCAGAATCCTTTTGGATTATCGTCGGTTAATTCGCCTACGCTGCTTTCTGGGCCGAAATAGGCGCCCATCATGTTCAGCAGGCGGGTGGCCATGGAAGTGCCGGAGCGGTGCATGCCTAAGACAAGGATCTGCATCAATAACCTTAGAAATTTTATTATTTATCAATATCCATTAAGTATCCTATACTCCTTACGGAATGATTACTGAATCAAAATAATTGCAAGCTTGCCATGCGGGATAATTTCACACTCTGGATCGTATCGCCGGAAGGGCTGGTGTGGAGCCATGTGTTCGACGAGGTGGCGGTAGGGCTGCAATCGGCGTTTCGCGACCTTGGGTACAGCGTGCCGGTGGTGACGGACCCGAGGGAGATTTCGGGGACGGCGATAGTGCTGGGGGCAAACCTTGCGCCGATGTATGGGATTTCGATCCCACGGGATGCAATCATATATAACCTTGAGCAGGTGCATGTCGGCTCGCGGTGGTTCCAGCAGGATTACGGGTATATCGAGCTGCTTAAGCGGCACGCGGTGTGGGATTATTCGCAGCGCAATATCGAGATGCTTAAGGGATTTGGCGTGGAGCCGGTAGTGCATTGCTCGATTGGCTATGCGCAGGAGCTGACGCGGGTGGCGCCTGCGAAGCAGGATGTGGATGTGCTGTTTATCGGCGGGGGACATCCACGGCGGCAGGTGGTGCTTGATGAGATCGGGCAGCGGGGAGCACGGCTGAAGACGGTTTACAAAGTGTTTGGCCGGGAGCGGGACGCGTGGATGGCGCGAGGGAAGATTCACCTGAACATGCATAAGGAACCGGCGGCGCTATTTGAGATGGTGCGGGTGTCGCATTTGCTGGCAAACCGCTGTTTCGTGGTGAGCGAACGGGGGGAGGATGCCACGCTGGAGACGCCGCTGGAGGGGGGGCTGGTTTTTGCGCCCTATGAAAAGCTGGCGGCGACGTGCCTTGATTATCTGCTAAAGCCGAAGGAGCGCAAGGCGATTGCGGAGGCGGGGTTTGAATTATTCCGGGCAATGCCGCAGCGGGATTTTCTGGACAAGGCGCTGGCGGGGTATGAATTGCTGCAGCGCAAAAAAGAGATGGCGGCGGCGGGGCCGAAGATTTTTGTGGCGATTGCGAGTTTCCGGGACCCCGAGATACAGCCGACGATTTCGGATTTGCTTCGCAGGGCCGCGTCACCGGGGCGGGTGCGGGTGGGGGTGTGTTTGCAAAACGCGCCTGAGGATACGGACTGCGAGGTGGACGAGGCGCGTTACCCCGGGCAGGTGAAGGTGATCCGCGTGGCGCATGAGCGGAGTGAGGGGGCAAACTGGGCGCGGGTGCAGGCGTTTTCGCTGATGGAGGGCGAGGATTTTGTGCTGCTGGTGGACAGTCATATGCGCTTTGCCGATGGGTGGGACGCGGCGCTGGTGGCGATGATCGGGCGGTGCCCGGCGGAAAAGCCGGTGATTTCCTGCTACCTGCCGAATTACGACCCACCGAACCACCGGTTTCACCACCCTGATGAATTGCTGCGGGTGCGGATTAAAAAGCTGGGGGATGCGCAGGACGCGCAGATGGTGCATGTGTCCGGGCAGCTGGTGGCGGCCAGTGACGAAGACCGCGGTGGGCTTTACCCCACCCCCATACCGGTTGCGAATTTCCTGTTTGGCCCTGCCTCGATGGTGAAGGAGGTGCCGATTGACCCCTACATCCATTTCTGGGGAGACG
>JANYCJ010000191.1 GCA_025360345.1 Alphaproteobacteria bacterium | reverse complement strand
ACGGAAAAGCCCGGCCATCTGGCCGGGCTTTTTTCTTGTGCTTGAAAGGCTTATACGCTTCCGGCTTTGTGTGAGCCATCCTGGCTGCGGTCGGCGCAAAAACTGTTCACCTCGGAATCACGCTGCGCCGTATCGCTCCTCGGCGCTGCCGATCCCTTATGTTCCACATCATTGGCAAGCCGCTCTCCATCGCGCTTGCGGTTGGCCTGCACGCCGATAGAGCCGGGGTTGCTCGGGGTGCTGTAGCGGTCGTCCTCGGCCTTGGCTTCGGGATTGGTCGGTAAAACGGTCTTTTGTTCCTGTTTAGGCTGCGCAGTTACCATGTCATATCTCCTTATTTGGGGTGCATTAGCCCATTGAGCATATCTCCCCGCCCCGCAAACATGCGATACCGCACATAGCCCAAAATATAATGGCCGCATAAAGCCTCCTAGCGGCTTCTTTATATATTCCACCCGGAACCCTATCGAAAAATTAGCCTTTTCCCTGCACGCTGCCCGTTAACCTTTCCCTTCACACGTGATTAAAAAGGGGATATGTCATAGCTATTAACCAACCCAAAGGAGCCCCCATGAAACACCTGAAACACGTAAGCCTTGCGGCCTTCCTCGCTGCCGCCAGCTTCAGCGCGCCTGCGCACGCAGACAGCCAGCGCATTGAAAGCGCCATCAAATCCCGCCCGGAACTGGCCTCCTTTTATGAAGCCCTCATGGTCACCGGTGTGAACCACGAGTTGAACGACGGCACGTCCTACACCATCTTCGCCCCCACCAACGAAGCCTTCGCCGCTATCTCGAAAGATAAATATCCCTGCTTCTATTCCGAGCAGTGCAAGGCCCAGATCGCCGATGTAGTGCGCAACCACATCGTCAAAGGCGAAGAGCACGTGGAAGACGTGGTGAAACAGAAAGGCGCCCTGTTCAGCATTGATAAGCGCCAGGTCATCATCGGCGAGCCCAATCCCGATAAATTCACCGCCGAAGGTCATAACATCCTGCGCACCCACGGCCTGCTCGGCAGCATACTCTACACTCTTGACGGCGTGATCGCCAACCAGCAGGAACTCTCGGCTTTCGTAGTGCCGGTAAACACCAGCGTGACTCAGAAAGTTATTTCCTATTCTCCGGTAGGCACCGTAGACGGTAAAACCACCATCGTGGAAACCACCACCACGACCACCGCTCCCGCAGCAGTCCCGGCCCGCTAAATCGCCCGGTACAACAAAAAACCCGCCTCGTTTGGGCGGGTTTTTTTATTGCCTGGATTGTATCCTAACCAAATAAAGGCAGGCTACGCTCAACGCTCATCAGGTAATTTTCCACTAACTGCCACGCCACCCCGTGCTTCTGCTGGATGAGCAGCGCAATCGCGTGACGCCTCGGCCCCGCCTCGTCCAGCTCTTCAGGCGTAAGCTTCTTCCATTGCCCCAGCAGCTCTTTGCGCAGGCTCGGCCAGTGGCAGTCAATCATATCGTTACGGGGAAATCCGCTAACATGGGTATCGCTGTAATAGTGGCTCATCATGGGCTTTTCCTTATATGGTAGGGCACGAATTGCCCTGATTCTTTCATCATGCGCCAGAACACCTCAACGCGCCATACCAACGAACCCACGGAAACATAAAGATGTTATACAAAAGCAAAAAGCCCGGCTGAACCAGCCGGGCCTTTCACAAATCACAAATCGCCAATTAAGCGACCTTGTCTTCCTTGGCGCAATAACCGCAGGACTTGGACATTTCGTCCACGTGCTTCTGCGCTTCGTCCTTGGCCATGCCGTAATGTTCCTGCACTTTGCCGAAGAACTGCTCTTTCTTGCCGTTGAACAGCGAAATATCGTCATCGGTCAGCTTGCCCCAGCTTTCCTTGATCTTGCCTTTAAGCTGTTCGAAATTGCCTTGAATGGTGTCCTTATTCATAATCATGCTCCTTCGTGGGTTATGCGCATGTCATTGTGTACGCATTTTATGTGTAACCCGCAGCCGCGTTGGATTTCGATAGGACATCGGGCGCATTCCATAAATCGCCCATAAAAAATCCCCAGCTTCATATGCGGCCTTTTTTACCGCGCCACTCCCCCACTAGGAACAATCGGTCGCGCTGCGCGGGCCTTGCCGTATTTTCAGTCATCTACCGTTAACCACGCCTCGCAGCAAATAGTTAATTATCAGCAGGATATTTATATTGCATTTTATACAAATACATCACAAACAAATGATATTAATAGATAATTTACCAATTACATTTGGCACGCCCCTTGCTGCTTAACCATTATTAACCACGCGAAATGGTGAATACGTAAAAGCAAAAAGGAGACACGGTAATGTCCACGTACAACTCAGGCAATTTCCGCAATACCCATAACCAGAATTTCATCAACAGCATCGACCTGCGCTGCAACTGGGACATCATGCGCGAACAGCTGATGCACCAATGGGCGCTGCTCTCCGAGCAGGACCTTGAAATGGCCGGGCCCGACGCCGCCCGCATCGCCATGCTGATCGAGCGCAAATACGGCATCGCCTCGCGCCTTATTGAAAACTACCTGCTGAATTTCGTGCGCACCATGCCGCTGTAATATGAACAGGGGCTAACGGCGCTCCGGCTGCGTGACAAATCCCAGCCGCTGCAGACCAGCCCCTTGCGCCTCGCTGATAATGCCCGCTATCACCCCGTAGCGCGCATCGCGGTCAGCTCTGAGGCGCACCTCCGGCTGGGGCGTCTGGCGTGCCGCTTCCTGTAGCCGGGCCGCCAGCGCCCCCTCCGGCAGCAACGCATCATTCCAGAACACCTGCCCCGCCGCATCCACCGAAAGCGCCACGCTCCCCGGCTTGTCCTGGCTCACCCCCTGCCCCGACTGCGGCAGGTTCACCGGCACGTTATGCGTAAGCAGCGGCACCGTCACCATGAAGATAATCAGTAGCACCAGCATCACATCCACCATCGGCGTCGTGTTGATGTCGCTCATTGGCTTGTAGGCCGCATCTTTGCTGAAACTGCCAAACTCGGTCATTTCTGCACCACCTGCAGCACCGGCTTTTTTTGCTGCCCCGTCACCAGCAGCGCCTGCAGGTCAAACGCAAACCCGTCAAGCTCACTGGCTGCCTTGCGCATCGCGCGTGAAAACGCGTTATACCCCAGCACTGCCGGAATGGCCACGAAAAGCCCCGCCGCCGTCATGATAAGCGCCTCACCCACCGGGCCGGACACCGTGCCCAGGCTCGCCGAGCCATCTACGCCAATCGCAAGCAACGCATGGTAAATTCCCCACACCGTGCCGAACAGCCCCACGAAAGGCGCCACCGCCCCGATAGAGGCCAGCAGCGTCAACCCACTTTCCAGCGTCAAAATGCAGTCGCCCATGCTTTGGCGCAGCGCCCTTGTTACCACCGCGCTTTTTTCTCCCTGCATCCCCAAATGTGCTTGCGCCTCGAAACCCTCCGCAGCTGCTATTCCCGCAGCCGCCATCCGCGCCAGTGCACCATGCCCGCTAAGCGCCTCCATACCCTGCTCCATGCTGCCGGCCAGCCAGAACTGCGTAATCGCGCTTCGCGCCGGGCCAAACCGCATGAATTGCCATCCCTTAAGCAGGATATACGTCCAGCTCAGCACCGACATGCCGAACAGCAGAAAAACCACAGCGTAGCTCACCGCATCCCCCTGAACCCAGAAATGCGCGAAAGACGAAATGCCAACCTCCTGCGGGGCCAGCGTTACCACCGCATCCGTCATAATGCCTCCAAATGAAATGAAACCGGCACATCCACCCATGATGCAACCATCTGCCCCCCCGCATCCGCCGGCACGAATCGCCATCCACGCACCGCCTTCACCGCTGCCTCGTCCAGCCGCTCATAGCCGGAGCTGCTTTTAAGAGCCACTTCGCCGGCAGACCCTTGCGCGCTCACCAGCACATGCAGCAACACCGTGCCTTCCTCGCCCATGCGCCGGGATAAGGCCGGGTATTGCGGCGCCGGGTTATGCAAATATGCCGCGTCGAACCGCGCCTGCGTCACCGGCGCCACCACCGCCTGCCGCGCCACTGCCGGAAGCGCCGCCTCTTTCACCTTAACCGCCTGCCAGCTCACCTGCGCTTTGGGCAGCGCCACGCTCTTGCGCTGCGCCACAGGGGCGGCCTGCGCAGCAACCGGCTTTTCCTCTGGAGCAATCTCTTCCCGCACCACCGCGCGTGCTGAAGCCGCCACCGGCGCCAGCGTCAGCGAAAACGAAACCACCTTTTCCTGCGCCATGCCCAGCACCGGCTGCACCAGCCACCATACTGCCACCAGATGCAGCGCCACCGCCAGCAGGCAAGCCCGCAACACGGTAGCGCAAGGCAGTGAAATGGAGGCCTGCGTCACGCGCGGTACCCGCTTTTGCGCGCCTGCCCCTGCCCCGCACCGCCCAACGGCTGGTTATCCGCCGCAAGCCCCGCGAGCGCTTTATCAAAAGCGCACCCCGCCGGGCACGCCACGAAATTATACCCCTTGGTCACGTCCGTCTTGATAGGGCGCAGCTGCGCCGCAGCCGTCACCGCTTTTACCTGCGTCGTATCCCCGTCCACATAGTAAACCTTTAGCCAGCGCCGCAAAAAATCCGCCGTCGTTTCCGATTCGCGCTCCTTGCCGTGGTCCTCGTAAACCACCATGGCGTTGCGCCCCTTGAGCGTGCGCTGCGCGCCGTCCATGGCCGGGCGCTCTACGCCCTCCACATCCAGCTTGATGACCACGTCGCGCGCGCGCGGGCTGCGCCGCAACGCCTGCTCTACAATATCGTCAATGGTGATCGTCTTAACCTCAATGCGCCGCACATCGCCTGCCGGTTCGCTTGCATCGTCCATCAGGCTGCTGCCCGCATGGCGCTTATGCACCTTGAATGTCATCGTTTCGCCGGATTTGCTCCAGATCGCATTGGGCATCAAAGTGAAACTTCCCCGGTTTAGCGCATGGTTGGCCCGTAGCGTTTTTCCCACTTCATCGCCTGCTTCCACCGCAATCACCTGATCGGGATTGCCGATTTTCGCACCCGCATAGCAGCTCCACAGCCCGATATTGGCGCCGCAATCAACAAACACCGTGTCCTTATTCACGAAGCGGTCGGCCAGCGCCCAGATTTCCGGCTCATAGCCGCGAATATCCTTGGCATGGCCCCGCCAATAGGTATCACCCAGCTTGTACTGAAGCTGCCCGCCATTGCCAAGGTCCATCGTTCCCACGCGGTCCCCGGAAAGCGCGTTAATCACTTTCCCCCGCAAGCCGCTGGGCATGACTTTGCGTAACGGCTCTAATGCAGGGTTACCAGCAGCGCGCTCTAAAAAACGCTCACGAAATGATTTATGGCCTTCTGACATTGCTTCCTCTGTATTTCCGCAAGCATAATGCTGTAAACCAGCAAAATATCAACCCCGGAACAACCACAAAGCAAGCAGCTGGCAAAAAGCCCGATTTAGCCTTTTACCCCGTCACGGCCCGGATCAGGAACCTGCAAAACCACCTGACACAACAAAATCGCGGATTCAGATAAGAAAAATGCCGCGCACCAATAAATATTGTTGAATTTCAATGTAATAAAATTATCGATCCCAAAAATAATTAATTTATATTGACATTTATTAATAATTTGTTAACTAATGCGTCCATCAAAAACAAACCAAGGAACGACGCATGAAAACCCTGCTCCATTTTATCAAAGACGAAAGCGGCAACGGCGTGATCGATTATTGCCTTTTAAGCTGCCTCATCAGCGCAGGCCTCATCGGCCCCCTCAAGCTCATCGGCCAGCGCCTCTCCATTGTTTTCATGACCATCGCCAACGCGCTGGTCATCCAATAGCGGCCTGCGCGTTATTGTCGAAGAACGACCGAAAAATCGCCTGGTCCACAATATTCAGGTTGAACTGGAAGACATCAATAAACTCGTGCAGCCCTCCTGCAAGCACCGCGTCAACCGATGTCGCAGCCAGCATGTCCTGAAGCTTCTGGATTTCCAGCACCGCCGGGATCCCGTCCTCATTATCCCCCGTCACCGCCTTGAGCGACTTCATGGCCGAGCGCACGCAAAACGCCATTGCCCGCGGGAATTCAAGGTTGAAAATCATGAAATCCGCCACATCGTGATAATTGATCCGGTGAAAACACTTGCGGTACATATCGAAAGCATTAGCTGATTTCAGCACCGCCCCCCACTCCACCGTGTCATAAGGCGAGTCGAAATATTCAATTTTCGGCAAGAGCAGGAAATACTTCACATCAAGGATACGCGCCGTTTTGTCTGCCCGCTCCAGCATCCGCCCCATGCGGGCAAAATGCCACCCTTCGTCATGCGAAAGCGTGTTCTCCGAGAGCCCCGTGATTAAATGGCTCCCGGTTCGGATGTAGCCGTAAAACGCCTCAAGGTCGACCACGCTGCGCCGGCGGCTATGCTTCTGCACATTATGGTACAGCTCGTTGATATGCTCCCACATTTCCGAAGAAATGCTCTCGCGCACCGTGCGCGCGTTTTCCCGCGCCGCATAAATGCAGGACAGGATCGAGTTGGGGTTTTTTTCATCGAAAGTCAGGAAATGCAGCACGTTTTTTTCGTTAATTTCCTTATAACGCTTATGGAAATCCGCCTCGTCCCCTGAGGTAATCACCAGCGGCTCCCACTGCGTGTCAGCACGCTTCAGCCCAAGGTCGAGCATCAGGTGGATATTCACCGCGATAAACCGCGCCACGTTTTCCGCGCGCTCAAGATAGCGGCTCATCCAGTAAATCGAATTGGCTACGCGGCTAAGCATGGTTGTGCTCCCCTGTTCCCAGCACCCATGTATCCTTGCTTCCCCCGCCCTGCGAAGAATTCACCACCAGCGAGCCCTTGGTAAGCGCCACGCGCGTAAGCCCCCCGGGCAGCACGAACACATTTTCCCCGTAAAGGATATACGGCCTGAAATCCACATGCCGCCCCTCGATGCCCTTGGGGCAAATGGTAGGTGAGCGCGACAGCGAAAGCGTGGGTTGCGCGATGTAGTTGCGCGGGTGCTTTTTCACCATTGCCGCAAACTCCTTGCGCTGCTGCGCATTGGACTGCGGCCCGATCAACATGCCATAGCCGCCTGATAAATTCACCGCTTTCACCACGAGTGACTTCAGGTTATCCAGCACAAATTCACACTGCTTTTTATCCCAGCATACATACGTCGGCACATTCGGAATAATCGCCTCCTCGCCAAGGTAATACTTGATGACCTGCGGCACATACGCATACACCGCCTTATCGTCGGCAATACCCGTGCCCGGTGCGTTCGCCAGCGTCACATTGCCCTTGCGGTAAGCATCCATAATTCCCGGAACACCCAGCAGGGACTCCTTGCGGAACACTTTCGGGTCAAGGAACTCGTCGTCAATGCGGCGGTAAATCACGTCCACCTTCTGCAAGCCCTTCGTGGTACGCAGGTAAACCACATCCTTTTCCACGACGAGGTCAGAGCCTTCCGCAAGCGTAACACCCATTTGCTGCGCAAGGAACGTATGCTCGTAATACGCAGAGTTATAAATCCCCGGCGTTAGCACAATCACATTGGGTTGCTCCACACCCGGCGAAACATATTTGAGCGTATCGTATAAATGGTCGCCATAATCCGAAACCGGGCACACCTTCATCGCATCGAACGCCTGCGGGAAGGTGCGTTTTTGAATCGCCCGGTTTTGCAGCACATACGAAATCCCCGAGGGGCAGCGCAGGTTATCTTCCAGCACGTAATACTTGCCGTCCTTGTTGCGCACAAGGTCAGTACCCGTAATATGGATCCATATCCCCTTGGGTGGCTGAATCCCCTGGCACTGCTTCAGGTAACATGCCGAAGATAGGATCAGCTCCTTGGGGATAATCTTGTCCTTCAGGATTTTCTGTTCGTTGTAAATATCATTAATAAACAGGTTCAGCGCCGTGATGCGCTGCTTCAGCCCCCTTTCAAGCACAGCCCACTCATCCCCCGGCACAATCCGCGGAATGATGTCGAAAGGCATGATTTTTTCCGTGCCCTTCTTATCGCCATACACCGAAAACGTAATGCCCTGCTGGTAGAGCGCAAGCTCTGAAGCCTTCTGCATTCGCATCAGCTCCTTGGGCGGAAGCTGGTTGATCTGCTCCACCAGCGGCATCGCAAGCGCGCGCGGTTTACCGTCATCTTTCACCAGCTCGTCAAAAAAATCTTTAGTCTCGTATTCCTGAAAATTCATAAATCTACACTGTTACCTCAAACATTTTTACCTCAACCTTCAGCGTTTCAGTACCGCCCCCTTTATAAATCGTGCCCGATGTGGGCGTCGCGTCGATATAGTTGCGCCCGCACGCCACCCGCACATGGTCCTGCGTCACCATGCAGCCATTGGTCGGGTCAAACCCGCGCCATCCAACATAGGGAATATAAATCTCCACCCATGCGTGGCTGGCGTCCGACTGGATCTTGTTCTCATAATTCACGCCCGTGAAAATATACCCCATCCGGTAGCGTGATGGGATGGACAAAAGCCGCGTCAGGCAGATCAGCAGATTAGCAAAATCCTGGCACACCCCTTGGCGTGAGGAATAAACTTCAAACGGCGTGGTGTTCACCGAAGTCGCCCCCGGCACGTATTTGAAGTCGTGGTAAATGCTTAAGTTCATGTCCTTAAGCGTCTCCAGCAGCTTATAATCATTGCGCTCCACAAAGCTCATCGCATACTCGGTAAGCTCCAGCAGCTGCGTTTCCGGCAATTCAGGCGGCAACAGGTAGGAGGTCATCATCTGCCGCTGCCACGGCATCCACACCAGCGGGATGGACGCCCGCCGCTGCGAGAGGCTGTAATCGTCAGGCGGCAGCGCGTAAATCTTCACCCGGCTGGAACTGGTGATCGAAAGCTTCGTATAAGGCTTGTTGATGCTGAAATGGATCGACTGGTTGCCGAACACGTCTTCAAACTGCACCTCCTCGCCCTCCGCCGTCACGGTAAATTTCGCGGATACCACTTCCTGTATCGGGTCCTCCACCGGCTGCAGGCGGAATACATGCGTGCTGTGCTCCACCGGCTCCGTGTAGGAATATTCTGTCCTGTGCATCACGTCGAATGTGCGGTAGCCCAGCGGCAACCCCTGCGGCGTTTGCGTCACCGAGCGCACATTCACCACCGACTGGTGCAGGAGCTGCGCCTGCTCTGCCTGCTGCGCGCCAAAGGCGCCGGAATTCTGCTCCCGGGGCTTGTTCCCCGTCGCCGGGAAGGACAGCGCCATCTGCTGCGTATTGGGCTGGCTGTTCCAAACCACCGTTCCGCGCCGCGAGATAATCAGCTGCCCCGGCAGCATCTCCAGCCACGCCCCCGCGTCATACGGTGCCGAGCTGATGACAAGGCAGGTGCGAAACGTATCCCGCGGGTCTGAAAGCTTAAGCACTGTCGTGCCAGACTTAAATTCCGTGGGGTGGTCCGGCGGCACCAGCCGCGAATAATATAGCTTCCGGTCGGATTGCCGCCCGTAATAGCACGCCACCGTCACCCCGTCGGAAATGCACATATCCGCGCTTCCCAGCATGTCCAGCGCGTCAAACCAGCTCAGCAGCACTTCATTCGGCACATCGGCTAGCTTGCGCGCCTCCGTTTCCATCACCTTGCCCAGCAGGTAGCAAAATGCCAGCTCAGAATCGGTTTTGCCCAACGGCTCAAGAAACCGCGACTTGTCCTTATGCAGTTCCGCCAGCCGCTTTTTATCAAGGTCGCCATTATGCATGAACAGCCAGTCCTGCCCTGCGAAACTGCGCGAGAACGGCTGCGTTTCATGATGCGTATACCCGCTGGCCGCCCCCTTCGCCTTGCAGAAAAACACCGAGCTGCGCAAATTGTTCCAGTCCGTTAGCTGCTCCACCTGCACATCGGTGCCGCGCGCCGCCGGGTCTTTTTTCACAATCGCCGCCTGGTTGTCGTTGGGATACCATGCCACCCCCCAGCCCAGCGGGTGGGTACCGTCCAGGTGCTGCGGCAGATGCATTTGAATGGAAGGCGAACTCATGCTGTCAAAGCTTAATGCCAAAATGTCGCTGGTAATATCGCCCACAAAAATTCCTTACTGAATTAAATAGCTTAGATAGGTTAAAACAATTATGATCGGAGTCCACAACAAAATTAACCGTAAACCAAGCTGCCCTCATCTACAGGCTTACCCCGTTAATTTTCCATAATGCTCTGCTTCTTTCTTATAAAAATATGTTTTAACCAAACCCAATACAGCTTTTTTACACCCAAACCCGCATATTGCCCGCTTTCTAAGTCATAAGGATCCGCCATGGGCATCACCGTAGCCCTTCACCACACCACCCGTTACCGGTATGACCGCCCCATCAGCCTTGGAATGCAGACCGTGCGCCTCCGCCCTGCGCCGCACACCCGCAACCACATCCAGTCTTATTCGCTGGAAGTCAGGCCCGAAAATCATTTCATCAACTGGCAGCAGGACCCCTTCGGCAACTACCTCGCCAAGCTTGTCTTCCCTGAAAAAGTACGCGAATTCGCCGTCACCGTAGACCTCATTACCGAGATCCGGGTTTTCAACCCGTTCGACTTCTTTCTCGAAGATTCCGCCAAGGATTTCCCCTTCACCTATGAGCCTTCCTTACAAGAAGAACTCGGCCCTTATCTGGAAATAAAAGAACAGGGCCCCCTGTTGCAATCCTTCCTCGCCAGCGTAAACCGGGAAAAACAAGGAATGGTTGCTTTCCTTGTCGCCATCAACGCCCAGATGTACCACGCCCTGAAATACCTCGTGCGCATGGAGCCGGGCGTGCAGACCTGCGAAACAACCCTCGCCAATAAAAGCGGCTCCTGCCGCGACATGGGCTGGCTCATGTGCCAGGCGTTGCGCCATCTCGGCTTCGCCACCCGCTTTGCCTCCGGCTACCTCATCCAGCTCAAGCAGGATGAAAAATCCCTCGACGGCCCCTCCGGCACTGAAAAAGACTTCACCGACCTCCACGCATGGTGCGAAGTCTACCTCCCCGGCGCAGGCTGGATCGGCCTCGACCCCACCTCCGGCCTCTTCACCGGCGAAGGCCATATTCCCCTGTGCTGCACCCCGAATCCCAGCAGCGCCGCCCCCATCAGCGGCACCCACGAATCCGCCGACGCCACCCTGAAGCACGAAATGCATGTCAACCGCATCAACGAGCCGCCACGCATTACCAAACCCTACACCGACCACGCATGGGAGCAGATCGAAACCCTCGCCCAGAGGGTGGATGACGACATCGCCATGCGCGACATTCGCCTCACCATGGGTGGTGAGCCCACCTTCGTCTCGCTGGACGACAGGAGCGGCGAAGAATGGAACTTCACCGCGCTTAGCGACGCCAAAACCGAACTCGGCAAGGAACTTTTCTCCCGCCTCTGCGCCCGCTTCTCGCCGGGTGGCCTCCAGCAATACACGCAAGGCAAATGGTATCCCGGCGAACTTCTCCCCCGCTGGGCCATGAACGCCTACTGGCGCACCGACATGGAACCCACCTGGCTCGACCAGTCCCTCCTTGCCGACCCCACCAAGGCTTACGGCCACACGCTCGCCACCGCCAAAACCTTCCTCACCGCGCTCAGTGCCGCGCTGGGCATCCCCGCCGATTACATCCTTCCCGCCCGCGAAGACGCCACCTATTACCTCTGGAAAGAAAAACGCCTCCCCATCGAAGGCGACATTCTTAAAGCGGACACGCACGAAAAAACCGAGCGCGAGCGCCTCCAGAGGCTGCTCGACCAGAACCTGAAAAAAGAAGTGGGCTATGTCCTGCCCCTTGCCTTCTCCCCCACCCGCCACGGCTGGATCAGCAACCGCTGGAAATTTGCCAACGACCATTTGTTGCTCCTGCCCGGCGATTCCCCTGTAGGCCTGCGCCTCCCCCTCGGCAGCCTGCCTTATGTGGAAGACGGCGCCAAGGAAACATGGCCTGACCGCAGCGCCTTCGAGCAACTCACCGCCCTGCCGCCGCGCGGCGCGTTCCTCACCCGCACCAGCACCGTTTCCGCCGCCTCCTTTGCCAAAGACGGCAACGGGCTCATCAAAAGCGCCCTCACCGCTGAAATGCGCGGCAAGCTCCTGCATGTGTTCCTGCCCCCAGTGACCTATATCGAGCACTTCCTCGAACTCGTCGCCGTCATCGAAAATGTCGCCGCCGAACTGAAAATCCCCCTCGTCCTCGAAGGCTATGCCCCGCCGCGTGACGTGCGCCTGCGCTCCTTCAGCGTCACCCCCGACCCCGGCGTGCTTGAAATAAACATCCAGCCCGCCTCCAGCTGGAACGAGCTTAAAACCATCATCGGCACCGTCTACGAAGAAGCCCGCAGCAGCCGCCTCACGGCCGAAAAATTCCTGCTCGATGGCCGCAGCGTCGGCACCGGCGGCGGCAACCACATCGTCATGGGCGCGGCTACCCCCGCCGACAGCCCCTTCCTTCGCCGCCCCGGCCTGCTGCGCAGCATGGTCGCCTTCTGGCAAAACCACCCGGTCATGTCCTATCTTTTCTCAGGCATCTATATCGGCCCCACCAGCCAGGCCCCCCGCATAGACGAAGCAAGGAGCGACGCGCTCTACGAACTCGACATCGCCTGCAAGCAGATCAACGATGACGAAACCTCCCCCCCATGGCTGGTAGACCGCCTCTTCCGCAACCTGCTGGTAGATTTGACGGGCAACACCCACCGCGCCGAATTCTGCATCGACAAGCTCTATAGCCCCGACTCAGACCGCGGCCGCCTCGGCTTGCTGGAAATGCGCGGCTTCGAAATGTCTCCCCACCCGCAGATGAACCTCGTGCAGGCGCTCCTGCTGCGCGCCATCGTCGCCCATTTCTGGAAAACCCCCTATGGCGGCAGCCTCATCCGCTGGAACACCCTGCTGCACGACAAATTCATGCTCCCCGCCTTCCTGCGCGAAGACATGGAAGACGTACTGCAAACATTGAAATCCGGCAGCTACGATCTCCAGCCCAATTGGTTTGACCCCTTCTTCGCCTTCCGCTTCCCCGAATACGGCTCCGTCCAGCTCGGCGGCATCACCTTGTCCCTTCGCCTCGCGCTGGAACCATGGCCCGTGCTCGGCGAAGAAATGGGCCGCGCCGGCGTCAGCCGCTCGGTGGATTCCTCGCTCGAACGCCTTCAGGTCACCGTCAGCGGCATCACCAGCCGCCACGTCGTCACCTGCAACGGTTACCGCGTGCCCCTGCATCCCACCCGTGAAAACGGCACCTATGTCGCAGGCGTCCGCTATAAGGCGTGGGCCCCTCCTTCCAGCCTCCACCCCAACATCAAGCCCCACACACCGCTCGTTTTTGATGTGATAGACACACAGGCCCAGCGCTCCATCGGCGGTTGCCGCTACCATGTCATGCACCCCGGCGGCCGCAGCTACGATGTGCTGCCCATCAACGAAAACGAAGCCGAAGGCCGGATGCTGTCCCGCTTCGAACCCATGGGACACAGCTCTGGCAACCGGCCCGTGCCCCCGCTGGTCACCAACCCGGATTTCCCCCACACGCTGGATCTCCGCCTGTTCAAAAACACCGCCAAGGAATAAACTGCGGCAAACATTTACACCGCCCCCCTTTTTTTGTATGGTAGCCGCCTCGCACCCTGAAAAAGAATAATAGACTTAAAACCCAATGACTTCCCCCAACAAAAAATCAACCCCCTCCCCCCTCTCCGGCCTCGTGGTCGGCGCAGTAGGGGTGGTGTACGGAGATATCGGCACCAGCCCACTCTATGCCTTCCGCGAATCGGTCGGCGCCGCCATCTCCCAGCATGGCAGCATTGACGCTGAATCGCTGATCGGCATCACCTCGCTGGTCATCTGGGCATTGATGCTCATCGTCACTATAAAATACGTCATCCTCGTGCTGCGCGCCGACAACCACGGCGAAGGCGGCATCCTCTCCCTCATGACCTTGGCATTAAGCGGCGTCAAGGACACCCGCTATGCCCGCCTGTTTCCCATCCTTTTGTCGCTGGGCATGGCCGGTGCCGCGCTCTTCTACGGCGACGCCATCATCACCCCCGCCATCTCCGTCCTCTCCGCCGTCGAAGGCCTGGAGCTGGTGACCGACTCCCTCGCCCCCTTCGTCATTCCCATCGCCGTGGGCATCATCATCGCCCTGTTCATGATGCAGTGCCGCGGCACGGAAAAAATCGCCCGTTTCTTCGGGCCCACTATGGTCATCTGGTTCATCGTGCTGGCCATCGGCGGCATCATCCATATTCAGGATAGCCCCGCCATCTGGAAAGCCTTCAATCCCTATCACGCCACCCATTTCCTGCTGCATCACGGCCACACCAGCCTCGTCATCCTTGGCGCCGTATTCCTCACCGCCACCGGCGCAGAAGCCCTCTATGCAGATCTCGGCCATTTCGGTAAAACCCCCATCCGCCTCGCATGGTTCATCCTGGTTATGCCCACCCTGATGCTCAACTATCTCGGTCAGGGCGCGCTCATCATGGCCAATCCCCAAACCGCGAGCGACCCCTTCTTCCTGCTTTATCCCGAATGGGCGCTGCTGCCCATGGTCATCCTCGCCACCGTCGCCACCATCATCGCCAGTCAGGCCGTCATCTCCGGCGCGTTTTCCATGACCCGGCAGGCCACCCAGCTCAACCTGCTCCCGCGTTTTTATGTGCGCTACACCTCCCACACCCATTCCGGCCAGATCTACATGCCCAAGGTGAACTGGATGCTGCTGGCCGGCGTGCTGCTCCTCATCGCCCTCTTCCGCAACTCAGCAAATCTCGCCTCCGCCTATGGCATCGCCGTTACCGGCACCATGGTCATCACCGCCATGCTGTTACTGGTCGTCATGCGCTTCTGTTGGAAATGGAACTTCCTCCTCGCTACCGCCATCGTCGCCCCTCTCCTTTGCATCGACCTCGTATTCTTCGGTGCCAATTGCACCAAGATCCTGCATGGCGGATACCTTCCCCTTCTGCTCTCCGGCATCCTGATCCTGATGATGAGCACATGGTGGCGCGGTTCAGCCGAGCTTCACAGCCAAACCCACATGCACCACTACACGCTGGACGTGATGATAAAGAATATCGCCCAGTACAAGCCCAAGCGCGTCCTCGGCACCGCCGTCTACCTTACCAGCGATTCACGATACGCGCCCAGCGCCCTCATCCAGAATCTCAAGCACAACCAGATTCTCCACAACCACAACATCCTGCTCACCCTCTGCTTCGAGCAGTCGCCCTACGTGCCCGACCACGAGCGCATCCGCGCGGAATCCATCGATAAGGATTTCATGCGTGTCTACATCCATTTCGGCTACATGGAATCGCCAAACCTCACCCGCAGCCTCGCCCTGCTGCGCAATCTGGACATCAAGCTGGACCTGATGAACACTACCTTCTTCATCTCCCGGCGCAACATCGTGCCCTCGGCCAACTTCGGTATGCCCGTATGGCGCGACCGCATCTTCATCGCCATGTATGAAAGCGCCAGCGATGCCGCCGAATACTTCCACATCCCCTCCAGCCGTGTCGTCGAGCTCGGCGTACAGATGACTGTCTAGTTTGCGGGCTTTGGTGTCCACGCGGCCAGCTGGTCTGGTGTCACCGCATACACATCCTGCACCCTTAGCGCCACCGCCTTGCGGATCATCGCCTCGCCTTCCGCCTTTGTTTCGGGGTTTTTGAACAAAATATGCCCCAGCAGCCACAGCGCGGGCCGGTGCTCCGGCACAACGGATAACACCTCCCGCAGCATATCCTCCTGCTCCGCCGTGTTCTGGTGCGTCAGGTCGTCAAGGTTCAGGAAATAAAACGCCGCCAGGTCGTCGCGCAGCGGCGCAACTTTGGCCATCGTCACCACGGCGTCGCGCATTTGCGAGGTCGCCTCGCGCCCCAAATCAGAAAACACCGGGAAACCCAGATTTAAAAGCAGCTTATATTGCAGCCACAGCTCCAGGTAATGCCCTCGCGGCCCGATATACGGCGATACCATCATCGCATGTCCCATTTCCATAAACCGGCGGTACCACGCGTGCTGGCGTTCGTCGATATCGCCGTGCTCCTTATCCAGCGACAGCGCAAAGCCCATCGCCGATGTCCGCAGGCGGTCTGCGCCGCGGAAGAAATCCATCGCCAGCATTTCCCTCGGATAATGCTCAAGATCGAGGTAGCGCGAACCATTGAACACCCGCTCGCCATACATCATCCCGTCATATTGTTCTATCGTGGAAACGCCAAGCGCCACCACCGCCATGAACAGCCCCCCCACTGGCAGCAGCCGCCAGCGCCTGCGCTCGCCGCCTTCCCCGCACACCGAGCACAGCGCCGCCATCATCAGCCCCTGCATAGGCACACATTGCGGCAGCTGGAACCATAAAAAGCTTGTCGTATTCATCAGCAGCAGCATCGGCCCGCAAGACCACACCAGCCTCGCCGGCAGCGTCAGCAATATCACCACCGGTATGGCAAACCACAGGATCAGCCCCGGTATGCCCAGCGCCAGCAGCGCCTCCAGCGGCTGGCAGTGGCTGTGATAGGCGTTGCCGTCCACAAAGCCCCAGTTGGGCCGTCGCTCTCCGTCTTCAAACATATGCACGCCCGGCAGCAGCGCATACAGGAACATGCTGTCGTTAAAGCTGCCCCACCCGTCGCCCACCAGCCAGCGCTTCGGTTCATATTCCATGGTGCGCACCCCTATCTGGATCAGCCCCACGCGTGAGCCAAGCGCGCTGTCCTTGTGCGAAAGGTTCAGCAGTTTCAGTTTCTCGTTGCTGGCGCTGGTCGTTTCCGGCGGGTTATACGTGGCGCTGAACAATATCCACGCCAGCGGCACAAAGCATAGCGCCACCATCACATGCCGCACCCGCTTGCCGGGCAGCGTCGCCTCCGCGCCTTTTTTCTTTTGCCGCAGATACATCCCGAAGCTGGTGAGCAGCACCAGCGGCAGCAGCGCAATCGCGGTCTTGTTATAGGAAATAATTTCCACATCCGCCGTAAAGGCGATGATCGCCATCCACACCGCAGGCGTGCGCACATAATTGCCCGCCATCACCATCACCCAGAAATAGCCCACCATGAACGCGAGATAGGCGCCCCATTGCGCTGGCACCCACACCCCCGGCACATAATGATTGTCGCGCGCGCTGAACAGCACGTGCAGCATACTCTCCAGCGAAATCACGCACGCCGCCCAGATCAGCAGCGTATTGCGCAGCGACCGCACCTGCCACAGCGGAATGCCCACCATCGCAACCATCAACATGCACAGGTGCCACGCCGTGCCCTCGCCCATTTCCACCGGCCCGAACCATGCCCGGTACGGCGTAAATGCAAAAAACACCGGCACGATCTGCCACAGCACCCACGCCAGTAAAACATAAAACAGCGGTGTCGCCCGCTGCTTCACCAGCCTGCCGCGCAGCACGCCATAAAGCAGCCACAGCGCATTGCATGTCCCCAGAGAGTACATCGCCACCATATCCGGCTCCGTCTGCAGCCAGATACCGATATGAAACGGCGGCATACCGAAAGCGAACAGGCTCAGCTGCACCATCAGCAATATCAGCCCAATGCGCTGGTACAGGAAACGGCCTTCGGCGAAATGGAACATCAGCAACCTCACATGTGTTAGCAAACGCAAAACGGTATCGGTATTTAAGGCCATGAGCAATAAAAATAAAAATCCATTGTCCCCCCTCTAAAGCTTTTGTAGTCTGTCTGCCTGTAATAAATGCGCGAAAGGCTTACCCATGAAACGTATCCTCGCTTTCGGCCTGAGCCTGTGCCTTCTCGCCGCCCCCGCCGTCGCCGACACGCAAAGCCCCCGCCCCGGCTTCACCGAGGCAGACCTCCCCCCCATTCTAAAGCCATGGTCAAAATGGGTGCTGTCGGACTATAAGCCAAACCCTTGCCCGTTCCTGTATAATAACAATAGCCAGAAATCCTGCGTCTGGCCCGGCGACCTCACCCTGAAGTTAGAGCAGACCGGCGGTGAGTTCATCCTCAGGGCCACCTTGTTCGACGAAGGCTGGCTGCCCCTTCCCGGAAGCGCCGACCGCTGGCCGCAAAACGTCAAACTCGGCGGCCAGACCCTGATCGTAAGCGCCCATGAAGGTCGCCCCGCCGTGTTCCTCGCCCCCGGAGCCTATGCCATTTCCGGTGCGTTCAGCTGGGCTGAAATGCCCGAAAACCTCGCCCTTCCCCCCGCCACCGCCATCCTCCACCTTGATGTCGGCGGGCAGAATATCCGTTTCCCCTCCGTCGATGAAAGCGCCACCCTCTGGGTCAAGCGCAAGGAAAGCCAATCCACCGAAGCGGAGCATATGGACGTCAAAATCTTCCGCCATATCACTGATTCCATCCCCACCCGCATGGACACCCGCATCGTCCTGAACATCTCCGGCAAGCCGCGTGAAATGCTGCTGGGCAACACCCTGCTCGAAGGCTTCACCCCCCTCAGCATCGAAAGCCCCATCCCCGCGCGCATCGAGCCGGACGGAAACCTGCGCCTGCAGATGCGCCCCGGCACATGGCAGCTCGATATCGAGTCCCGTGGCGAGGCCGCCGCCACAGCCCTCACCCTCCCCGAACAGCCCCAAACCCCCGAAGGCAAAGCCATGCCGCGTGAGGAAATCTGGGTGTTTGAAGGCATGAGTTATCTCCGCCTCGTGCAGGTTGAAGGGGCAAACCCCATCGACCCCGCCCAGACTGAGCTTCCGCAGGAGTGGCGCAGCCTTCCCGCCTATTATCTCCAGCCCGGCGCCACCATGAAGCTCACCGAAAAGAAACGCGGCAACGCCGAGCCCGCCCCCGACGAACTGTCCATGGCAAAAGAACTCTGGCTCGATTTCGACGGCAACGGCTATACCATGCGTGACCGCATATCCGGCAACGTCTCGCAAAGCTGGCGGCTTGAAATGCAGCCCGGCATAGATCTGGGCCGCGCCTCTATCAATGGCCGCGACCAGTTCATCACCCGCCTGTCCAAAGACGGCGCCCCTGGCATTGAAATCCGCCCCGGTTCGCTGGACCTGGAGTCCGACAGCCGCATTGAAAATGCCCGCGGCACCCTGCCCGCCAC
Organism: Alphaproteobacteria bacterium; assembly: GCA_025360345.1. Lineage (GTDB taxonomy): Bacteria > Pseudomonadota > Alphaproteobacteria > Rickettsiales > SXRF01 > JANYBV01. The sequence goes on along the minus strand of JANYCJ010000191.1, from coordinate 2,724 downwards.
CGGCTGGGCGCATGACATGCGCGGCCTGTCCGCCACCCTCCACCTGCCCGCCGGCTGGCGCGTGTTCTACGCCACCGGCGCGGACTCAGTCTCCGATAGCTGGGTGCAGCGCTGGACATTGCTGGACGTGTTCATGCTCGTCATTGTCCTCGTCGCCACCCAGCGCCTGTTCGGCCTGCGCACCGCGCTCATCACCGCCCCCGGCTTCATCCTCCTGCATCATGCCCTGCATGAAATGACCGCCCTCACCCTCGTCATCCTCGGCGCCATCGCGTTGCTGCGCGTGGTGCCGCAGGGGCGCTTTTTCGCGCTGCTCACGCTGGTCAGGCGCGGCGCCCTCCTCGCCCTGATCGTCGTGTCGCTGCCTTTCATGGTAGAGCATATGCGCCTTGCCATATTCCCCCAGCTCGGCCTCTATTTCACCGGCTATAATGGCATGGCCGCCAGCCCCCACAAAGCCCTCATGGCCAAACAGATGCGCCAGAAACCGATGCGCCTGAATGGCGGCAGCAGCGGCGGCGGCAATGCCAAAGATGAAATGGAGGAAGATGGTAAAACCATGGCTATGGCCACTGCGGTTTCCCCGCCCCCAGCCGCGCCCGCGCCGCCACCACCGCCACCGCCACCTCCGGCAGAAAATGCGGCCATGGGTAGTTTCAGCAGCGGCGCCCCCCAGCAGGAAATCTACCAGTATGATCCGGGAATGCAGTCCAACACCGGTTTCGGCGTGGCAAGCTGGATGGGTAATACCGTCACCCTCGGCTGGAACGGCCCCGTGCTGGCAAGCCAGAATTTGAACCTCTGGCTCATGTCCCCCGCCACCAATCTCCTCCTCGCGGTCATCCGCGTGGTGCTGTTGTTTTATATCATCCTCATCCTCATCGGGGTTCGCGTGGAAAAAGACACCTTCAGAAACCTCCCCCAGGCTGCCGTCAAAGCTTTCACCGTCGCCCTCGCCCTGTGGCTTTTCCCCCTCGCCATCCACAGCGCCAAAGCCGACGACGCCGTGCCCCCTGCGCCCGTGCTGGAAGAAATGAAACGAAAGCTAATCGCCGAATCGGAAAAACCGCCCGCCTGCCTTCCAGACTGCGCCAGCCTCTCCCGCGCCAGCGTGGAAGCCACCGGCGACCAGCTCACGCTCACTCTGGAGGTGCACGCCTCTGAAAACATCATGCTCCCCCTTCCCGGCCCCATGGCCAGCTGGCGCCCCACCGAAGTCACCTTAGATCAGGCCGGAAGCCCCGCTCCGCTCAAAGCCGGTGAAGACGGCTACCTATACACCTATGTCGAGCGGGGCGTGCACATCCTGCACCTCCGCGGCCCCCTGCCCACCACGCAGGACAGCGTGAACCTCACCTTCCCGCTCAAGGCCGCCTTGCTGCAAACCACCGCCACCGGCTGGGACATTCAGGGCCAGCAGCCCGACGGCAGCTATAACGGCTCCCTGCAATTGCTGTTCACCGGCGCCCGCGCCAAAACACAGGAAGCAACGCTGGAAAAAAACCGCTTCCCCGCGCTGGTGGAAGTGGAGCGCACACTGAGCTTCGGCCTGTCTTGGCAAGTGGAAACCACCGTGCGCCGCCTCTCGCCGCTGGGTGAAAGCGTCGCCGTGCAGGTTCCCTTGCTGGCCGGCGAAACGGTGACCACCCCTGATATTCCCGTTAAAAACCACAATGCCTATGTCAGCCTCGCTCCGCAAGCCGAGTCCCGCAGCTGGGTCTCCCAGCTCACCCCGGCGGACACCATCACCCTTACTGCGCCCAAAAATACAGACTGGCCTCCTTCCGTTTCGGGCAATGAAAAATGGCGCCTGAACATCAGCAATCTCTGGCACGTTACCTTCGAAGGCCTCCCGGCCGTCATCATGCCCGAAGCTGCGCAGAATAATTATACCAACGGCGGCATCGCCGTGCAGATGCCCTCCTTCGTGCCTCTGCCCGGGGAAACCCTTACCCTCCACGCCACCCGCCCGGAAGGCGTCGCCGGCCAGACACTGACCATCGACCATTCCAGCCTCAGCGTAAACGCCGGGGCCAATGCGCTGGAAGCAACCCTTGAGCTGACCCTGCGCGCAAGCCAGGGCGGCCAGCATGTCATCACCTTGCCAGCCGACGCAGTCCTCGGCTCCGCCACCCTAAACGGCGCACCCACCTCCTTAAGCACCAAGGAAGGCAACGTCACCCTGCCCCTTTCTCCCGGAAGCCAGACCTATCGCATTGTCTGGAACCAGCCCTCGCCGATGCAGACCTCTTTCACCCTGCCTCCCGTGAATCTCCATCTCGCCTCCGTGAATGCCGAGTCCAGCCTTGCCCTCCCGCATGACCGCTGGCTGCTTTGGGCGCACGGCCCGCAAATGGGCCCCGCTATTTTATTCTGGGGCTGGATTCCGGTGGTGCTACTGGCCTCCTTTGCTCTGGGGCAGGCCACCTTTACGCCGCTGCGCTTCCATCACTGGCTGCTCCTCCTTCTCGGCCTCACCCAGACCGACCTGTTCACTAACATGGTCATTGTCGGCTGGCTGCTCGCCCTTGGCCTGCGGGCGCAAACGCCCGCAGGAAACGCAACACCACTGGCCTTCAACCTTCGCCAGCTGGTGCTTGGGCTCTGGACGCTTCTCAGCCTGAGCTTCCTCTTCAGCGGCATCCGCCGCGGCCTGCTCGGCTCGCCGGACATGCGCATCATGGGCAACCAGTCCACCATCCACCTCCTGCAATGGTATCAGGA
>JANYCJ010000188.1 GCA_025360345.1 Alphaproteobacteria bacterium | reverse complement strand
ACCTCGAACCCGTCCTCGCCCGCCTCGAAGACACCCGCGCCAGCAACGGCACACTCCGCCCGCGGGACTTGCGCAAATCCCTGCAATCCCTCATGCAAACCCACGCCAGCATCTTCCGCGAAGCCAGCATATTGGAATCCGGCCAGAAAAAACTCCGCGACCTCTGGAGCGCCTACCATTCCGAACTCAAAGTGGCAGACACCTCCCTCATCTGGAACAATGACCTTGTCGAAGCCCTGGAGCTGGACAACCTCATGCGCCAGGCCACCGCCACCCTCCATTCCGCCACCGCCCGCACCGAGTCCCGCGGCGCTCACTGGCGCGAGGACTACCCCGCCCGCAACGACGCCCAGTGGCTCACCCACTCCCTCTGCTTCGTCGACAACAGCGGAAACGCCCGCCTCGCCACCCGCCCCGTCCGCATGGAAGGCGAAGAGCCCCAAACTCGCCAGCCCATCTCCTTCCCCCCGCAAGCCCGCGCTTATTAGTTAAGGTAATTCAATAAATTATCAGGCTTAAACAGACCTTAACAATCTGGAAGGCAAAACAATCTATAATGGAAACATGGATACCGCCCGTTTCCACATTGCCGTCCAGAAAAACGACTGTGAAGCCGTAAAGCGCGGCTTGTCCGAAAACCCGGCCTTGCTCGAAACCAAAATCGAAACCTATGAAGGCAGCGGCGAATACCAAACCCCGCTCCAGCTCGCAGCCCAGTGGAACATGGGCCCTCTCGCCCAAATCCTGATCGCCGCCGGGGCAAAAACCGAGGGCACCCTGTCCCTCGCGTACGGCAACCATAACGTGCGCCTCGCGGGCCTCCTTGCCGCCGCAGGTGCCATCGAAAACCCCAAACACCCGGAGCGCAACCTCGAATCCTTCAAGGCCTTCATGTCCGGGGATAGCAACAGCACCGCGCTGCATAACTATTACCGCGTCAAGGAAATGGAGGCGGCCGGCACGCTGGGCAATATCGTGGTAACCGAAAAACCCGCCTCCACCTTCGATAAGATCGTGCGCGCCATCCGCGCCGACCCGGAAAGCCGGCAGCTCGCCAAAATCATTCCCAATGAAACGGTAAAAGGCGGTGCCATAAACCCGGACTTCGCCGCCTTCAGCGAAGTGCTCCACCATGCCCGCATCGTTTCCGCATCCCTATCCCAGCAGGAAAGTGCCTCCCACGACCTGCTGCCCCTGCTCATGAAAAATTCCTACCAGAAAAACTGGCCGGACTCCGCCCGCCGGCTGGAGGATTTCACCATAAGGGAAGGCCGCCAGCTGCGCGATGCCATCAACGGCTTTTCCGAAAGCGTCGCCATCCCGGAACTCGCCCGCAAAACAAGGTTCCTCCTCACCTCCGGCGCCATCACTTATAAAGACATGAAAGACAAAGTCCTGACCGAAGTGGGCAAAACCCTCATCGGCAACCGCAGCCTTGCCGTGATCTATGATTTGCAGCGCGACTGGCACGGCGACCGCGCCACGCTGGAAGCCACCTGCCGCGACCCCAAATATGCCCGCGAAGGCAAATGGGACCCCCTCACCGCGGATTACCCCACCGCCAACGGCTACAAAATCACCTTTAAAACCACCGCCGCCGAGCTTGAAACACTGGGCACCGAACAACACAACTGCGTAGGCGGCTACAGCAGCCTGTGCATGAGCCAGCCCACCCATGTCGGCGTGGTAACCAAAGATGAAAAAGTCTGCTCCACCTTTGAGCTGTCGGAACTGCAGGACCGCCCCGTAACCCTTGTCCAGCATGTGTTCAAAGGAAACCAGCCGGTGGGCGACGCCGACCCTGAAAAACAAGCCTTGGAAGAATACCTCGGCAAGCTCACCAGCCGCCAGATCACCTTCGATTCCGAAAAGCTCGCCCATGCGCGCCACAAAGCCCTGACCCAGTTTAACGACATTTCCCGCATCTGCGGCTTCGACCCCTTTTACACAGAAAAAACCCCCTCCCGCGGCGAGGAAAAAACCGCGCCCGAGCGCGAAACCCTCGCCTTGCAGGAATATTGCAAGATCATCACCGGCGGGCGTGACGGCAGCCGCGAAGGCACCGTCGCCAGCGTCATCTCCAGCACCCGCAACGCCTTCGTGCAGGGCGGGCGCGAGAAATGGGGCGGCAAAACCGCGAAGGAATTCCTCACCGAAACAGGCCTCATGGCGAGGCTGGACACTATAGCTGCAGAGCTGCAAAGCGCCCGCCCCCCGCGCCTTCACGGCGTTTCGCAACTAGGTGGTTAGCCGCAAACGGCAAGTTTGCCGTATTCGTGCCGCCAAAGCCTTGACAATCCCCGTTAACCTTATACATCTCATACTCCCCGATTTCCTTCAGAAGGCACCCCCATGGTCACCATCACCCTGCCCGACGGCAGCAAAAAAGAATTCCCCGGCCCCGTAACAGGCGCAGAAGTAGCCGCCTCCATCGGCGCAGGCCTCGCCAAAGCCGCGCTGGCCATGAAAGTAGACGGCGTGCAGCGCGATCTCTACCTGCCCATCACCAAAGATGCCAGAATCGAAATCCTCACCCCCAAGCAGCCCGAAGGCCTCGACATCCTGCGCCACACCACCACCGCGCAAGTCCTCGCCCGCGCTTTGAAGGAAAAGTACCCTGGCACCAAACTCGCCATCGGCCCCACCGTCGATAATGGCTTTTACTACGACGTGGAAACCGACCACCCCATCTCCTCCGAAGACTTGGAAAAAATCGAAGCCCGTATGCGCGCCATCATGGACGAGGACAAGACCGTCACCCGCGAAATGTGGAACCGCGAAGACGCCATCAAACTCTTCGAATCCCGCGGCGAGCCCTACAAGGCCGACATTATTTTTAATGCCCCCGCCGACGATACCACCGAAGCCGGAAAGATTTCGCTGTACCGTCAGGGCACCGGCGACAATGCCTTTATAGATTTGTGCCGTGGCCCCCACGTCCCCCATTTCAGCCAGCTTTCCCGCGCCTTCAAGCTCACCCGCACCGCGGGCGCTTACTGGCGCGGCGACAGCAAGAACAAGCAGCTCACCCGCATCTACGGCATCCAGTTCGCCACCGAAAAAGAGCTCAAATCCTACCTCACCATGCTCGAAGAAGCCGACAAGCGCGACCACCGCAAGCTTGGCCGCGAGCTGGACCTCTTCCACATCGAAGAACACTCCCCCGGCATGATCTTCTGGCATGATAAAGGCTGGACGCTATACCGCACGCTGGAAAACTACATCCGCAACAAAATCCGCGGCCGTGGCTACATCGAGGTCAAAACCCCCACGCTGGTAGATAAATCCCTCTGGGAAGCCTCCGGCCATTGGGAAAAATTCGGCCAGAACATGTTCGTCGCCCAGTCCGACGAAGACCGCTACCTCTGCGTCAAGCCCATGAACTGCCCCTGCCATATCCAGATCTTCAACCAGGGCATCAAGAGTTACCGCGAACTCCCTCTGCGCATGGCCGAATTTGGCTCCTGCCACCGCAACGAACCCTCCGGCTCCCTCCACGGCATCATGCGCATCCGCGGCTTCGTGCAGGACGACGCGCATATTTTCTGCATGGAAGACCAGATCACCAGCGAAACCGTGGCCTTCTGCGCACTTCTTCAGGAAGTGTATAAAGCCTTCGGCTTTACCGAAATACAGGTCAAATTCTCAGACCGCCCCCCCACCCGCGCCGGCACCGACGAAACATGGGACAAAGCCGAAAACGCCCTCAAGCAAGCCGTGCAGGTCGCAGGCCTCGACTACACCCTGAACCCCGGCGAAGGCGCTTTCTACGGCCCAAAACTCGAATTCGTCCTGCGCGATGCCTTGGGCCGCGACTGGCAGTGCGGCACCCTGCAGGTAGACTTCGTCCTCCCCGAACGGCTCGATGCCACCTATGTCGCTCCAGACGGCAGCAAGCAGCGCCCCGTCATGCTCCACCGCGCCATCCTCGGCTCGCTGGAACGCTTCATCGGCATCCTGATCGAGGAATATTCCGGCAAGTTCCCCCTCTGGCTCGCCCCCGTGCAGGTCGTCGTCGCCACCATCACCGAAGCGGCCGATGACTATGCCCGCGAAATCCACGAAAAGCTCCTCGCCGCAGGCATCCGCAGCATCCTCGATGTGAAGAACGACAAGATCAACTACAAAGTGCGCGAGCACTCCCTGCACAAGATCCCCGTCATCCTCGTCGTGGGCGCAAAGGAAAAGGAAACCGGTCAGGTCTCCGTCCGCCGCCTCGGCTCCGAGCAGCAAACCGTAAGCGCCTTCACCGATGTGCTAAGCCAGCTCCTCGCCGAAACCCGCCCCCCCGCGTAAACCCATGCGCAGGGCGCTTCTCGCATTCCTTTCCTGCCTCGCCCTGCAGGCCTGCGCGCCTGCGCCTCCCGCGCCACCCCCGCCCCCGCCGCGCCCCGCCAGCATCGAAGACCTCTTCACCCGCCTCCGCCAGTCCCCTCCCGAAGCGCTGGAAGATTTCCTGAAGCAAATGCCCAAAGGCGCAGACCTCCACAGCCATCTAAGCGGCGCGGTCTATGCCGAAGACTACCTTGCCCTCGCCGCCGCGCAAAACTACTGCATCTCCCCCACCTATGATTTCACACCCCCTGAAAACGGCCTCTGCCCCGGCGGCACCCCCGTGGCTGAATTCCTGAAATCCCCTGAAAAAACCCGCGCCGCCATCGCCGCGCTCTCCATGCCTGCCGCATCAGGATATGCAGATTTCGGGGCCATCTTCCGCCGCGTCACCGCCCTAAGCCAAACCTTCCGCTCCCAGATGCTCGCCGCCGTTATGAAGCGCGCCCAGTCCCAGAACATCCTCTATCTCGAACTCATGCTTACCCCACCCGGCATGGCCAGCGTCACCAGCGCCACCCCCGTCGCCACGCCCGCAGATTTTGATGCCAGCTATCAGGACATCACCATCCGCAATAAACAAAACTTGGAATCCCTCCTCGCCACCTCCACCCGCTATCTCGACGAGATGGAAAAAGAAACCGCGCGCATCCTGAACTGCCCCGGCCGGCAATTCGCCGCCTGCCCCGTCAAAATCCGCTATCAGGCGCAAATCATCCGCTACGCTCCGACCTCCACCGTCTTTGCCCAAACCGCCTTCGCCTTTGCCCTCATGCAGCGCGACCCCCGCGTCGTGGGCCTGAACATGGTCGGCCCCGAAACCTTCCTCCCCCCCGAAACCCTCCGCCTGCAAATGGATATGCTCGCCAATATCTCCGCCCGCTATCCCCAAACCGCAAACCACAATATCAGCCTCCACGCGGGCGAACTGCCTCAGTCCCGCCTCGCCGACCCCGAAGCCCCGCCCCTCACCCCCATCACCGACGCGGTGGAAACCGCCCACGCCACCCGCATCGGCCACGGCCTGAGCATCAACCGCGAAATAAACGAAGCCGCCCTCCTCTGGCACATGGCCCAAAACCATATCTGCGTCGAGCTCGCCCTCACCAGCAACGCAAGCCTCATGCGCGTCACCCCCGCCCTCTCTCCCTTCGAAACCTACCGCGCCCACCACGTCCCCATTACGCTGGCCACCGACGACGAAGGCCTCTTCCGCAGCCCCTTAAGCCACGAATACGCCCTCGCCGCCCGCCAATACGCCCTCACCTATGCCGAAACCAAAACCCTCTCCCGAAACAGCCTCGAATATGCCTTCCTCCCCGGAAAAAGCCTCTGGCAGCGCAGCGATTACACCGCCCCCCTCCCCGCCTGCACGGACATGGCCTCCCCCGCCTGCGCCGCCGCCGTCGCCCCTTCCCCCAAGGCAACCCTCCAGCGCCAGCTGGAGTTGCGCCTCACCGCCTTCGAAGCCGCCGCTTTGCGCCCCTGACCCGCCAAAACCGCCACTTCTGCACCATACGGCCACTCCAAAACCCGCCATTTCCATGCTCCGGCCAGTTGGTTAACCTCTTTTTACTTGCCTTACCGCAGATTACGGGTATGAAAGAACCCCCACAGGAATTATTTAACATTTCTGGGGTATAGTGTTTTTTGTCAATAATCTAAGGAGAGTCATTTGCAGCAATTGGGAGTATCTGGGGTATGAGTAAGGCTGACGAACCCCGCGTCAACAGCGAAATCCGTTCCGATTCCATCCGTCTGGTAGACCAGAATGGCAATATGATAGGAGTTGTTCAGGTAGCCGAGGGCCTCCGCATGGCCGAAGCCGCCGGACTGGACCTCGTAGAGATTTCTCCCACGGCAAAACCCCCCGTCTGCAAAGTCCTCGACTACGGCAAATACAAATACGAAGCGCAGAAAAAAGCGCATGATGCCCGCAAGAAGCAGAAGGTCATCCAGATCAAGGAAATCAAGCTTCGCCCCACCATTGATAAGCACGATCTGGACATCAAAATCCGCAACGTCCTCGGCTTTTTGGATGAAGGTGACAAAGTCCGCATCACCCTGCGTTTTCGTGGCCGCGAAATGGATCATTCCGAAATCGGCATGAAAATCCTTGAAAAAGTGCAGGAAGCCCTGAAAGACCAGGCCAAGATCGAAAACTCGCCCCGCATCGAAGGCAAGCAGATCGTCATGCTCGTAGGCCCTAAATAAGCCTTACGGCTCTTTTATACGGTTGTAATAATATGTTCACAAGGCATTGCCCCGCGCATTTGCTATACCTGTAACATAGGAAAACCCATGTGAAAGCACGCCCATGATCGCCAATCTCCCCGCATCTGTCCTCGCCGCCGCCCGTGAAGCCGCCCCCGCACCGGAACAAAAGCCCGCACCCTACGATCAGGCCGCCGCCCGTCAGGCCGATAGCAAAAAGCAGCTGCCGATGGAACGTGAAGGCTACAAAGGCATGAGCAGCGCCATCCTGCCCGAACTCAAGCGCCGCCAGATCGTGGACGATAAAGGGCAGGTGCTCGCCGAGGCCCGCCTCATCAGCGGCGGCCTCACCCTTTTCCGTGGCCCCGGCGCGCCAGACCTCGCGGTGGCGGTAAATGACAAAGCCCTCAAAATCACCCTCGAAGGCGGCGAAATGAAAGTCTCCGGCCGCGAAGGCCTCAAATTCGTGGAAGTGGACCTCCAAAACCCCGAAAAGAAAACCCCCGTGGCCGATTTCGTGCCCAAGGAAGACCTCGCCAAGGTCGACGGCATCCTGCTCTTCACCACCACCAACGACATCGTGGTCGCAAAAGGAACCCCCGGCCGCCGCATCGAATCCATGTCCGGCTCCGCCAACATCACTGTCGAAGCCAAAGACATGAACCCGGACGGCAAAGCCCCTATCCCCCGCATCAGTGTCCTCGACCGTCAGGCAACCTACAACATCACCGTCAAAAACCTTCCCGCCACCGTCCCCAACCCCGATGGCAATGCGCAGGAAAACCAGATCCGCACCCGATTCGCAAATGTGCCCGAAGGCTCCGTCACCGCCTTTAGTGATGCCGCTGGCAGCGTCAACATCACCAGCACCTTCACCCGCGCCACCGATGTCATTTTCAAAGACGACAACCGCAAGCCCGTGACCCTGCAAATTTCCCGCGACCTCGACCCCGTGCGCGCCACCTTCGAAGCAAACCCCGGGGACACCCAACCCAGCCGGGAAGCTTTCCGCGCAAGCCTGAACAAAGCCGTCAAAGCCTCCCGCACCAGCGAATTTGAAATGCTGCAACTCCCCGCCAATCCCTTCATGGAAGAAGCCCGCGGGCGCTAAAAGTACGTTAGACACATCTCTAAAGCACTGGAATTGAACAGTTCAGCGCTGTCATCATACTTTAACAAGGAGAATTGTTAATTTTGGTATAGCTTCTCCCCCCAATCACGAGAAAGCTAGCCAATGACCACCCTCCTTCCCTTCGCCGCCGCCCAACTCATAGCCCTTCCGGCTGCCCCCGCCAACGATGCGACCCCGCCCTACGACCCGGAAAAAATCCGCAGTGAAAATGGCGGCAAGCTCGCCACCGAGCGCCAGTTTTACAACCAGCACGCCATCGCCACCGGCGTCCAGCTCATCTTCGCCGGTTCCCAACCCGTCCTCATCCATCGGCAAGCCCGCGACAAAGCCGGAAACATCCTTGGCGAAGCTTTCCTCATCAGCGGCACCAACGTCTCCGAGCCCGAACTGGTCATCGCCACAAATGACAAACTGAAAATCACCAATGCCGGCGGCGAAATCAAAATCGAAGGCCGCCCCGGCCTGCAACTGTTAGAGGTGGACCTGACCGACAAAACCAAATCCACCCCCATCCCCACCTTCCTCAAAGCCGAAGAAGTCACCTCCCGCGAGAAAAAAGCCGCCGATACGGTGCTCTATCTCCACACCGTAAAAGGCACCGAATATGCAACCGGCGCTGGTGCCATCGGTGCCATGGCCTTGTCCGAAACCGGCTCCCTCAACGTCACCATAGACGCAAAGCCCCCCGCTCCCGGCCAGCCCCCGCGCCCCACCCCGGTCAAACTAGCCGATGATACCGCCGACTATTCGGTCACCATCCGCAACCTCCCCCGCACCCTCGCCGACAAAAAAACCCCAAACCGCCTAGCCCTGAAAAATGTCGCCTTCAACCTGAGCGATGTCCTGCCCAATATCGCCGATAGCAGCGGCTCCCTCGACCTGCGCATGACCCACGCCCAAAACGTGGATGTCACCCTCGCTTACGACAACCAGCAACCCGTAAAAATCAAATTGGTAGAAAAATCCCACCTCGCAGAAGGCTTCGGCCCCGAACTTTTCCAAAGCTTCATCACCGATGCAAACACCGAAATCCTCTCCGCCAACATGAACAGGGCCCTCGATACCGCCCAAACCGCCGCCTTCATCAACAGGCAGCTGCCACCACAGCCCAAAACCGCCTCAAAAAAAGGCCTTTAGCTTTCCATAGCCATACAGGGGAAATTACTTCGCGCCGTCTTTAACCGGCGCGTTTTCGTCGTCGAAATACACGACCTCGTTTTTATTGGCCATGCCCAGCACCCGCCGCACCTGCTCGTCCAGCAGGTCAAGGTCGAGCGAGCCGTCGCTCAGCAAATGCACCTTATGCTCCAGCGTGTCGTGCTGTGCCTTCACCCGTGCCAGCTCGGCCTTCACCTCATCCAGCTTGCGAGTTTCCGTAAATAGCGCCAGAACCCCGCGCTCCCCGCTCACCGCGTGGAACAGCAGGTAAAACATGATAAACACCAGCAGCAGCGAACCCCACAGGGATTTGCCCTGCGTGCGCGCCAATTCAGCCGTGTTGTTCTTTTTCGCCATCTGCCTCAACCGTATAGAATTGCTGGCCATTTATCAAACATTTTTCTGGGCCCGCCCCAAGGAAAATGCAACCGCAATGCTTAACGCTATTTAAAACTATGCCGCCTGAAACACAGTCTCAGGCGGCATAATCGCATTAGAAAAAACAGATTTAGCCGATGATCGAGCCACCCGCATAAATCGCCGTTGCGCCCAGCTCTTCTTCAATGCGCAGCAGCTCGTTATACTTCGCAAGCCGGTCGGAGCGCGAAAGCGAGCCGGTCTTGATCTGCCCGCAATTCGTGGCCACCGCCAGCTGCGCAATGGTCGTGTCTTCCGTTTCGCCCGAGCGGTGCGAAAGAATAGCGCGGTACCCAGCCCGGTGCGCCATGTCCACCGCCTGCAGCGTTTCCGTCAGCGTGCCGATCTGGTTCACCTTCACCAGCAGCGCATTCGCCAGCCCGTTCTGGATGCCTTCGGCAAGGATCGCCGGGTTGGTCACAAACAAATCATCCCCCACCAGCTGGATCCGGTCGCCCAGCAAATCGGTGATTTCCTTCCAGCCGATAGCATCGCCTTCGGCCATGGGGTCTTCAATCGAATAAATCGGGAAACGGTTCACCATGGATTCGTAATATTTCAGCAGCTGCCCGCAATCCATGCTTTTGCCTTCGCCTTCCATCACGTATTTGCCGTCGTGGAAAAACTCGCTCGCCGCGCAGTCCAGCGCCAGCACGATATCTTCACCCGGCCTGTATCCCGCAGACTCGATCGCCTGCATGATATACCCCAGCGCCGCGTCAGACGTGCCGATATTCGGCGCAAACCCGCCTTCGTCGCCCACCGCCGTGTTCAGCCCCTCATCGGAAAGCCTGCGCTTCAGCTGGTGAAACACCTCCGCACCCATGCGGATCGCCTCAGACATGCTCTCCGCCGAAACCGGCATAATCATAAATTCCTGAATGTCGAGCTTGTTATCCGCATGTTGCCCGCCGTTGATGATGTTCATCAGTGGCACGGGAAGCACGCACGCCCGCACCCCGCCCACATAGCGATAGAGAGACAGACCCGCCGCCTGCGCTGCCGCCTTCGCCACCGCCATGGAAACACCGAGGATCGCATTCGCCCCCAGCTTGGACTTATTTTCCGTGCCGTCTAAATCCAGCATCGCCTGGTCGATCTTCGTCTGCTCCTCGGCGTCCATGCCCAAGATCGCATCGCAAATTTCGCCGTTCACATTGTTCACCGCTTTCAGCACGCCTTTGCCGCTGTAGCGTTTCTTGTCGCCGTCGCGCAGCTCCAGCGCTTCCATGCTGCCCGTGGATGCGCCCGACGGAACCGCCGCCCGGCCAAATGAACCGTCTTCCAGCCCCACGTCAACTTCAACCGTAGGGTTGCCGCGGCTGTCAATAATTTCACGTGCATGGATATGGGTAATAGCGGTCACAATGTCCTCGTTTCAATGGATAGATTAAAAATTATGCCCACCGCGCGTATTGGCGCGTTGCGGGCCAAATGTGCCATCCTTCCAGATGGCATATTCCTCGTTTGAGCCCATCAGCGTTTCATGGCTCTTATATTTCACCATGGTCCTGACCAGCAGCCTCCATGTATCCCCCGGCGCAATGGTCACCTCCTGCATTCCCCGGTCGGCTTCAAAGGTAATGGTCTGCGGCGCATCGGTCAGGTTCGTCACCGCCGCGGCCTGCGCCGAGGTGCAAAATGCCAAAACGACACAAAAAACAGCAATTTCAGCAAAACGATTAGAAGGTGGCTTAACCATGAAAAAACGGTATAATGGGGGTGGTACAAATACGGAGGGTAACATGAGCACTTCTGTTGGCACGAAAGCGAAGAAAAAGCAACCCGCTTTGTTAAAAAACGCCCCGCCCCCGTCCCCGTCGCAAGCCGCCGTGCAGCGCGAAAAAGCCCTTGAAACAGCCATGCTTAGCCTTGAAACCGCCTGCCTCATGGTCATGGAAAGCGAATTTGCGCCCCCCTCTTCCGACGAATCCTGCCAAACCGCCCGCCAGCGCTTCATCAACGTGGCTGCCCCCGTGTCCCTCGCCTTGCGTGAATGCAAAGGCGGCCCCCGCCATTTCCACCAGCACTACCGCCACAAAATCGGCGACGACACCATCCTCCAGCCCATCCTCGAAGATCCCGTCGAAGACCTCCTCCTTGCCTGCCGCGAAGCCGCCAGGCATTGCCATGAAGAGCTCCTCGGCCTGCGCGACCCCGGCCTGCGCCAGACCCGCGCCGCCTTCCAGCGCGCGCTAAACGAGTTTATAACGCTGGCCGCTCCGGAAAATTAATCAGCTATCTCCTGAGATTCTCGAACCGCCGCGGGTTTGAGGGATGGTCACTGCCATCAACTTCCATGGGCCTGATATTATATTTCGTGGCATACCAGTCCGACATCTTCCTGAGTGCGGATTCAAGGTCAGCCGGTGTCGCCATGTAATCGCGTGAAAAAATATCGGCTGCGAATTCTCTCTCATAGTCCCGGTCCCGCATCACCGCCGTCATGACCTTGGCATCCACATGTCGCACAATCAGGGGCACCCCCGCCGCACACCCAAACTTCACCACCGTCCTGCCCAATTCCTTTAATGCGCGCCTGCGGTTCATAAGCTCCGCTTTCCGGTCTTCTGCCATGGTCACTTTCTCTGTGGTATGCGCGCCCATGTCATGCGCCTCTTCTTCGAGCTTGCGCACGTAAGAATCCACCGAGCGCTGCGAGAGCGAGTCATTGAAAACCGCATCATAACTCGTCGCAAACCGCTCGGGGTTTTCCTGCCGTTCCCGCACCCTTCGGGAAGGCTCTTTCTCCTCATTCACCAGTAAATCCCCTAACGCCTTACCGGCAGCAAGCCCGCCCAATGTCGCAATTTCGGAATGAAAATTGATAAGCTGGTGCGGATGTCCAAGCCTGTAATGCCCCGCCTCATGCGCCAAAATTGCCGTCATTTCCCGCCGCGTCAGGCCAAGGTCTGCCAGCCCCTGCGTAATCATCACCTTACCCTCGAAGGAAACCCCGGCATTAGGTGCTTCCTCAGCCACCATGAATAATCGAAGCCTGTCGCCGCTTTTTGAGGTGATAACATCCATGATTTGTTGCATTTCCTGCAAACCGTATCTGGAAGTATCTGAACAGTCGCCCGGGGCAGCCGTCTGGGAGGGAGGAGGTTTCAATGGTGGCCCGCAACCAAAATAATTAATATAAATTAATATATTGGGATTTCAGCCAAAATGCAAGCTAAGACTAGGGCTACAGCGCCTTAGTCAGCTTGTCATGCTCTTTAAGCGCCACCAGTAGCCGCTCCATATCGTCCAGCCGCATCATGCACGGCCCGTCAGAGGGCGCATTATCCGGGTCTTGGTGCGTTTCCATGAAAATCCCGGCAACGCCCACCGCCACCGCGGCCTTCGCCAGCGTCGGCACATATTTCCGCTGCCCGCCGGAAGCCCCGCCCATGCCGCCGGGCTGCTGCACGCTGTGCGTCGCGTCAAACACCACCGGGCATCCCGTTTCCGCCATGATCGGCAAAGACCGCATGTCCGTCACCAGCGTATTATACCCAAAACTCGCGCCACGTTCCGTCAGGATCACATTGGAGTTCTCCGCATAATCCATTTTTTCCACCGTGTTCTTCATGTCCCACGGCGCAAGGAACTGCCCTTTTTTGATATTGATGACTTTGCCCGTCCGCGCCGCCGCCAGCAGCAAATCCGTCTGCCTGCATAAAAAGGCCGGAATCTGCAAAATATCCACATGCGGCGCCACGATCTCGCATTGCTCTTCCGTATGCACATCCGTCACTACCGGCACGCCCAGCTCGTTGCGGATTTCGTCAAACAGCGGCAGCGCCTTCACCAGCCCAATGCCGCGCTTGCCAGAAATGCTCGTCCGGTTCGCCTTGTCATACGAGGATTTATAAATAAGCGGAATGCCCAGCTTATTGGTAAGCTTTATCAGCGCCTCCGCCATAAACAGCGTGTGGTCCCGGTTCTCAATCTGGCAAGGCCCCGCAATCAACACCAGCGGCAAATCATTCCCGATTTTCACCGGGCCAACGGTAATATGGCGTAAGGCAGAGGTCATGCGGCTTTATTCTTCTCTTGCTTGCTGTTACGGATAGCCGCCGCCACGAAACTCGAAAACAGCGGGTGCGGCGAGAACGGGCGCGATTTCAGCTCAGGGTGGAACTGCACCCCAACGAACCACGGATGGTCTTTCATCTCCACGATCTCCGGCAAATTCCCGCCCGGCGAAATACCTGAGAAAATCATGCCGCTCGGCTCGAACTGGTCGCGGTAATGCATGTTTACTTCGTAGCGGTGCCTGTGCCGCTCCGAAATGGCGTCCGCATCGTAAATCTTCGCCGCCAGCGTGCCCGCAATCAGCTCGCACTCATACGCGCCAAGGCGCATCGTGCCGCCAAGGTCGCCGTCATGCCGCCGCGTTTCCAGCACGTTGCCGCGCATCCATTCCGTCATCAGCCCCACCAGCGGGCCAATGCCGTTTTTATCCTCATACGGCCCAAACTCGGTCGAGCTGGCATCCTTGATGCCCAGCACATTGCGCGCATATTCAATCACCGCCAGCTGCATCCCGAAGCAAATGCCCAGATACGGTTTTTTGTTTTCCCGCGCATAGGTGATCGCCGCCAGCTTGCCGTTCACGCCGCGCTCGCCAAACCCGCCCGGCACCAGCACCGCATCCACATCGCGCAATGCTTTCGCCACGTCTTCTTTCTCAAAGCCCGCCGCGTCGATCCAGCGCACATGCACCCGTGCCTGGTTGTAGATCCCCGCATGGTCCAGCGCCTCGGTGAGCGACTTATACGCATCCCCGATCCCGGTATATTTGCCCACGATAGCCACCGTCACTTCCGCCTTCGGGTGCTGCACCCGTTTCAGGATTTCATCCCAGCGTGAAAGATTCAGTACGTTCTTGTCCTCAATGCCGAAAATCTTCAGCACCTGCTTGTCGAAACCCTGCTCGCTGTAGCGCTGCGGCACTTCGTAAATCGAAGACACATCCAGCCCCTGTATCACGCATTCCTCACGGATATTGCAGAACAGCGCAATTTTGCGGCGCTCAGACAGCGGAATTTCCCGGTCTGCCCGGCACAGCAGAATATCCGGCTGTATGCCGATGGCGCGCAGTTCTTTCACCGAATGCTGCGTCGGCTTCGTTTTCAGCTCCTTCGCCGCTGCGATATACGGAACCAGCGTCAGGTGAATATACATCACCCGCTCGCGCCCCAGCTCATACCCCAGCTGGCGAATGGCTTCAAGGAAAGGCAACCCTTCAATATCGCCCACCGTGCCGCCAATCTCGCACAGCACGAAATCTTCCTGGTCGGTGTCCTTCAGGATAAATTCTTTAATCAGGTCGGTCACATGCGGAATCACCTGCACCGTCCCGCCGAGGTAATCCCCCCGGCGTTCCTTGGCAATCAGCGTCGAGTAAATCTGCCCCGTGGAAACGCTGTCGCTGCGTCGTGCATTCACGCCCGTAAACCGCTCATAATGCCCAAGGTCGAGGTCGGTCTCCGCCCCGTCATCGGTCACGAACACTTCGCCGTGCTGGTTCGGGTTCATCGTGCCCGGGTCAACGTTCAGGTAGGGGTCCAGCTTGCGTAAGCGAACCTTATACCCCCGTGCCTGCAACAATGCCCCAAGGCTGGCCGAAGCAAGCCCCTTGCCCAATGACGAAACAACCCCGCCCGTAATGAATATGAAACGCGCCATGGTTATTCAGGCTTCGGCACGCTGGGAGCTGCCGCTTTTGGCGCAGCTTGCTTGGCGGGCGCTTTTTCCTCAGGCTCATCGGCCTTTGGCGCCACCTTTTCCGCAGTGTTGTCATTGGCCGCTGGCGCGTCTTTCGTCACAATCGAATCCTTGTCCTGCGCCCCATCTTTGGTCGCGGGCGCTTCCTGCGTCACCGGCACGCTGTCCACCAGCGAGCCGCCCATCGTCCGGTTGGCGATTACCGCCAGCACAAGGCTGGAGATCATGAAAGCCGCCGCTAAAATCGCCGTGGTGCGCGTCATCAGCGTAGCAGCACCCCGCCCGGTCATGAACTGGTTGCCGCCGCCGCCGCTCAATCCGCCCATGCCGTCGCTGTCCGAGCGCTGCAGCAAAATCATCATGATCAGGAACAACACGATGATGCTGTGCACCACCATTAAAACTGTATATAAACCCATAAAACCCTATCTTTCCGTTATACTGCCGCCGTTATGATCCGGCAAAAATCGTCCGCTTTCAGTGAAGCGCCACCCACCAGCACCCCGGAAACCCCCGGAACCTGTAAAATGTCGCGGGCATTATCGGCCTTCACCGAGCCGCCGTAAAGCACCGTTATCCCGCCCGCCTTTTTCCCCGTTGCCGCAGCCGCGACAGACAGGATATGTGCGTGCATCGCCTCAATATCGGCAAGCGTGGGCGTAGCACCTGAACCAATAGCCCAAACCGGCTCATATGCAAGAACAAAATCATGGTCTTTAGCCGCATCCGGCAGGCAGGCCGCCACTTGTGCCCCCACCACCTCATTGGCCCGCCCGGATTTGCGCTCTTCCTCGCTTTCCCCCACACAGATAATGGGGCACAGCCCGCTTTTCAAGGCAAGCGCCGCCGCCTCGCTGATCTGGCTGTCCGTCTCGCGGTGATACTGCCTGCGCTCGGAATGCCCGATAATCACGTAATCCGCGCCAGCATCTTTCACCATTTTCGCGCTGATATCCCCGGTAAACGCCCCTTCCGGCCGGTTGTGGCAGCTCTGCCCCCCGGTTTTGGTGCGGCGTGCGCCCGCAATCCAGCCGCTCACCTGCGCCAGCAATACCGCCGGCGGGCAAATCACCACGCTCACCGTGTCCGGCAAAGCCTCCGCATGGCGGGCCACAGCCACCGACAGCGCTTCGGCCATCGCGGGTTCCCCGTACATTTTCCAGTTACCGGCAATTATTTTTTTCATGCCCAAGTATCTAACCTATCAAAAACCCTTTTACAATCCTCATTTGTCGTGTAAATCTCACGGCCTAAAAATCATTTAATCAAGACCTTACCCCTATGTTGAATACCATCCGCTCTTCCACCCACGGCATCGTGGTTAAAATCCTGCTCGGCCTCGTCTGCCTCAGCTTCGTCATCTGGGGCATCGGCGATATGGGTAAAAACCCCCGCAGCAACCGCACCCTTGCCACCGTCGGCGGCACCGAGATCACCACCGACCAGTATATGCGCGCCCTCCACGGCGAAACCGAGAACATCCGCCGCCTCATGGGCGACAGCTACACCCCCGAAGCGCTGAAAGGCATGAATGTCGAGGGATACGTGCTGGAAAACCTCGTCAACCACCGCCTCCTCCAGCTGGAAAGCACCAATCTCGGCCTCATCCCCAGCGATGTGGACGTGGTCCGCCGCATCCGCAGCAATGCGTCCTTTCAGGATAGCAAAGGCAATTTTGACAAAGCCATCTTCGAATCCATGCTGCGCAACACCAACATGAATGAAAAAACCTATACCGACCAGTTGCGTGAAGACATGGGCATCAACATCCTGCTCGACTCGCTGGCCAGCGGTATGCCAAGCCTCGACGCCGCCGCCCCCACCCTCCTCGGCGCGCGTGAAGAAGGCCGCGCCATCACCCTCTACTCCATGAATGACAGCATCGTCACCAGCATCCCCACGCCCGACGATGCCGCCCTCAAAACCTATTACGACGCAAACCCGCATGAATTCACCGCCCCCGAACTGCGCGAGCTGAGCTACGTCACCATCACCGCAGCCGATATCGCCAAAAACGCGGTAAGCAGCGACGACGACCTCCGCGCCGCCTATAATGAACATATCGAAGAATACAAACACCCCGAGCGCCGCAACGTGCAGCAACTCCTCTACAGCTCCGAAGCGCAGGCCAAACAGGCCTCCGACATGCTGAAATCCGGCAAAACTCTTGCCGAGACCGCCGCAAAAATCCAGCCCCTCAACAAAAACGCCATCAGCATGGGCCTCGTCGAAAAGCACAATATTTTCGATAGCGCCGCCGATACCGTGTTCAGCATGAATAAGGGCGATATCTCCGCCCCCATCCAAAGCCCCTTCGGCTGGCATGTTTTCACCGTCTCCGCCATTGAGCCGCCTTCCGTCTCTTCGTTTGATGAAATGCGCCCCACGCTGGAAAAAGACCTCCAGCAGCGTAACAATGACGAAGCCCTGAGCAAGCTCACCAACCAGATTGAAGACGCCATCGCCGGCGGCAGCTCCCTCGGCGAGGCCGCCGCGCAGTTCAACCTGAAAATCGCCAAACTCCCCCCCGTCACCTCCGAAGGTAACGACGAATCGGGCAAGAAAGCCGCCATCCCGGCCCTCGACAAATTCCTCGACACCGCCTTCAAAGCTGAAGAAAAAACGGAATCCCCAGTCATGGCCTCCAAGGGCGGCATTTTCTACATTGTCCGCGTCGAAAGCGTTGCGCCCGAGCATCTGCGCCCGCTGAAAGAAGTGCATGACCTCGCCGTAAAAGGCTGGCAAAAACAGCAGCGCGCCATCAAGCTCGCCGAAATCGCGGTCAAGGCCGGTGAGGAATTCTCCGGCCCCGGCGTAAAAGCCGCCGCCATCGGCAAGTATAAAATGCAGTCGCTGGGCGACGGCATCATTAAGCGTTCCACCCATGTCGCGCACGACATCTCCCTGCCACCGCAGCTGGTGTCGGACATTTTTGGCCGCAAGCCCGGTGAAGGCAGCCTCGCCTACCTCACCAACAACGGCACCTACCTGCTGGCCATTTCCCAAAACGTAGTGCCCGTGGCCGCGGCGGACAAAGACCCCCGCCTCGCTGCCTCGCTGGCAGACATCAGGCGCAACCTTCAAACCGTGAAGCAGAATGAAGTCGTGGACGAATACACCCAGTATCTCCGCAACAAATTCGCCGTCAAAATCAATAACGACGTGTTCCAGGCGGTGCTCAATTAATGCTGCCCACCCCGAATCCAGCCATCTTCCCGGATAAGGACAGCTTCTACCAGAATTTTGGGCGCGGCCTTTCCCAGCTGGTCTGGACAACGGTGACCGCAGACCTTGATACCCCCGTTTCCGCCATGCTCCGCCTCATGGAAACCGAGGCCCCCTGCTTCCTCCTCGAATCCGTGGAAAAGGGCGAGATCCGTGGCCGCTACTCCGTCATCGGCCTGCGCCCCGACCTCATCTGGCGCTGCAACGGCAACAAGGCCGAAATCTACCATAACGATACCATGGACGGCCACGCCATCCCCTGTGAGGAAGACAGCCTCACCTCCCTGCGCAAGCTTTACGAAGCCTCCAAGCTCGAAATCCCCGACGCCCTCCCGCCGATGAGCGCCGGCCTCGTCGGCTACATGGGCTACGACATGGTAAAGCTGATGGAAGAGCTGCCAGACACCAAGCCAGATTCTATCGGCATCCCCGACAGCTGCTTCATCCGCCCCAAGCTCATGGTCATATTTGATTCCGTGAGCGACAAGCTGCACATCATCACCTCCATCTGGGCAGACGGCAAGCGCAACGACCCCGACGCCGCCTACAACGCCGCCCAAAACCGCATCCGCTACGTGCTGGACAAACTCGCCGCCCCCCTCCCCGCGCCCGAGCGGCAGGACTACCCCGCCGTGAAAATGGAAGACTTCGCCTCAAACACCACCCGCACCGCCTATGACGGCATGATCGACCGCGCCAAGGAATACATGCGCGCCGGCGATATTTTTCAGGTGGTGCTCTCCCAGCGTTTCTCCGCCCCCTTCACCCTCCCCGCCTTCTCGCTATACCGGGCGCTGCGCCAGCTGAACCCCTCCCCTTTCCTGTTTTACCTCTGCCTGGGCGACTACGCCCTCGTCGGCTCCAGCCCTGAAATCCTCGTCCGCCTGCGCGACGGTGAAGTCACCATCCGCCCCATCGCCGGAACACGCAAGCGTGGCCGCGACCGCGAGGAAGACCGCCACCTCGCTGCAGACCTGCTCTCCGACCCCAAGGAAATTTCCGAGCACCTCATGCTGCTGGACTTAGGCCGCAACGACGTGGGCCGCGTCGCCAAGATCGGCACGGTGCAAACCACCATGCGTATGCAGATTGAAAACTATTCCCACGTCATGCACATCGTCTCCAACGTCATCGGCGAGCTGGACCCCCGCTTCGACGCGCTCTCCGCCCTCATTGCGGGCTTCCCCGCAGGCACCGTCAGCGGCGCGCCAAAAATCCGCGCCATGGAAATCATCGACGAACTGGAAATCGAGCGCCGCAGCTTCTACGCCGGCTGCATCGGCTATTTCTCCGCCAATGGGAACATGGACACCTGCATTGCGCTCCGCACCGGCCTCATCAAGGATGGCCGCCTGCACATTCAGGCCGGCGGCGGCATCGTGGCCGAAAGCGATGCGGAAAGCGAATACCAGGAATCGCTCAACAAGGCCCGCGCCCTCATGCGCGCCGCCGAAGAAGCCATCAAATTTACTTAAAGCTTAGCGCCGCCCCGTAGGCCCCGAAGGCCCGCGCACCGGTGCCTTCACCGAGCGCGCTGCCGATGCGCCCGAGCGTGGCCCCGCAGCAGCCCCCTGCCGCGACTGGCGGAAATTCGCCACCGTCTTTTTGTTCACCCTGCCAAACAGCTTGCGCAGCATGTTGCCCACGGATTTCAGGTGGTTCACGCCGTTGCCCGTGCCCCAGATATTCGGGCCCTTATTGCCCCACAGCGCAAATCCGGCATTACCGAAAATGTCCGAGTTATGCGTGCCCCACACGTTGTCGCCAGAACCGCCCCACACGTTTTCGCCGAACGTGCCCCACACGTTGTTACTCATCGCGCCCCATGCCGTGTTGGAAATCGTCCTCGGCCCGTCCACGCCTTCAAAAAACATCGGCTTGTCCGCCGCGAAATGGTTGGCGCTTTGCCCCCCGTTGCCCATGTCGAAATACATTGAAGCCGTGGAGCGGTAATCACCCCCCAGCATCGCGGCCGATGGCCCGCCCCGGCTGCCATGCACATTAATCACGTCTTCATTCAGTGGCCGTCCGGTTTTCGGGTCCAGCCCCGCCGCCTGCATCGCCTGCATCTTGCGCAGGTTCATGAAATACGGGCTGTGCTTGTTGATCGCATCCACCAGGATCGCCTGCGTCCTGCGGTCTTTGTTCTTATACATCCCCAGCGCCGTGCCGCCATTGGTGGACATTTTACCGTTTTTCTTGTTGATGACCGCAATCTGGTTGCCCGCGGTATCGAAAACCTTACCCGCCTTCGTCACCATACCATTAGCGAAAATCTTCTTATCCACGATCACGCTTTGCCGCAGGATCTTCTGTTCCTTGGCTGCCTTTTTAGCCGCCACCGGCTTCAGGGCGTTTTCCGCCTTGGCAGACATTTTCCGGCCGTTCTTGTTCCCGTTGCTCACGGTTTTTTTGCTTTCGGCCATCTTGCGCCGCATAATCAGCTTAAAGCGCTCCTGCGAGGTGAGCTTCCCGCCCTTTTCCATTTCCAGCTTCAGGATCTCACGGGCAACGCTGCCCTTGTTAAGATCCCGTGAACCGCTAAAAAACCGAACGCCTGACATCTATGAAAACCGTATGCGTGTGATATCTTTTAGTATATATAAAAATTAGCCGTTTCACACCCGTTTTTTACAAACGTTAACAATAGCTGAATGTCCGCCAGAGCCAAATTTGTCTTTCTTTCCCTGTGCTTCCTGCCGTTCTCCTCGGCGCGGGCCAATGGCGTCCCGCAGAAAACCTTGCCTCAGGAACCCTTAACCATCCAGACAACAAACGAAAAAGTTACCTTCAACGTCGAAGTCGCCCGCACCGCGAAAGAGCAGGAAATAGGCCTCATGTTCCGCCAGGGCATTGGCGACGATGAGGGGATGCTCTTCCCCATGCCCGGCCAGCGATATGTCCAGATGTGGATGAAAAACACTCTCATCCCCCTCGACATGCTGTTCATAGACCACGCCGGTAAAATCGTGGCCATCGTCACCAACACCACCCCCCTATCCGAAGAACTCATAGACCCCCAGGTACGCGCCAGCGCCGTGCTGGAACTCAAGGCAGGCTCAGTCCTGCGCCACTATATTTATGACGGCGATCAGGTCATCCATCCGGAATTTCAGCCCGAATCAAACCCATGATCCGCCTTCTCACCTTGCTCATGCTGGTTTGCACCGCAACTCCCGCTTTCGCGGATGCCCACCCCCTTTTCTACACCCGCGAAACCCTCACCATCCAGCGCAAGCCCGAGTCCCTCCCGTGGCAGCAGGCAAAACCCCAGCCCGCCCCGCCAGAATCCGGCGTCACCTTCGATGTGGAAGTGCGCGACGCCCAGTCATATTACAATCAGGAAGGCTGGTTCAACCTCTCCGGCCCTACCGACGATAGCGGCGTGCTCCTTGTGTTCAAGCAGGCCGCCCAGTCCCCCATCATCGCCAGCAAGCAATACGCGCCGCTGGACATCCTTTTCCTCGACACGCAGGGCCGCATCACCCAGGTCGTGCCCAATATCCTGCTCTCCAACCTCGCCCAGCAGATCGTGCCCAACAATCCCGTCCTCGCCTTCCTCTTCCTCAAAGGCGGCATCTGCCAAACCCTGAACATCAAGCCCGGCGACGTGGTGGACTATAAAATCTTCAACAAGCTCCCCGTCGTCCTCGGCGATCCCGTCTCCATCGTCACCACCCCGCAAGTGCCCATCATCCAAAGCCCACAGGCAGGCCAGCGCCCCGCGCCCCGCAAGGTTCTGATGCCCGCCAGCGCCATCCCTCCCCATGGCAGCCCGAAATTGATTCCCCAGCTGCCCCCTTTGCCGCCGCAGCCCACCGCGCCCGTCTCGCAGGAAGACCCGGAAATGGAGCGCGCGCTTGAAAAAGCCCTCGCCGAAAAAGAACCCAAACGATAGCCACAACGAAAAATGCCACCCCGGAGGGTGGCATTTCCTGTAACTCAAAAATGTAAAAAGCTTAGCCCTGCTGCGCCAGCGAATGTTCATGCATCATCAGCGCAATGCGCGAATCGCGCACTTTCAGCGCTTCCAGCTCTGCCTTGCCCATAATGCTCTGCAGCGAAATCTGCAGGAATTCTAAAAACACCACCACCACCAGCTCCGCCTGCCGCTGGATCTTCTGCACCACCGGGTCGGCGATGTTCATGATCGCGCCATGCGCTTTCTTGCTGATATCCTTCACCCGGCCCTGGTAATCGTTGATGGCCGCGAACAGCTTGCGCAGCGCCCCTTCGATATTCGTCTTGCTTGCCTTCATGGTGGTCTTGTTCTTTTTGCTTTCCGCGATATAGATGAATTCCTGCGTCAGCACGTCGGCGGCATCGCCAATTTCGTTGATGAGCGGCTCAACAATATCCAGCTGCGTGTCCGGGTTGGAAACCAGCTTGCTTTCCACGGTGCTCACCAGCTCTTCAGCCATGTCGTAGAGATTCGTGATCTCCAGGTATTTGGCTTCGAACTCTTCAGCGGAGTATGGTTTCTTCGTTTGCACGGCCACGGGGATACTCTCAATTCTTATGTACGGTTACAGGGGTGCAATAAATCGCAAACCCAGATCATACCTAATTCTAATCCATAAAAATAAGAATTGTATGACAGTTTCGTTACAATTCATTCGCAATAAAACTAGGAAAACAGCCGCTTACCCGTCCCCACCACCCCCGCTAAGCCCTAATAACCCCATAACTTTTTTCTCCGCCATGGACATCGGCAGCCCCAGCAGCGCCCGCGGGCCATACCAGTCTTTGCCCCCGGCCTTTCCCGCCTCCAGCAGCATTACATCTGCCTCCAGCGTAAAATGGCTGTATTGCTGCCGCACCACCCCCAGCGTTTTTCCGTGCGCACGTGCAAAATGGTGCTTACCCACCCTCAGCCCCGTCGCCTCCGCATCGCTCTGCGCAAACTGGTAAAGCCCGCCCAGAAACCGCGATGCCCTTGCCGCAGCATAAAATTCCCCCGCCTCATTGCGCAACACCCAGATAGTCTCCCGCCGCACCGGCACCTTTTTGGCCATCTTCGCTGCCGGGTAAAGCTCCGGCGCATCCTTGCCCCGGCAGATCGCCTGCGCCGGGCAGATGGCGCAGGCCGGCGCGCGCTTGGTGCATACCGTTGCGCCCACATCCATCATTGCCTGGTTA
Organism: Alphaproteobacteria bacterium; assembly: GCA_025360345.1. Classification (GTDB taxonomy): domain Bacteria; phylum Pseudomonadota; class Alphaproteobacteria; order Rickettsiales; family SXRF01; genus JANYBV01. Next base: position 1,505 of record JANYCJ010000188.1, on the reverse strand, counting down.
TAGTCAAACGGGTGCGACGCATCCAGCAGTGCCGCCGCCTTCTCCCATAAATCCGCCTCCACCGGCTTGGAAATAGCAAAAATCCGGCACAGCACCCGCCGCACATTCGCCTCCATCACCGCCACTGGCTGGTGAAAGGCAAAGGCCGCCACCGCATGTGCCGTGTTTTTCCCCACCCCCGGCAGCGCCCGCAGCGCCTCCACATCGGCAGGCAGCCCAGCCGCGCTGGCCTTGGCCGCCTTATGCAGGTTCAGCGCCCGGCTGTAATATCCCAGCCCCTGCCACGCTGAAAGCACTTCGTCCTGCGGCGCCTCCGCCAGCGCCCGCAAACTGGGAAAACGCGTAAGGAACGGCACGTAAAAACGCTCCAGCACCGTTTTCACCTGCGTCTGCTGCAGCATCACTTCGCTTAAATAAATCGCATAGGCGTCCCGCGTGTTTCGCCATGGCAGGTCTTTGCGCCCGTAGCGGTTATACCATGCCAGCAGCAAGCGGTGGAATGCCGCATAGCCCTCACCTCGCCGCGCCGCCGCTGCACTTGGCTTTGCCTGCATAACGGGTCGCTTAGGTGGGGCTTGGGGGCGTAAGCTTGTTGTGCACTACGAAGCCGTTCGCCACATACACATGCGGGCTGCCTACTTCCATATTATAGACATCCACCTCTTCATGCCCGCGCTCCAGCATAACCACCGTGACCGGGATGGCCGCATCGGCAATCCACATCATCACCTGGTCGCCCGGCTTCAGCGTGCCTGCGTTACGGAAAATTTCGCCGCCCATCCACAGCGGGTGCTCTTCCGTCGTCACCAGCGCGCCGCCATCCGTCACCACGGTCAACAGGCGTGAGCGGCGCTTGATCGTCGCATAAATCGTGACTTCCTTTTTCTTGCCTTCGGACGTGATCGCAACCACCACATCGCGTTCGCGCAGGCTTTCAATCGCTCTGCCGCCATTAGGCGTAAGCACCTGAGTGCCCGCCGGGAAGCAAGACCCTGAGCTGCCGCCCGAACTGGAGCCCGAACTTGAGCCTGAAGTGCTGCCAGAACTGCTGCCCGACGTACCGCCTGAAGTACTGCCCGAGGTGCTACCCGATGTACTGCCCGATGTACTGCCCTAGGTGCCACCTGAGGTACTGCCAGAGGTGCTGCCAGAACTGCCTGAACTGCCTGAGCTCGTACTGCTGCCCGAGCTGCCGCCAGAAGTACTGCCCGAACTACTGCCCGAGGTACTGCCGGAACTGCTGCCGGAACTGCCTGAGCTTGTACTGCTGCCCGAACTACCCGAGCTAGACGAAGCGGGAGACGGCGAAGGCGATGGCGACGGGCTTGGTGAAGGGCTCGGCGAATAGGGTGATGGCGACGGAGTGGGCGTCGGAGTCGGAGTCGGAGTCGGAGTAGGCGTCGGAGTGGGCGTAGGTGTCGGTGTCGGCGTCGGAGTAGGTGTCGGCGTCGGAGTAGGTGTCGGCGTCGGAGTAGGTGTCGGCGTCGGAGTCGGAGTGGGTGTCG
>JANYCJ010000177.1 GCA_025360345.1 Alphaproteobacteria bacterium | reverse complement strand
CAGCACGATGATGTCCGGCTGCAATTGTTGCGCCGTATGGATGGCCTGCTCCCCGTTGGAGGAGCGCCCCACCACTTCAATTTCCTTGTGCGGCTCGAGCGCCTGGCTCATAAGCCCCCGGATCACGGCCGAATCGTCCACCAGCAGCACTTTAATGCTAGGGCTATTCATGGGTGGTTCCTGGCAGGTAAGCGGGCATCTTAGATGATCCCGATCTGTTGTAGCTTGCCTTTGATAATATCGGCGTCAAACGGCTTCATCACATATTCGTCTGCGCCATGGCTGATCGCCTCCATAATCCGCGACACATCGGATTCGGTCGTGCAGAAAATCACTTTCGGGTTGCTGCCGTCCGGCATGGCGCGCAGTTGCTTCAGCGTTTCCAGGCCATCGAGGTTGGGCATGTGCCAGTCCAGCAAAACAAGGTCTGGCTTCGTTGCGGTCAGGAAGTCGAGCGCGGTCTGCCCGTCTTCCGCCTCGTCCACGGTAAAGCCAAGACTTTCCATGATGCGCCTTTCCAGCTTGCGCACTACTTTTGAATCATCGACAACGAGGCAGGAGACCATAATGAATTTTCTTAAATCTGAAGCAGGGTTTGAACATCCACCAGAACCAGCAGCTCCGATTCCATCTTGTAAATCCCGGTGGCAATGTCTTTCCAGTGCGCGGGCAGGTTGGCGGGCGTATTCTCGATATTGGCCTGTGTCGAGGTAATCACCTCGCCCACATTGTCCACCATCAGGCTATACAGCTCACCTTTAAGCTCCACCACCACGAAGGTTGCCCCGCCCATGCCGGGCTTAGGGGCCAGCTTTAGCCGCTTACGCAGGTCGATCACCGTCACGATGCGCCCGCGCAGGTTAAGCGAACCGGCAACTTCGGGGGGCGCCAGTGGAATAGGCGTCACCACCTGTTCTCGCAGCACGTCGCGCACATGGCGCACTTCAATGCCGAACATCTGCTTGTCGATGCCCATGGTCACGAACATCGGTCCGTCGGCGGTATCAGCGGCAAGGGAGGTTGCGGTAACCTGTGACATCAGTGCCTCGCCTCGCTTTCAACCAGCCAGTGCGACACCGTGTCGAGCAGCCCGGCGCGGTCTGTTTTAACAATACAGTCATTCATGCCCACTTCGCGTGAGCGGCGTATCACTTCCTCACTGATCGAAGCGGTGTATGCCACGATGGGCACATCTTTCGTCTGCTGCGCGTTGCGGCACATTGAAGCAAATTCAAAGCCGCTCATGCCCGGCATTTCCAAATCGGTCACGATCATGTCGAATTTTTTCCCGCCCGCTATCATGTCCAGCGCGTCTTCCGCGTTTTCCGCCGCCGTCACCTTATACACCACCGAGGCAAGGAACGGCACCGTCAGGTTGCGGAAAAACGGGCTGTCCTCCACCAGCAGCAGCTGGCATTCCGCTGCCTTGCTTTTGCTGATGCTGTCAATATCGGAAACCACGCTGTCAACGAGGTCGGAAAGCAGGAAGCCAACATCCACCACGTCGGTGCTTTTCCCCGCGATCACCATGCTGCCCAGATAACCATGCTGCTTGGAATCCTTGGAAGACATCTTGATGGCGAAAGGCGTGTACACGATATCGAGTATCTCCTGCACCACCAGCCCTATCACTTTCTTGTCATAGCTGAACACGATCACTTCCACCGTGCCGGAGTCCGGCAGGTTTGTCTGGCCGTCCATCATCATCAGCCGCATCAGCTCGCCGCGATACTGCACCACAGGGTGGTCGCCCGCGATCTCGATCTGTGATACGTCAATTTCCTCCAGCCGTGAAACCAGCTCCAGCGGCACCGACTTCGGCCCGCCGTGGCCAGTGCTGAACAGCAGGAAGCCCACCGGCGCATCCGCTTCCTTGCGGGCCTGCTCCACTGGCGCAGAAGACGCATGTGCGCTAAGCTCGATATTGCCGATACTCTTCACAATGCCGTTCGGGTCAAGGATCATGATTACGCTGCCATCACCAAGGATGGTATTGCCAGAATATACTGAAATATTTTTAAGGATCCCTGCCACCGGCTTTACCACGATTTCTTCCGTGTCGAACACCCGGTCAACCAGTATCCCGAAATCGTATCCGCCCACCCTGCACACCGCCACGTATTTTTCCGTGGCTGTAAGGTCGGCTTCGTCGGTCTCAAAACCCAGCGTTTGCGCCAGCACCGAAAGTGGCAGTAACTTATCCCGCAGGCGCAAGACCGGCGCGCCGTTGATCGCTTCGATCTTCAATTCGGACTCCGGCGCAACCCGCACCAGCTCCAGCACGTTGATTTGCGGAATGGCGAATTTCTGCCCCTTCACCTCCACCAGCAGCACCGATACGATGGCCAGTGTCAGCGGAATTTTAATGGCCACTTTGGAGCCTTTGCCCCAAACCGAGTCCAGCTCGATCGTGCCGCCAATTTTTTCAATATTGGTGCGCACCACATCCATCCCCACGCCGCGCCCCGAAACCGAGGTCACTTTTTCCGCAGTGGAAAAACCCGCGCCAAAAATAAACTGCGCAATCTGCTTGTTGCTCATCGTTTCCAGCTGCGCCTCGGTGGCCATGCCGCTGGAAAGCGCCTTCTGCTTCACCCGCTCAATGTTGATGCCCCGCCCGTCATCCTTGATCTCGATGATAATATGCCCGCCCTCATGATACGCGCTGAGCGTCACTGTGCCCATTTCGGGCTTGCCCGCCGTCATGCGCTCCGCAGGCGTTTCCAGCCCGTGGTCGCAGGAATTGCGCACCATATGCGTCAGCGGGTCCTTAATCACTTCCAGCAGCTGCCGGTCAAGTTCTGTTTCCGCGCCGATCATTTTAAGCTCAATTTTCTTGCCCAGTTCCAGCGACAGGTCGCGGATCAGACGGGGAAATTTCGACCACGCATTGCCAATCGGCTGCATCCGCGTCTTCATCACGCCTTCCTGCAATTCCGAGGTGATATGGCTGAGCTGCTGCAGCGGGCTCATGAAATCCTTATCTTCCTTGGTGCGCACGATCTGCATAAGCTGGTTGCGTGTCAGCACCAGCTCGCTCACCATTTGCATCAGCGTTTCCAGCACGTCTATATTCACGCGTATCGTTTGCGCAGCGCCACCGCCTTCCTTGCTTTCGCCATGTTCGTCAGCCTGCTTTTTCGGCGCTTCAGCCGCTGGGGCAGGGGGGGCGGCTGGCGTTGCCGCAATTGCAGGCGCCGCCACAACCGGGGCTTCCACGGCCGCCGCTTTCGCTTTGGCCTCTTCCGCTAAAATCCGTTGTATCGCCGCTTCCATTTCCGGGTCTTCATCGCCCATAAAATGCGGGAAAGCATTTCCGGCGGCGGGTGCCGCCACGGTAGCTGCGGCAACAGCAGCCACAGCGGCAGGGGCCGCACCCGCACCCATAATCGTGCCCGTATCGGCATAATGGTTGAGCCGCGCGATCAACGCGCTGTCCTCGCCCGCTTCCTCTTCGCCATGCTCACTTAAATAGTCCAGCAGCCGCTTGATATTGTCGAGCGATTCCAGGATCAGCGTCACCGCTTCGGGTGTCGCCTTCAATTGCTTGTCACGGATTTTCCCCAGCACGTTCTCGCCCGCATGGGCCACGCTTTCCAGCCGTGGCAGGCCCAAAAACCCGCACGTGCCCTTAATGGTGTGCATCACCCGGAAAATAGTGCCAAGTATGGCGGCGTCTTCGGGGTTTTTTTCCAGCTTCACCAGCTCAAGGTCGAGCAGCCCGAGGCTTTCACCGGTCTCGGTAATAAATTCGCTAATCAGGTCATCCATGTGCTTCCTGCCGTTCATCACGAACAATCAGGGGTTGTGTCACCTGCAGCATCAGGCTGGAGTCTGAAACCGTATATACAAATTCAGCAGACAGCTCTTCACACAGGCAGTGGGTAAAATAAGCCTGCACGTTTTTAGGGTTCAGCTCCTGCAAGGTCAGGCCGCCCTTGAATATCTTGTCCATTTCCGGCTCCCATTTCAGCGCCACGCCCTCCGCCCCGATCACGAGCCGCTTATGCGTGGCGTCCGGCTGCTGTATCCGCACCGAAATCGTGCCCCCGCGCACCAGCGTGCTGGAAGCCACGATCAATAAATTATAAATCAGCCGTGACATTTTCAGGGAAATGGAAATGCCGGAGGCATCCGTATGGCTGTCCGGCCAGTCGAGGGTTACCTTGCTGTCCGAGAAAAATTCCGATGCCAGCTTTTGCTTGTCGGCAAGGCTAGCCTCGCCATGGTCGCGCATTTTGCCATAAGCCATGCGGTAAAACTGCAGCCGCGTCACGGCGGAGAAGGCGCTGCTGGTAATCAGGTCCACGGCCTGGCTTTGCATGTTAAAGCCTTCCTCGGCCAGGAACTCGGCGCCATTATTCACCGCCCCGATAGGCCCGGTCAGGTCGTGGCACAGCCGGGTGCATAATAATTCGGCCATCAGGAGTTCTTTAGACATCGAGCTTTCCTGTTATTGCAGCATTCTGGAGTATTTTTTTCTCCTCCCACACTAGGTTGCAAAGATAAATTTTTGGTAAATACCTTTAGAACAGTTTAGGAAAAGGAAAGTTTTTTTAGCCCATTATCCCGCAGGCAAACTGCCCGGCTCAGCTTTTTCCGGCTTTTCCATCAATAAGTTCCTGAACAATATCAGGATTAGTAAGGGTGGAGGTGTCGCCCAGATTCCCCGTTTCCCCTTCCGCGATTTTCCGCAAAATGCGCCTCATGATTTTGCCCGACCGCGTCTTGGGCAGTTGCGGCGTAAAGTGGATATGGTCGGGCGTGGCAATCGGCCCGATGGTCTTGCGCACCCATAGCGCCAGTTCTTTCAGCAATGCTTCTCCCGCTTCCACGCCGCTGTTCAGCGTGACATAGGCATAAATCCCCTGTCCCTTGATATCATGCGCAAAGCCGACCACCGCCGCCTCCGCCACATGCATATGCGCCACCAGCGCGCTTTCAATCTCCGCCGTGCCCAGCCGGTGTCCGGACACGTTCAGCACATCGTCGATCCGCCCCGTGATCCAGTAATACCCGTCCGCATCCCGCCTTGCCCCGTCCCCGGTAAAATAATAGCCCGCGAAACTGGAAAAATACGTCTGCTCAAATCGGGCATGGTCGCCCCAGATGGTGCGCGCCTGCCCGGGCCATGAATCGGCAATGGCGAGCAGCCCCTCCGCCGCCCCCTCCAGTACATTTCCCTCCGGGGAGAGAATCACCGGCTTCACCCCGAAAAAGGGCCATGTCGCCGAGCCGGGCTTAAGCGGCGTCGCGCCCGGGAAGGGGCAGATCATATGGCCGCCCGTTTCCGTCTGCCACCACGTATCCACAATCGGGCAGCGCCCTTCACCCACCACGCGGTGGTACCACAGCCACGCCTCGGGGTTGATAGGTTCTCCCACGCTGCCCAGTAGCCGCAACGATTGGCGCGAGGTCTTGGTTACGGCGGCATCGCCCTCGCGCATCAGCGCGCGCAGCGCTGTCGGGGCGGTGTGGAAGATAGTCACCTTGTGCTTGTCAATTACTTCCCAGAAGCGAGAGCAGGTGGGGTAATTCGGTATACCCTCGAAAATCACAGTACTGGCCGCGTTCAGCAGCGGCCCATACACAATATAAGTGTGTCCCGTCACCCAGCCCACATCCGCCGTGCACCAGTACACGTCTCCTTCGTGGTAGTCGAAAGTGAGCTTATGCGTCATCCCCGCCCACACCATATAACCGCCGCAGGTATGCAGCACCCCCTTCGGCTTGCCCGTGGAGCCGGAGGTATACAGCACGAATAGCGGGTCTTCCGCCCCCATCGCCTCCGCCGGGCAGCTCGCTGCCTCCTTGCCGATGGCCTCGTGATACCAGAAATCCCGCCCCTCTTTCCACATGGTCTGCCCGCCCGTGCGCCTCACCACCAGCACGCTTGAAACACTTTCCATCCCTTCCAGGGCAGCGTCCACATTGGCCTTCAGCGGCACTTTCTTGCCCCCGCGCAGGCCCTCATCGGCCGTAATCACCACCCGGCTGCCGCAATCCTCGATCCGCCCCCGCAGCGCCTCCGCCGAAAATCCCGCAAACACCACCGAATGCACCGCCCCAATGCGCGCGCAGGCCAGCATCGCCA
>JANYCJ010000141.1 GCA_025360345.1 Alphaproteobacteria bacterium | reverse complement strand
ATGCGCTGGCGCTTTTCCGGGCTTTTGATGAATTTGAGGGTTTGCATGTTGTGCAAACGGTCGGCTAGCTTGACCAGCAGCACGCGCAAATCCTCGCTCATGGCGATGAGGAGCTTGCGGAAATTTTCGGCCTGGTTGAGGTTTTCGCTTTTGCCTTCTAGCTTGGAGAGCTTGGTTACGCCGTCCACCAGATTGCGGATTTCCTTGCCGAAGCTTTGCTCGATATCTTCGAGGGTGACGTCGGTGTCTTCCACCGTGTCGTGGAGCAGGGCGGTGGCGATGCTGGCGGTGTCGAGCTTGTACTGGGTGAGCTTGTAGGCAACTTCTACCGGGTGGGAGAAATACGGATCGCCGGAGGCGCGCTTCTGCGAGCCATGCGCCTTCATGGCGAAAACATAGGCGCGGTTAATTAAATCTTCATCGGCGTCGGGGTCGTAGGATTTAACTTTTTCAACCAGCTCATACTGACGAATCATCGGTGACAATTTTTTCTTAACAGGTTACAACAGGTATTGATTGTAGCTTATGCGAATTACAATTAGAAGTGTATTGCGATAACCGCTAAGGTAGAAATAGGGGCGGATTTTGCAAAGCACATTTCATTTGATGCGATTTTAGGCGGCAATTAGTTAAAAATTATTTATAAGATTCACCAATAAAGTGCTGAATTGTAGGTATAATTTCGGGTTCTAACTTAACCTTTTCTTAAACATGGGGGCGCTATTATCAGCAGGTTGGAAAGGTCATGAATGTGTCTGGACGGGGGATATTATTAATCGTTGCCATCGTCATCGCGGCGTTTACCGTGATTTCGATACGCAGCCAGATGGCGCAGGTGCCTGAAAACGCACCGGCCGCCGTGGTGCGCGTGGTGCTGGCAAAGCGCGACCTCGCCCCCGGAACATTCGTACAAGGTGAACAGGATTTAGAATTCGGGCTGCCGCCGCAGGACACCGCGCCGCTGCCGCCGGTTGTAAATGCCGCCGCCGTGGAAGGCGAGCCGGGCGCGCCTGCCGCAAACGCAGTTGCCACTACGCCCGCCAAGCATGAGCCTTATTTGCTGGAAGGCTCGGTGAAATTATCTGACTTTAATGGCGCGGTGGTGCGCCGCGCTCTACATGCGGGCCTGCCGGTGCCGCAGCAGGCGCTGATGCGCTCGGGCGAGGGCGGGTTCATGTCTGCCGTGCTGGAGCCGGGAATGCGCGCTGTTTCCATCGCGGTGAACGCGACGACGGGCAATGCCGGGTTCGTATCCCCCGGCGACCGGGTCGATCTGATCGTGACGCACCGTTTCAAAACCGGAGGCGTGACCAATACGGGTGAAGAATCGGTGGTGAGCGAAACCTTTGCGCATGATTTGCGCGTGGTGGCGGTGGACCAGATGCTGGACAACCCCGAAAACAAAGCCATCCTCGCCAAGACCGTGACGATGGAGTGCACCCCGCGTGAAGCCGAAGAAATCGCGGTGGCGGGGGAAATGGGCAAGATTTCGCTGGCGCTGCGCAGCTTGAGCCCGGCGGTGAAAAAAGACGTGTCGGAGCAGGCGCCCGCGCCGGTGGTGGCCAAGGGCGAGCCGGTGGCGGCTGAAACGGATGCGGCGCCTGTGCCCGCAGAAGCGGCCAAGCCGAACCCGATCAAAGACCTTTACGGGCAGCAGGACCAGACCAGCGGCACGCGTGACAGCGATTTAAGCCGCCTTCTGGAGCGCCGCGCCCTGCTGGTGCCGCGGGTGCAGGTGCTGCACGGCGATAAAAGTGAAACGATTGACTTCCAAGGGGCTCCATGACGCATTCTTCCCACAAGCCCATTTCGCGCAAGATGCTCAGCGGCTTTGCCTTGCTGCTGGCGTGCACCATGCTTTCCACGGCAGCGCCCCAAGCGGTGCAGGCGGATGCGACGATGGCGATGTCGGATGAGCAGCTGATTACGGTGGAGATCAACAAGGGGGCGATGCTGCGCCTGTCGCGGCCTGCGGCTTCGGTGGTGATTTCCGACCCGGCCACGGCGGATGTGCAGGTGGTGTCGCCCAGCGTGGTGGTGGTGCGCGGCAAGAAAGTGGGCGAGACGAGTTTTTACGCCATCGACGCGCATGACGAGCCGATTGTGCGCGCCACGGTGAATGTGACGCATAACCTGTCTTCGCTCAACCGGGCGATACGCAGCGTGGCGCCGGACGCGGATGTGGATTTGCGCACCGTGGATGGCGGGCTGGTGCTGGACGGGTTTGCAGGCACGACGGCGGAGTCTGAAAGCATCCGCACGCTGGCCAACACCTTTATCGGGCCGAATGAGAAGATGGTGAACATGATTAAAACCGGCGGCTCCGACCAGGTGATGCTGAAGGTGAAGATCGTGGAAATGGCGCGCAACGACCTGAAGCGGCTGGGCGCAAACCTGGAGCAGCTCACCAATAACGGGCAGTTCGGTTTGCAGATTTTGCAGGGCAACGACATTTTGTTCCACACCGCCGACCCGACGGTGAATGCCTACAACACTTTCGGCAGCGTACTGACGCGCGGGCAGAACCTGCCTTCGAACGTGCTTTTGCATTATAAGGATTTCGCAGGGCTGGTGGATGCGCTTGAAGTACAGGGGCTGGCGACCGTGCTGGCCGAGCCTTCGCTTACCACCACGTCCGGGCAGACGGCGAGCTTCCTTGCGGGCGGGCAGTTCCCGATTCCGCTGGCGGGGCAGAACAACACCATCACCATTGAATACAAGCCATTCGGCGTGTCGCTGAATTTCACGCCCGTGGTGCTGGGCAAGGAGCGCATCAGCATGACGGTGGCGCCGGAGGTGAGCACGCTTAATTTCAGCAACCCGATCCAGGTGGCCAATATCACCTATCCGATTTTAGACACGCGCAAGGCGAGCGCGGTGGTGGAGCTGGGCAGCGGCGACAGCTTCATGCTGGCAGGGCTGATGCAGCACACGACCTCGGACAATATCAACAAATTCCCCGGGCTGGGCGATGTGCCGGTGCTGGGCGCGCTGTTCCGTTCCACGCAGTTCCAGAACAACGAGAGCGAGCTGGTGATCGTGGTCACGCCTTATATTGTGCACCCGGTATCGAACAAGAAATTGCAGACGCCGATTGACGGCTTCGTGCCTGCCACGGACTTTGAGCGCACGGTGCTGGGCCATTCCTATAAGCAGCAGCCGATGACGGATGAAGAAAAAACACTGCCACCCCAGCCGAAGCTGCATGGGGAAGGCGGGTTCATGACGGAGTAAGAAGACATGGCACGCATTCTCGCACTTGGAACGGTTTTGGGCAGTATGCTGCTGCTGGGCGGCTGCACGCCGGAATCCGACATGCAGGGGGTTGACCCGCGGGATTATTATGCCGCCCACCCGATCAAGAACACGGTCAAGACGCAGGTGGACTCCCATCTTATCATGTTCGAACCGGGGGCAAGCAAGCCGAGCAAGCTGGAGGTGGAACGCTTCCGCGACGAGATTTCCGGGCAGTCTTTGCTGGCGGTGGACTCGGTGACGATTGACCTGCCGCCATCTTCCATTAATAACAAGGCGCGCAAGGATGCGCTGGTGAAGATGCTCAAGTATCTGGGCTATCGCGGCGGGCATGTGCAGTTTTTCGGCACGGACACGCTGGAGAACGACATGGCGGCCATATTGCTGACCATTGCCGTGGTGCAGGCGCCGGACTGCCCGGACTGGCGGCAGTCGCCGGAGCATAATTTCAGCAACCATGACAGCGCCAATTTCGGCTGCGCTACGGAAGTGAACCTTGGCCTGATGGTGGCCGACCCGCATGACTTGGTGCATGGCACGGGCGAGTTGCCGCCCACGCATTCGCAGCGCGGCGACCTTGCCATCACGCAATACCACACGGGCGGTGCGGGTGGGGCGGCTGCCGCGCCTGCTGCTGCGGGCGGCGCACCTGCCGGGGCCGCGCCCGCTGATGCCGCGCCGGTGGCGCCAGCCCCTTCACCGCAATGAGGCATGAGGCCATGACAGGATGCGGCGATGAGTAATGACAAGGTAACGTCTGATGTGCCATTCATGGCATTCGTCAACGATGCGAACGACCTTTCCACGTTAAAAACCTTTGCCGGGGAGCATGGCTGGTCGCAGGCGGACATCAACACGGGCGACATTCGCACCGCGACGGATTTCCTGAAGAACCACTCCTCGCCGATGCTGCTGATGGTGGAGATTCCTTCCGCCACGGAAGCGCCGGACTTGCTGGATAAGCTGGCGGATGTGTGCGGGCCGGACACCAAGGTGGTGGTGGTGGGCACGGTCAATGAATATAGTTTTTACTGCTGGCTGACCGATATCGGCATTTCCAGCTACCTGTTGCGCCCATTGAGGGCTACCGCGCTGGAAGGCGCTTATGCCAAGTCGCTGGCCAAGCCGCAAAGCGAGAACAAGCAGGAGAAGCCGCCGGGCAGGGTGTATTCGGTGGTGGGCACGCGCGGCGGGGTGGGGGCGACGACGATTGCGCTGAACCTTGCCGGGGTGATTGCCGACCATGCGCCGAAATTGCAGGTGGCACTGGTGGATGTGGACCCGCATGGGGGAAGCATTGCGCTGTCGCTCGACCTTGACCCCAGCCGCGGTATGCGCGAGGCGCTGGAAAAGCCGGAGCGCATTGATTCGCTGTTCATTGACCGGGTGGTGAGCAAGCCGCTGAAGAATCTTTCCGTGCTCAGCTCCGA
>JANYCJ010000140.1 GCA_025360345.1 Alphaproteobacteria bacterium | reverse complement strand
CTCCGACTCCACCATACGCTTCGCAGCCTTGATGGTGGTCGCAATACCGTAAATTTCCAGCTTCGCGTAAATGAACGGTTTGAACAGTTCCAGCGCCATCTTCTTAGGCAGGCCGCACTGGTGCAGTTTCAGCTCAGGCCCAACCACGATAACCGATCGGCCGGAGTAATCCACGCGCTTGCCCAGCAAGTTCTGGCGGAAACGGCCCTGTTTACCCTTGAGCATGTCCGAAAGCGACTTCAGCGGGCGCTTATTAGCACCGGTGATGACGCGGCCACGGCGGCCGTTATCAAACAGCGCGTCAACAGCTTCTTGCAACATGCGCTTTTCGTTACGCACAATGATGTCGGGCGCGCGCAGTTCCAGAAGGCGCTTCAAACGGTTGTTACGATTGATAACGCGGCGGTAAAGATCGTTCAGATCCGAAGTCGCGAAGCGGCCACCATCCAGCGGCACCAGCGGGCGCAGCTCAGGCGGGATAACCGGCACCACGTCGAGCACCATCCATTCCGGCTTGTTTTCGGATTCCAGGAATGCTTCCACCAGCTTCAGGCGCTTCACCAGCTTCTTGCGGCGCGCTTCCGAAGTCGTTTCGGAAAGTTCGCCACGCATGGTTTCTTTTTCTTTTTTCAGGTCAACGGCGGCCAGCATCGTCTTGATGGCTTCCGCGCCGATTTGCGCGGTAAAAGTGCCGTCGCCATATTTGTCCTGCGCATCATAGAACTGTTCTTCCGAGAGCAGTTCGCCAACGGAGAAGGGGGTCAGGCCCGGCTCAACCACCACATAAGATTCGAAATACAGGATGCGTTCCAGGTCTTTCAGCGTCATGTCGAGCAGAATGCCGATACGTGAAGGCAGGGACTTCAGGAACCAGATATGCGCAACCGGCGAAGCCAGCTCGATATGGCCCATGCGTTCACGGCGCACCTTAGAGGTCGTCACTTCCACACCGCATTTTTCGCAGACGATGCCGCGGTATTTCATGCGCTTGTATTTGCCGCAAAGGCACTCATAGTCCTTGATCGGGCCAAAGATACGGGCACAGAACAAACCATCACGCTCTGGCTTGAACGTACGGTAATTGATCGTTTCCGGTTTTTTTACTTCACCAAAAGACCAGCTATGGATCTTTTCAGAGCTTGCGATAGAAATCTTGATTTCGTCAAACTGCTTGGTAGTAGCGACTTGCGTACCAAAGAAACTCATTACTTCTTGCATAGTATCCTCTTTGTAACTCCCCGCCAGCAGCACACCTTGGGGATTTTTTACTATATGTCTTTTAAGGAATTCCCCGGCGGCTTAGGCCGGGGAGATTCTTATGCTTCTTTTTCGACCAGTTCGACGTTCAAGCCCAGCGACCGGAGTTCCTTCACCATAACATGGAAGGATTCAGGGATACCTGACTCGAAGCTGTTATCGCCACGCACGATGGACTCGTAAATCTTGCTGCGGCCTGCCACGTCGTCGGATTTGACGGTGAGCATTTCCTGCAAGGTATACGCAGCGCCATATGCCTGAAGCGCCCAGCATTCCATTTCCCCGAAGCGCTGGCCACCGAACTGTGACTTACCGCCGAGAGGCTGTTGGGTAACAAGCGAATAGGGCCCGATGGAACGTGCATGGATCTTGTCGTCGACAAGGTGATGCAGCTTGAGCATGTAGATATAACCCACAGTGGTCTTGCGGTCGAAGGCTTCGCCCGTGCGGCCGTCATACAGCTGTACCTGGCCCGACGTTGCCTGGTTGGATTTTTTCAACCACGTCACAATGTCTTCTTCCTTCGCGCCGTCGAATACCGGGGTGGCAAACGGAACGCCCTTCTTCAGGTTGCCGGCAAGCTCCAACACGTCCGGGTCATCCATGCCTTGGATTTCCTTCTTGTTGTCCTTATCGTCATACATGTCGCCGAGATACTCGCGCAGTTTCTTCACGCCCGCAGCTTTCGCGTTGGATTCCTGGATTTCTTCCAGCATCCCGCGGATCTGCATACCAATACCAGCCGAAGCCCAGCCCAGATGCGTTTCCAGAATCTGCCCCACGTTCATGCGCGAAGGCACGCCAAGCGGGTTCAGCACGATGTCAACCTGCGTACCGTCTTCCAAGTAAGGCATATCCTCGATAGGAACGATTTTGGAGATAACCCCTTTGTTCCCATGGCGGCCTGCCATCTTGTCGCCGGGCTGCAGCTTGCGCTTTACGGCCACGAATACTTTCACCATCTTGAGCACGCCCGGCATCAAATCATCGCCGGCCTGTACCTTGGCTACTTTCTCTTCGAACTTCTGGTTAATGCGCGAAAGCGCCGTATCGAGCTGCTTTTTCAAGCCTTCGATCTCATGCATCGCTGCATTGTCTTTCACCGCGAACTGCCACCACTGGCCTTTGCTGTATTCGTCGAACACAGCATCGGTAATGTCGCCATTGGCCTTGAAGTTTTTCGGGCCTGAAATCGCCTTCTTACCGGTCAGCAGTTCCTTCATGCGGCCATATACGAAACGTTCGATGATGGCGCGTTCGTCGTCACGATCCTTGGCGAGGCGTTCGATTTCCGACTTTTCAATCGAAAGCGCACGTTCGTCTTTTTCAATGCCGCGGCGCGAGAAGATGCGCACGCCCACGATAGTACCTGCAACGCCCGGAGGCAGGCGCAGCGAAGAATCGCGTACGTCCGAAGCCTTTTCGCCGAAGATGGCGCGAAGGAGCTTTTCTTCCGGCGTCATCGGGCTTTCCGATTTCGGCGTTACTTTACCAACGAGAATGTCACCGGGCTTCACTTCCGCACCGATATGCACCACGCCGATTTCGTCGAGGTTGCGAAGCGCTTCTTCGCCCACGTTCGGGATATCGCGGGTGATTTCTTCAGCACCCAGCTTGGTGTCGCGCGCCATCACTTCGAATTCTTCGATGTGGATGGAGGTGAATACATCTTCAGACACGATGCGTTCGGAAATCAGGATGGAATCTTCGAAGTTGTAGCCGTTCCATGGCATGAAGGCCACCAGCACGTTGCGGCCCAGCGCCAGTTCCCCGAGGTCGGTCGAAGGACCGTCCGCGATGATGTCGCCGGCTTTCACCACGTCGCCTACTTTAATCAGCGGACGCTGGTTCAGGCAGGTGTTCTGGTTGGAGCGGGTAAACTTGATAAGGTTGTAGATGTCTACGCCCGGCGAGCCGTCTTCCGTCGCTTCAGCGCAACGAACTACGATACGGGTCGCATCCACCTGGTCAACCGTGCCGCTGCGGCGGGCCACAGTCGTCACGCCCGAATCTTTCGCCACGATTTCTTCCATGCCCGTACCCACTAGCGGTGCTTCGCTGCGAAGCAAAGGCACAGCCTGGCGCTGCATGTTCGAACCCATGAGCGCACGGTTCGCGTCATCGTTTTCAAGGAACGGGATCAAAGCCGCAGCCACCGAAACCAACTGCTTCGGCGCTACGTCGATATAGTCGATGCTATCGGGCTGAACCAGCACGAAATCACCGTTGCGGCGGCAACTGATGAGGTCGTCAACAAACTTACCCTTGTCGTCCATATTGGAATTCGCCTGCGCGATGGCATATTTGCCTTCTTCAATGGCCGACAGGTAAATCACTTCATTCGTCACCTTGCCGTTAATTACCTTGCGATATGGGCTTTCGATAAAGCCGTATTTATTGACACGCGCATAGGTCGCCATCGAATTGATAAGACCGATATTCGGGCCTTCCGGCGTTTCGATCGGGCAGATACGGCCATAATGCGTCGGGTGTACGTCACGCACTTCAAAGCCAGCGCGTTCGCGGGTCAGACCACCAGGTCCAAGGGCCGACAGACGGCGCTTATGGGTGATTTCCGAAAGCGGGTTGGTTTGATCCATGAACTGGGAAAGCTGGCTGGAGCCGAAGAATATGAAAACTCTGCTGGCGTGTTTTTAGTGGCGCTTGATAGCAACAAACCGCCTACGCCATTTGCTAAAAATAAAG
>JANYCJ010000127.1 GCA_025360345.1 Alphaproteobacteria bacterium | reverse complement strand
CCCTGCAACTGGTTTCCTATATCGCGCAAAGAGCCGCCGAGCTTGGCGATGGCGGCGAGGTCGGCTTCCTTGAGGCCCTGCGGGGCGGCGACTTTACCCACCGGGCGGACCTGCGTATTGCTTCGGGTGGTGGAAGCGGGGCGGTTCGGCGCGCTGTTGCTGTTTTGCAGGTTGTTGTTGCGCATGGAGGACACGGGATCCTGGTCGGCGAAGCGGCCCTGGCCCATGACGCGGTCGTCGGCGTCTATGGAGAGCATGGTGCGCATCTGCTTGGCGGTGTCTTTGGATGCGCGGGAGGCGTTGAAATTGACGCCGGGGCCTTCTTTGCGCATTTCTTTTGAGTCTTCAGCAAAGCGGCCCTGCTTGAGCGCGTAATCGTCGGCGGTGATGTCGAGCAGTTTCTTTTTCTGTTTTTTCGCGCCTTTGCCGGAGCGGCTGCTGGATTCGCGCTTGCGCTTTTTCTTGCGCTTGGCGTTGTCCAGATGCGTCATGCTTTCGGCGATGAGCTCTGCGGCGAGGTCTTCGTCCTGTTCCTCGGCGTCGGAGGCGATTTCGCCGATGGCTTTTTCCAGCCCGCCTTCGGCGCTTTTGATAAGGCGGTTCACGGCGTGGTGGCTTAAGTCTTTCCACTGGGAGGGTTCCTGCGAGGCTTCCGCGCCGATCTGCTGCGCGGAGGCGATGGAGTTCGGCATTTCCTTGGCGGCCATGAGTTTCACGGCATGGGCGAAGCCGCCGATTGCGTCGTTGGCTTCCTTGAGTTTCGGGTCGAGGGTGACTTCGCCGTTGTTCTGGGTGGCTTCGATGATGATGTTGCGGTAGATGCCGACGAGTTCTTCCACCTGCTGGGCGAAGGCGGCCTGTTCTTTTGGCGTGCCGTGCTCGATGAACTCCATGAGCGTGCGGTCGCCGATGGGGAGCTGCTCCATGCGGTTGAGGACATGGCGGGCGAGGGCGATGGATTCTTCGCGGCCTTCTTCGTTCTCATTCGGCTGCTTGAGGAGTATGGCATGTTTTTCCAGCCGCTCACTGGAGAGCAGCAGGCGCTCCAGCGTGGTGGTGGCCAGCTCGCGCCCGCTGGCGTGCTCGAGGCCGAGCTCGTAGGTTTCGAGGAGATGGTCGACCGGCTGGGTGATGCGCAGGTCGGCGGTGTGGGGGATGGAGTCGATGAGCTGGTTGAGGCGTTCTTCGCGCTCGTCGCCTTCGCGCAGCATCCGGCGGGTGTGTTCGGCCAGTTCGAGTGCCATGGTGCAGATGGTGTCGCGCGCCTGTTCCACGGCGCTGTTGGTGCTGGCGATAGTGGGGTTGACGGTTTGCGCATGGCGCAGATGCGCGGCGAAGATATCGGTGAGGCGGCTGAAGGCCTGCTTCTTGCCGACGATGGCCGAAGGCGTGCCCTGGTCGAGGAATTCTTCCATGGTATGGTCGGCGAATTCCATGTTGCGCAGGAAGCGCAGGATCTTGCGGGCTTCTTCCACGGATTCCTCACGCGGGATTTCGGCCAGCGTGTCGATGTGCTGGAGGGAGTTGGCCACCTGCACGGCATGTTCGACGATGGCGATGGATTCGTCGAGCGCGTCTTTATGCTGGGCGAGGGCTTCGGGGGAGGTGAATTCCATCTGCTCCACGGCGCGGGGGGATTGCGCGGTTTCGGCGGTGTGGGTTTCCGCCTGGGTACGCTCTTGCGAATCGTTGTAGGTGTCTGAGCTGGTGTCGGCTTTTGGCAGGGGCTTGCTGACATAGCCCGGCGGGGGGGCGGCCAGCGCCTGAGGGCTGAAGGGCGAGGCGCTTAAAGGTGGCAGCTTCCAGTCGCGGTCGGGAAGTGCGAGGAAGGTTTTCAGCTGGGCGATCATCGGCTGGCGGGCGGTGGGATTTTCCTGAATGTCGAGCAGGTGCTTGTACATTTCCATGGTGCCCACGCCGTCGATATTGGCGACATCGACGCTGGTGGATTTGGTGAAGGCGCGGGTTCCCCATTTGTCGTTGGCCAATGCCTGCCCTAAGCTTTCGGCGAGGCTTTCGATGCGGGCGCGCTGGGAGAAGGAACCGTTTTTGAACAGGCCGGATTCTTCGTAATGCATGAGCACGAAATTGCGCAGCACGGCGATGTTGTTGCGCATGGCCTCATAGCGGGCGAAGTCGGCGTGTTTGGGATTGGTGAGGGCGGGGTTGCCGAGTTTTGCGGCGACGATGCCGTCGAAATAAAAATAGCGGTCCTTGTCGAAGCCCAGGTCTTCCTTGGCGCGTTTGATGAGCTGGTTGTGCGCGGCCCAGGTGTTTTCGGAAGGGGAGACAAAGGGGCCGGTGGAGCGGTGGGTGTAGAGCCGCGCGCCTTCATCAAGCGGAAGCGACCGTATCGGGCGATCAGGAGAATTGATGTTTAGGCCGTCATCCATGCCTGCGCTGATCCTGAAAAAAGGAAAAAGATTCCTTAGGCGTTGCCTTCTTTAACTTCCACGCCGCCGTTTTCGGTGGAGGCGGTGCCGAGCGCATAGACGCATAAATCTTCAAACGACACGTTGTTTTCGATGGAAATTTTATGCAGGCGCTCGAAGCTGTCCATCACCTCCTGCGGGATGGTGCCGCCGCGGATGGTGGAAAGCCACCATGCCTGGTGCTGCAGCGGGTGGCGGGCGGGGTGCGGCTCGCCGACATACACATGGAAGGGGTATTTGGTGCCGTTAAAATCACACGGGACGGTGAAACGTTTCATGCCTTGGTCTCCAAGTTAACTGGGCTCAGTGTAGCACAGCCATATTACCGAATTATGACAATTTTACGGCTAGTTGCTAGGATTTATCCTGTACGCGGTCGAACTTGAAATTATCGGCATAGGCGCGGATGTTTTTCACCCGCTTATGGGGCTCAGATACATCATAAGGGATTTTCTGGCGCTTGGCGTATTCGACGGCGGCTTCCTTGCTGGGGAAATAGAGCTGCACTTCCTGCGGCATATCGGTCATGCCAACCCAACCCATTAGATTATCGACAAAATAGGGCTTTTCGGGTTTGAATTTCAGGATCCAGTCCTGCATTTTGGCGGTGCCGGACTGCATAGCGTTCTTATCCGGGCGGTAAATCATGGCTTTAGCCATTTGGGCATCCATCTGGTTTTGGTTTCAACAGGCGGAAATATAACTATAAGGCCGGAAAATGCAAGGGGGCAGGTGTCAGGTTTTGGGCTTTGATTTGTGCTTATTGCGATTTTTGCCCCGGTTTTTCTTGCGCTGGCGCAGGCCTTCTTCCTTGTTGTCCCGGGGTTTGTGCTTGCTGGCCTTGGCGCGGTCACGCAGGGGGTGGTTGGGGATGGAGGCACCGTCGCCGGAGAGTTCGAAGATGAGGCTGCCGGTGGTGGGGTTAGCCTGCTGCACGCGGATGAACAGCGGGTGGCCGATCTGGAACTGGTGCTTGTGGCGCTGGCCCCGGAAGGAGGCGGAGCTGCGGTCGTAGGTGTAGAAATCGTCCTTCAGATTGCGCACGGGAATGAAGCCGGTGACGCCGGTATCTTTCAGCGACACGAAGAGGCCGTATTCATTCAGGGATACGATGGTTCCGGCGAAGGTCGCGCCGATATGCTTGACCATATAGGCGACTTTGTAGCGGTCTGAGGCGTCGCGCTCGGCGAGCATGGCGCGGCGTTCGGTTTCGGAAATATGCAGCGCGATTTCAGCGAGGCGCTTGTTGATGGCGGGGGAGTTTTTAGGATGATCGCCGGCGATGACGGCGGCGAGAGAGCGGTGCACCACCAGATCGGAATAGCGGCGGATGGGAGAGGTGAAGTGGGTGTATTTCTGCAAACTCAAACCAAAATGGCCGAGGCATTCGTTGCTGTAATAGGCCTGCATCTGGCTGCGCAGGATGGCGGTGTTGACGAGGTATTCTTCCGGCGCGCCCTGCACGGCTTTGAGCACGCGGTTGAAATGCGCAGCCTTGATGCCTGCGCCGACATGCAGGCCGAAGCCGGCCATTTTGAGGAGATTTTTGAGTTCTTCGAGTTTTTCCTCGGCGGGTTCTTCGTGCACGCGGTAAATGCCGGGGGCATTTTTGTAGAGGAGGTAATCGGCGGCGGCGACGTTGGCCGCGATCATGTAGCATTCGATGAGGCGGTGGCTTTCGAGGCGCTCGCGGGGGGCGATTTCGGAGACGTTGCCCTGGTCGTCAAAGAGGATTTTGTATTCGGGCAGGTTCAAATCGAGCGAGCCACGGTTGTCGCGCTCGTAGGCGAGGGCTTCATACGCATCATATAAGGGTTTGATGACGGATTCGTAGAGCGGGTGGTTTTGGGTGTTATAGGCTTCTTGCGCAATATTATAGGTAAGCCGGGCGCGCGAGCGCATGAGGGCGCGGACGAATTGGTAGCGGTGCATCGCGCCCTTGCTGTCAATCCACATATGGACGGCCAGGCAGTAGCGGTCTTCGTCGGGCTTGAGCGAGCACAGGCCGTTGCTCAGGCGCTCGGGCAGCATGGGGATGACGCGGTCGGGGAAATATACGGAGTTGCCGCGCTCCACGGCGGTTTCATCGAGCGCGCTGCCTTCTTTTACATAAAACGCCACGTCGGCGATGGCTACGATGAGGTGCCAGCCGCTGCCGTCGCGTTCGGCAAAGACGGCGTCGTCGAAGTCGCGGGCGTCTTCACCGTCTATGGTGACGAGGGGAATGTCGCGCAGGTCTGTGCGGCCTTCGGTGAGCACGGGCGAGGAAGCTTCTTCGGATTCGGCGATGGCGGCTTCGGAAAAGACATTCGGCAAATCATGCATGTGCGAGGCGATGAGGGAGGCGGCGCGGGGCGCGTCCAGCCGGCCGAGGCGCTCGGTGATTTTGGCGTAGGCCATGCTTAAGCTGGGCATACCGGGGAGGGTGACGCCGCTGACCAGCTCGCCGCGCAGGGCGCCATGGGTGTCACCGGCGGCGACGAGGAAGCTTTCCTTCATCTTGCGGCTGATGGGTTCGATCAGGCCACCTTCGGGGGTGGGCATGAACACGCCGAGCACGGTTTGCTTCGCCTCCTCGGGCAGGATACGGATGATGAGCGCCTGATACAAATGCGGGGCCACCTTGCGCAGGCGGGCGAGCACGCGGTCGCCTTCCGATACTGCGGGGCTGCGGCCGGATTCGATAACGACGATTTGCGGCGGCTCATATTTGCTTTCCCACTTGGCGGGGATGGCGGTGGGGTCGCCGTCTTCGGTGGTGCCGCGGATGATGAGTACGGAGATTTCAGCGGGCGTTTTGGGAGTGTGTTCCACCGCGCCGCTGAAGCCGCCGCGCGTGCCGCCGCGCTTAGCGCCACGGCTGGGCTTGCCGCCTGCAGGTTTGTCGTCAGACGGTTTGTGGCCGCCGGGTTTACCGCCGCGGCGCTTATGCTTGGGCTTGTGGTGCGGAGTGTCCCCGGGTGCTTTCGGTTTGCGCGGGCCTTGGTCTTTTTTCATTGTAGTTCCTTTTGTTGCTTAGGCCAATATAGGTGCTGGGGAGGCGGAATTAAAGGGAATTGCGCTTTTGGCCCGTTGCAGCCCCGCAATGACGGGATGCTATTATACGGCAAGGCCCGCAGACTGGCTCTGCATACGGCGGCGGAGCACCATTTCGGTCATGCTGCCGGGGCGGGGAGGGGGGATGTTGGGGGCAAGGGAGCTGATGAGGTTTTCGCGCACCACTTCCTGCTGGCTGTGCTGGCGGTTATTGGTTTGCGCATATTCCCTGGCAGTGTCCACCATGAAGCCAGCGATCTTTTCGCCTAGCGGGCTTGCGCCGAATTCGGGGTGCCACTGCACGCCCATAAGCACCTGTTTGCCGTATTTGCCATTAGGGTCTGCTTCGATGGCTTCGATGAGCAGGGTTTCGCGGCCGTCGGGTAGCTTGACCTTATCATCGGAAAAGGCGGTGGGGCGCAGGCCTTCGCCCACGAGGTTCACGGCCTGGTGGTGCATGGAGTTTTCCAGCAGCAGGGGCGGCGGTGCGTCGTGGCCGGGGCTGAAAACAGCGGTGATGCCGGAGGCGATCTTGGAGAGCATGGTGTCATGCGCGAGGAGGATGGGCTGCACGGGCACGAAGCCGTCCAGCTTATAATCCTGCTGCGAATGCTCATTATGGCCGACGAGGTCGGGCACGTGCTGGTGCAGCGAGCCGCCCATCATGATGTTGATGCGTTGCATCCCGCCGCAGACGCCGAGGGTGGGCATTTTCATGTCTACCGCGCCTTTGAGGAGCGCTTCTTCATAGTTGGCGCGGGCGACGCCTTCGGCGGTGTCGTTTTCGCTTTTGGTGTTGGCGTTGCGGGCTTCGCCGTATTTGCCTGGGTCAATGTCGGCGTTGTTACCGAGCACGACGAGGGCGTCGATTTTTTTCAGATCGTCGGCGGCGTTGCGGTTGGCGTGGTTGCCGAGGAACATCGGCGTGGCCCCGGCCTCGATGAGCTGGCGCACCATGGCCTTCACCGACAGCGAATCTGCTGAGGAGCCGGAAATGCCCACGACGGGGCCGGAGGGTTGCGCGAGTGCGATCACTAGGTTTTTACAGCCTGAAAATACAGAAATATCCACCTTAAATTTAGCATGGGGCGAGGGCGAGGGGTATTACAAGTTTATGACAATCTTCTGCTGTTAAGCTTATGCAATACCTCATTATTTTTTACCGTAACGAATGTTTAACATGCGTTTTGGCGCGTGTGGGGTAAAATGGGCGCCTTATCAAGCAATTTCAGGAGTGGGTTATGGCAGAAGTCGGCGGCGGCAGGGGAGACGGTAATCAGGGTGACGGGAATGAGCCGAAGCGCCCACGGGTTTTTAGCAAGGTTCCGGGCATTTCGCTGAAAGCGCAGAATGGCGATGCTGCGCTGGCAGCTGATCTGCATGAATTCGCGCAAGCTTCGCGCCTGCATCTTGGCCCTGCAGACACCTACCCGGATGCACATGCAAAAGCAGCAGCCGGCTATGCAAAAGAAACAGGCACGGTGCTATTTTCCAACGACCCGTGGCTTAGTGAGGCACGGCTGGCTCAAGCGCTGGCCGACCGGAATATCAAGGTAAAAAATGTGCCGCTGGCGGAAGTGCCGGAGGTATTGCGCAATACAGTTAAAAGTTATCGTGTTCCCGACACGGCACTGGCGATTGAAGAGCCGAGGGCGATGCTGGACTTGCTGCAAAGCGAGCAGGCCCGGGACGTGGTGCGGCAATGCAAAGAGCATGAGGATGGGGTGAAGCGCAAACGCTTCGACAGCAGCCGCGTGCCCGAGAGCACCCCGCTATCTGCGGCGCTGCGGGCTGACCTGAGTGGGCTGGAGGCAAACTGCGAGCGCGCGCTGGGAATTGAACCACAGGTGTTTACAGCGGCGCAGGATGCTGCGAAGGGGCGCATTGGCGGCAAAGAACATAAACGCGCCACCCCGAAGGGCGGCGCG
>JANYCJ010000126.1 GCA_025360345.1 Alphaproteobacteria bacterium | reverse complement strand
GGGGGTGCGGTTTTTTACGCTGGCGCGCTGCCATGCGACGAGGCGCTGGTGGCGGTTGGCGCGGGCTTCTTCTGACATGGGGCCAGTGTAGAAGCGGCTGTTGATCGCCATGTCCTGTTCGTCGTCAAGATGGCCGTGTTCGTCGGCTTCGCGCAGTTCATGCAGGGGAACAGTGCCGCGGGCTGTTTCGAATGAAGCGGGATCTATGAGTTCGAAGAGCTTGGTATCTACGGCCAGAGCGCGGTTGTGCGCGGAAGCGCCGGGGGGGGCTAACATGCCGGAGGCCACGAGGTCTGGCCGGTTTTGCTGCATACGGGCGGCGGCTTCGTAGGTGCGCAGGCCGTCCATGACCACGGTGAACTGGCGGTAGCGGTCGCGCATATCGAGGGCGGTGTCCACCAGCACATCCGCGAGGCGGCGGTGCATGAATAGCGGCATACTGCGCTTGTAGGCTGTGCCGAATTTATTGACGAGGGTGTTCCTGATGGCGGGATCGGGGGAGGATTTCAAGGTGGCGTAGGTTTCGGCATCGGTGGTGGTGATGCGGCCATTATCGTAAACCATTTCGTCTTGCGCATAGGCCACGAGAATCACGATGGGGTCCGGGAGCCCACCGTGCAGGCGGTGCTGCTTGCGGTAGGTTTCGAGATTTACGAGGTCGGCGGCAAGGTCGATCTTGGTCTTGGATTCCATGTCAGCGGGAAAGATTGGCGAGGGTGGTGGAATGGTATTCGCGGCGGTGGGTTACGAACACGACCAGCGCGGTAATGGCGATGAAGAAGTAGGGGTTTACGAACCATGCCAGCGCGGCTAGGCCAAAGTAATAAGCGCGCAGGCCATTGTTGAAATGCTTGGCGGCGTTGCTGATGAGGAAGCCGCCTTTGGCGGCGTTGAGCTCCAGATAAGCTTCGTCCGCCTCGTCGTGGGGGAGCATGGAGCTTACGAAGATGCCGGCGTAGTTATACTGGCGCATAGACCAGGTGTATTTGAAGAAGGCATAAATAAAGACGAGGATGAGAAGGGCGATTTTGAGTTCCCACTGGAAGGGGGTGAGGGGGGAAGAAAAGGGAATGGCGGAAATGATGTCGGCGGCACGGTCATGGATGCCGAGCATGCCGATGAGGCCGAGGGCGATGAAAATGCTGGTGTTGGCGAAGAAGGCGATGGAGCGCTGGAGGTTGCCGATCATGATCACGTCCATGGAGCGGTTGTCGCGGCGGATAAGCTCGCGCATCCAGCGTTGGCGGTAGCCATTCGTGACGTTCAGAAGGCTGCGCTCATGCTGGCGGGCCTGCTCAGTGAAGTGGGCGTAGCCGACCCAGCTGACGATGTAGAAGGCGAGGGCGAGCAGGT
This sequence comes from Alphaproteobacteria bacterium, assembly GCA_025360345.1. Classification (GTDB taxonomy): domain Bacteria; phylum Pseudomonadota; class Alphaproteobacteria; order Rickettsiales; family SXRF01; genus JANYBV01. The sequence goes on along the minus strand of JANYCJ010000126.1, from coordinate 2,373 downwards.
CGGGCCAAGACAGGATCATGACTGTTGCTCGGTGAAGCGGATGCGGTTGCCGGAGAAGAAGACGGCGATGGCCACCGCATTATCCGGAAGGTGGCGGATGCTACAGGTTGCGCCGTGCATGGCGATCAGGGTTTTTGCGAGTTCAAGGCTTACGTCTGTTTGTTCCTTGAGCAGGTTTTCAAGCTTGGCGCTGTGGCTGGGGGCAGGAGCGTGGAGGAGTTGCTCGGCCAGTTCCAGCAGCTCCGGGGTGGTGTAGGGCGCGGTGCCGGTGGAGCTGATGACGAGAGCGAAATACTGGCGCTCACGGCTTTCGCTGATAAGGCGGGCTTCGAGCGTGATGGTGCCTTCTGGCAGGGTTTGGCCGAGGGCGTGCAGCAACAAATTCATAATGATCTGCTGGAGGCGGAACTCATCGGCAAGGAGGCGGGGCATGGGTTCCTGCAGCTGCACTTTGATGCCGAGTTTTTCGGCCTGCATTTTATCGGAAATGAAGCGCAGCGCCTTATTGATGGCGGCGGTGACATCCACAGGCTTTTCGACAAGGTCGATATAGTCGGTTTCCATTTTCGCGAGGGTGAGGAGGTCCTGGGTGCTATCCATGAGCATGTTGCCGGTGGCGTAGATATCGGCGGCATATTGACGGTATTTGCGGTTTTCGATGGGGCCGTAAAGCTGGTCTTTCATCACTTGCGCGCCGCCGATGATATTGTTGAGGGGGTTGCGCATTTCCTGGCAGACATAGGCCATGAACTCGGACTGGGAGCGGCGTTCGACCTCGGCCTGCTCCCTAGCCTTGCGCAGGCCATACATTTTGTTACGGAGTTCATTCTGGATGCGGCGGTTCTCGTCGATATATTCCGAGATTTTAACGATCTGGGTGGCGAGGCCCGAGATTTCTGCGGGGCCGCCCTTGAGCGGGGAGAAAGACTGGCCACGGGCTACGCCGGAGGCAATATTGGTGAGTTCGATAATGGGCTTTATCATGCGGACGCGGACGATCCAGAGGAAGATGACAAAGAAAAGGGCCATGCCTGCAAGCAGCAGGATGCGCGACCAGATGAGGCCGCGCACGGTCTGATCGCTATAGCGCGGGTCATAGGCAAGCAGGACGATGTAGGGGTAGTCCGTGGCCATGCGGTAATAGGCGTAGCTCGATGAGCCGATGAAGGCGCTGCCGCGCGAGATGAGGCCTGCGGGATCCTTGGAAAAGTTTACGCTTACGAGGCGCTTGAGGGGGAAGTTGTTGTTGACGAAGTCTTTGTCATCGGACACTTGCGTGATGGGGATGAGGGTTTTGCTCACGATGGCGAAGCTCAGCCCATCGCGGTGAATGAGGCGGCTGAGGCGCTCGGTCAGGGCATCAATATCAATACTTATCATGATGGTGCCGATGAATTTGCCCGTATAGTCGGTGATGCCCATGGCGACTGGGATGATCCAGCGGCCAGAAACACGGCCTTCGATGGGGCGGCCAATGGTCATTTTCCACGGGTCGGAAAAGGCTTTTTTCACATAATCGCGGTCGGAAATATCCACTGCTTTATCGAGCACGCCCTTGTTGGAGCTGACCACGAGCATCTGGTCGGGGCTGATCCATGACAATATAGAATAGATGTAATCCTTGTTATCGAAAGACTTCATGATCTGGGCGAGCTTGATGTAGCTGCGGTCATTATCGAGCACGATCTGCTTGCCGAGGGAGGAGAGGATGTAGCTTGCGCTTTCCATTTCGGTGGCGAGGGTGCGCTCGATGCGCAGGGACTCTTTTTCAAGGTCGTCTTCCACGTCGCGGGCGTGGTGGGTGTAGGTGGAATAGGTGACGCCCAGCGAGATGATGCACAGGACGAACAAAATGGACGCAGAAAGGATCGCAAAGTCACGCGTTAAGGAGGGCTGGTTCCACGGGCTTTTCATGATGACGATGCTGCAGCCTTATCCTGATGCGAAAAAGAGCAATCACTATAAGGGTTTTCGCAAGCTATGGAAAGCAAAAGAAGTTTAACTTCCTAGGCGGTCAGGCCGGGAAGCTTAGCCTGAGGGGCGGTTTTCTGGCTGCTGACGGCGTCCGCATAGGTTTTTTCACGGGAAAAAGCCACTTTTTCACGGGATTTGGGTTGGATGGTGTCTGTGAAGCGCCTGTCCTGCTGCTCGGGAAGCGCTATTGGCGGGGGAGAGGCCTCGGTTTTGGCGGCCTTCAGGTCGGCCTCGGCATGGGGGGCCCGCCAGTGTTCGTTCTCCTTGGCAAAGAAACGGCTGCCAGCATATAGCAGAACGGTGGCTGCGGCGGTGGCGAATACGTCGAGCGCGCCGATTTTGCCATAGCGGAAGGCCTTGGTTTCATTGGCGGCGATTTTGGCCATGCCGGGGGTGTGG
>JANYCJ010000115.1 GCA_025360345.1 Alphaproteobacteria bacterium | reverse complement strand
CATGCGCCGTCGGTGTAGAGCTCGATTTTTTTCATGCGCCCTGCCAGCCGTAGCCGCGCCAGTCCATGATGGACTGGTGGAAACGGAGTTTTGCCACGTATTCCATGGGGTCTTTCGGGTTTACCAAGGCGCCTTCGATGCGGTTCAGCCAGTCATAGGAGCGGGTCATGAGGAAGCGGGTGGCGGCGCCGCGGGCGAGAACGGGGAGCGCTTCTTTTTCGGCTGTGGAAAGCGGGCGCACCGCATGGTAGCTGCGCAGCAATGCTTCACCGCGCTCGGGCACGTAGCGGTGGCTGTTGTCGAAGCACCATGCGTTCAAAGTGATGGCGAGGTCGTAGGCCAGTGCATCGTTGCAGGCGAAGTAGAAGTCGATAATGCCGGAGAGTTCGGGCTTGTCGGTGTGGCCGTCGAGGAAAAAGACGTTATCGGGGAAGATATCAGCATGGATGATGCCTTCGGGGAGGGCGTGCGGCCACTGGTTGCGCAAGTAGAGCAGTTCGTTTTCCACAAGGCGCTCAAGGCCGGAGGTGATGGTGTTTGCCTGATAGCGAAAACGCTCGAACAGGTTGCGCCAACCTTCCTGGGAGAGGGTGTTGGCGCGGGTGAGCGGAAAGCCATGCGCGGCGAGGTGCATTTTGGCCATGGCGCGCCCGGTGAGTTCCAGATGGCGGGGGGTGATGTGGGGGTTGCCCTGCCCGTTCAGGAAATGGATGACGGCGGCAGCTTTACCGGCAATGGGGGCGGTGAGCGAGCCGGAAAGCGTTTTGGCAGGGCGGGGGCAGTTTATGCCGCGGTCGGCAAGCCACTCGGTGAGGCCGAGGAAAAAGGGCAGATCGGCGGGGTTTACGCGCTGTTCATAAAGCGTGAGGATGTATTTTTTATCACGCGGGCGAAGGTTTGGGCGCATGAAGGACACGGTTTTCTGAAAGCCGGTAAGCGGCGGGGCAGACGGGGCGACGGTGATCTGGTAATTGGTGTTTTCCACCCCCTCGGCAATGCCTTTGAACTCGACCAGCGTGCCGAGATCATATTGCGTCAGGAACGCAGCAATTTCTTGGGAGGTGAGTTTAGTATAAACGGCCATAGTTATTTTATCTCACATATGCCGTGAAGGCAGTGGATGGTTTGGGGTGCGGCGGAATGCCCTTCGGCTCTGGCACAACGAAGGGTAATCCCGCTGCCCTCAATCCGTTCTTTCACTTTGTCCTTCGCTCCCTTACTTACCGCCCACCAGCCAAACCCGGGGCAAAGGCTTTCCATGTACGTACAATCCTGATCGGTGGCGCAGGTGCGGAATTCGTCTTTGAGCTGGATATTGTAGTAGCCTTCCTTAAACAGCGAATCCAAACTGTCTGCCGAAGCGGTCGTAGCGCATAAGAGGGCGCAAAGCACGAGAACCGGCAGGCCCGTGCGCATTATACCGCTCTTTGCACCAGCAGCTTCTTGATCTCGGCAATGGCCTTCGCGGGGTTCAGGCCCTTGGGGCAGGTTTTTGCACAATTCATGATGGTGTGGCAACGATAGAGGCGGAAAGGATCTTCCAGATTGTCGAGGCGCTCGCCGGTGAATTCGTCGCGGCTGTCGACAATCCAGCGATAGGCCTGGAGCAGAACAGCAGGGCCGAGATAGCGGTCGGAGTTCCACCAGTAGCTTGGGCAGGAGGTGGAACAGCAGGCGCAGAGGATGCATTCATACAGTCCGTCGAGCTTGGCGCGGTCTTCGGGGGATTGCAGGCGCTCTTTGTTAGAGGGCTGGGGTGTGGTGGTCTGCATCCACGGCTTGATGGATTCATATTGGGCATAGAAATGGTTCATGTCGGGAACCAGATCTTTGACCACTTCCATGTGCGGGAGGGGGTAGATCTTGACATCGGAAGCCACATCCGCAATCGGCTTGATACAGGCGAGCGTATTGGTGCCGTCGATATTCATGGCGCAGGAGCCGCAGATGCCTTCGCGGCAGGAGCGGCGGAAGGTGAGTGTGGGGTCAATCTCATCTTTGATTTTTATCAGGGCGTCGAGGACCATCGGGCCGGTGGCCTCGAGGTCGATTTCGTAGGTGTCCATGCGCGGGTTTTTCGGGTTGCCCTTTTCGTCGAGATCCTCGGGATTCCAGCGGTATATGCTGAAATTCTTAGCGCGCTTGGGGTTCTGCGCTTTGTGGGTTTTGCCTTTGCCAACCTTGGAGTTGGGGGGGAGACGTAATTCAACCATGTTAATACACCCTCGGTTTCGGTGGAATGGGCTGCACTTCGTTGGACAGCGTGTTTAGGTGGACAGGACGGTAATCAATGGCAGTGTTGCCGCGGGTATCGAGCCAGGTGAGCGTGTGTTTCATCCAGTGCTTGTCGTCACGGTCGGGGTAATCTTCGCGGCTGTGGGCACCACGGCTTTCTTTGCGGTTCAGGCCGCTGGCGATCGTGATGAGGGCCTGGGTGCGGAGGTTGTCCAGCTCAAGGGCTTCAACGAGGTCGCTGTTCCAGATGAGGCTATGGTCGGAAAGCTGGAGCTGGTCATAGCTATGCCAGATATCGGCCATTTGCTTCGTGCCTTCGGCAAGGACGCCTTCTTCGCGGAACACGGCGGCGTGGTCCTGCATACATTTTTGCATGGCGCGGCGGATTTCGGAGGTTTTGAGGCTGCCGCCGGCGTTTCGGATACGGTCGAAGCGGCTGAGGATTTCGTCGGTGTTGCTGGTGTTGAGCGGCTTATGGGCGCTGCCAGGTTTGATGATCTCGCCTGCGCGGATGGCGGCGGCGCGGCCAAAGACCACAAGGTCTAGCAGGGAGTTAGAGCCGAGGCGGTTTGCGCCGTGGACGGAGACGCAGGCGGCTTCGCCGATGGCCATAAGGCCGGGCACTACTGCGTCGGGGTTGCCCTTATTCAAGGTGACGACTTCGCCGTGGTAATTGGTGGGGATGCCGCCCATGTTGTAATGCACAGTGGGAAGCACGGGGATGGGCTGCTTGGTGACGTCCACCCCTGCGAAAATGCGGGCAGTTTCAGAAATACCGGGCAGGCGCTTGTGGAGGATTTCAGGATCGAGGTGATCCAGATGCAGGAAGATGTGGTCCTTATTGGGACCTACGCCCCTGCCCTCACGGATTTCCACCGTCATGGCGCGGGAAACGACGTCACGCGATGCGAGGTCTTTAGCGTGGGGGGCGTAGCGCTCCATAAAGCGTTCGCCCTGAGAATTGACGAGATAGCCACCTTCGCCGCGCGCGCCTTCGGTTATGAGGCAGCCGGAGCCATAAACACCGGTGGGGTGAAACTGGACGAATTCCATATCTTGCAAAGGCAGGCCTGCGCGCACCGCCATACCGCCGCCGTCGCCAGTGCAGGTGTGGGCGGAGGTTGCGGAGAAATAGGCGCGGCCATATCCGCCGGTGGCGAGCACGGTCATGTGCGCGTTAAAGCGATGCAGAGTGCCGTCATCGAGGTTCCAGGCCATGCAGCCGCGGATGACACCTTCGTCATCAACGATTAAATCCACAGCGAAGTATTCCACGAAGAACTGGGCGTTGTGGCGCAGGGCTTGGGTATATAAGGTATGGAGAATGGCGTGGCCCGTGCGATCGGCGGCGGCGCAGGTGCGCTGGGCGGTGCCTTTGCCATAGTCGGTGGTCATGCCGCCGAAGGGGCGCTGGTAGATTTTTCCTTCTTCGGTGCGGGAGAATGGCACGCCGTAATGCTCCAGCTCAACTACCGCGTCCATGGCGTTTTTGCACATGTATTCAATGGCGTCCTGATCGCCCAGCCAGTCGCCGCCCTTGACGGTGTCGTACATATGCCAGCGCCAGTCGTCCTGCCCCATATTGCCGAGCGCGGCGGAGATGCCGCCCTGCGCTGCTACCGTGTGGGAGCGGGTGGGGAATACCTTGGTGACGCAAGCAGTGTTGAGGCCGGCGGAGGCCATGCCGAAAGTGGCGCGGAGGCCAGCGCCCCCGGCGCCGACGACGACGACATCATGGTAATGGTCGATGATTTTATAGGCGGGCATGGAGGACATGGGATTCTCTATTACATGGAGGTGGCGACATCGAGGAAGTGCAGTTTAAGCACGGCCAGGATGGAGATGCCTGCAAAGGCATAACAAATGAAAGTGTTGAGCAGCAGCAGGCTATATTTGGAAAATTCACATTTCACGTAGTCTTCGATCACGACCTGCGCGCCCAGCTTGGCATGGACGAAGGTAACGCCCAGCAGCATAATCATGAACATACTGTTGAACGGCGAGGAAAACCACTCAGCGACGTGAACGGGATTGGGGGTTAGGAGCGCATTAATGAGAGAAACCACAAACCACAGGGAAAGAGGAATGAGCGCCACGGCAGTGACACGCTGCTGCCACCAGTGACCCACGCCATGATGGGCAGAACCCAGACCTTTGACCCGACCTAAACGACTGCGCATTACTGTGCCCCCCCGGAAATGGCCATACCCCAGGTGAACGCCGTTAAAATTAGGGTGGCGATGATGGCGAGAACGCCGGATTTGTTGACGGAGGGCACGGCGAGGCCGTGGCCAGTGTCCCAGACAAGGTGGCGGATGCCGTTAACTAAATGGAAATAGAACGCGGCTGTCCAGCCGAGCAAAAGGAGTTTGCCAAGGACGGAGGCAAGCCAGCCATGCAGGGTGGTGTAAAATTCGGGGGCGTAGGCCGCAGACCAGAGCCAAAGCACCATCAGGGCGCTGCCAACATAGAGGGCGAGGCCGGTAATGCGGTTGAGGATGGACAGGGTGGTGGAAATTTGCGGGCGGTAAATGCCCAGATGCGGGGACAGGGGGCGTTTGGCCTTAGTGCTGGGGGAGGTCATGGGTTTTTAGCGCCTGTGGGAGTGGGAAAACAGCTTTGTTATATAGCCTTATCACGTAAAAAATCTATCAAAAACTTGGCAAAAATGAGCGGATTCCATGCCAGACGGCGGTAAGCGGACGGCGCTTGGCACGGAGCATTGATGGGGCGCGGGTAACGTGCTAAATATTCATACTAAAATAATGATTTTATGCTAGTGGTGTAGCGACCATCGCACGCAGCCCCTTTTTTTACGTCTTCATTCATGTCGTTTACTTATATTTCCAACCGCCCCGCCCCCGTTAGCTGGAAACAATGGCTGCTGGTGGCGGCGCTTGGGTTTTTTGCCCTCAGCCTGCTGCGCTACCATATTTACTATTTAAGCCATCTCGATGTTACGGAGTGGAGTTTCCGCTACCTGCAGCTTAACCGGCTGAACCATGATTTCGAGCAACGAATGCGCCGCGCGAAAATGGTGGTATGCGTGATATGGATGGGGGCGCTGGCCTTTGGCTGGAAATATAGCCAGACCATGCTGCTGCATAACCATATAGAACCTTATGCGCCCGCGGTAAAGCGGATGGGCATGGCGCTTTTCCTGTTTTTATTCACGGTGGTCAATTACGACCCGCCGGATGTGGAGCTGAGCTTCTTTTTCTTTGTTAACTCGGTAGCGTTCGCCGCATTGGCTTTTGCGCTATACCGGCTGCCTTATTCGCGCATGGCGCTGTGCCTGCTGGGCAAAGGGGCAATCTGGCTGAAGGAAATCCCTACGCCGCTGTTGTGCGCGAGCGTGGCGCTGTTTATTTTTACGACGTCGTGGCAGCTGGGGGCGGCGTTTTTCAGCCATTTGCCGCTGACAGTGGATACTTCGGCGCAGCTGGTACATGCCAAGATCATGGGAGCCGGGCACTGGACGATGAAGAGCCACCCGCTGCCGCGGTTCTTCGATATGTATATGATGATAAATAACGGCAAATGGTTTTCGCAATATCCACCGGGGCATGTGATGCTGCTGGCGCTGGGCACGCTGCTGAAGGCGCGCACCTATGTGAACCCGCTGCTGGGCGCATTTACGTCACTGGCGATTTTCGGGCTGGCCAAGGAATTGTACGGGCTGCGCGTGGCGCGCTATGCCGTGGTGCTTTCCGGGATGTGCGTCTATTTGCTGCTGATGTCTTCGGAGTTTATGAGCAACGCCACTTCGCTGCTGATGGGCACGCTGTTCCTCTGGGCGTATTTCCGGATGCTGAAAAAGCCGCACTGGAAAACGGGGATGTGGGGAGGAATGGCCATTGGCTATTGCTTCATCACGCGGCCTTACACCACGCTGGCGCTGGCGGTTCCGTATATGGCGTATTCGGTGTTCCTGCTGCTGGTGCGCAAGCGTATTTACGGACAAGCGCTCAAGGCCATGGCGCTGGCGGGCATGGCATTTGTGCTGTTCCAGCTTTATTATAATAAAGTGACAACGGGACATGCTTTCACCTTTGGCTACCAGCTTTCCTGGGGGGACTGGCATAACCCGTTTACGCCGGAGGCTTCTGACCGGCTAAATGAATGGGAGCTGGTGAAAAACTTCCGGGAGAATATGCAGCGCACGGGCTGGTTTAACCGGCTTACCTTCGAATGGCCGGTGCCGAGCCTTATCTTGCTGGTGTTCGCCTATGCCTGGAGGGGAAACCGGCGCAACGAGCGGCTGCTGTTCCTGACCATCCTCTCATTTTTCATGAGCTGCCAGATTTTGCCCGGGAATGTGGAGCGGGAATGGGGGCCGCGGCTGTGCTACGAAATCCTGTGTATCCTGGTGGTACTTTCCGCGAAGGCGCTTTCTGTGATGCCGGCGTTTTTACGGCTGGTGTGCAGCCAGCGGCGCAGCCTTGCCTATTATTATGGTTTCGCGGTGATGACGGCGGTGGGGTTTTACGGATTCGCCAGCGCCCATAACCTGAAGCCGGAAACACTAACGAGCATATATAATTTCTCGCATCGGGGCAACAATCCGAGTTTTTACAAGTATGTGGTGCGCAATGTGCAGCCCCCTGCCCTCGTATTCGTGACAGGAGAAATCTACCAGGCAGTGTCCTTCACCAACCCGCCGATGGAAGACTCGCCCATCGTATTTGCCAATGACTGGGGCAAGGATGACAAAGAGCTGATGCATTTCTACCCTGACCGTAATATCTACCACGCGTTTGTGGGCCGAATGGGGTATCATGTGGACCGGGTGCGCCCGGCTATGCAGCGACTTGAGCCGCCCATGGACAAGCCGGGGGATACCGAGGAGCCAGAAGCACCGCCCGAGCGGCAAATGAACGACCGGCCGCCCCTTGATAAAAAAGAAATGACGGAACCGGCACGAGAGCACGCGCGCGAACGCGAGCAGGACGAAGGCGACGAGCCGCTTAACGCCACACCACCACAAGACGAAAGACGCGAACATGCGCATTCCCGTGGCAGGGAAGCCGGTGAGGACAATAAACCGGGCGAACCGCAAGCACCGGAAGACGAGGTGAGGGAACGGGTGCGGCAGCATCAGCGTGAGCAAGGCGAAGGCGATCAGCCCCGTGACTCTCGCCCACCAAAGGATGATGTACGGGGGCATGAGCGGCCACCGGTGGACAAGCCGAAGAAAAAACCATGAGCCGCGCCCTTTCCAAGATTTTAGCGTTACGCAGTGTTATTTATGCCATGATCAACCTGCTGCCCAGCGGGGTGGCGCTTGCGGTCATGCCGTTTATCACGTTGAAAATGACGCCTGCGGAATATGGAGTGGCCGGGTTATACCTTGCGATTATCGCGGGGATGCTTTCGGTGATGGAGTTCAGCCTGATCGTGCGGAAGGCCTATGTGCAGCATGAGCAGGGCGACCGGCTTTCGGAGGCGCTGAGCGCCTGTGGGGCGACCTATACGCTCATGATCGGACTACTTACACTGGTTGTGATGCTGGGTTGGGGATGGTTCGCCGGGTTTGTGCCGCTGAGCCGGGGATGGGTGCTGATGGCGCTGATGACGGCGGGTATGCAGGCGGTGATTGCGCTGAATTTTTCGCTATTGCAGATATCGTTGCGGGTAAAGCTGTATTGTTACATGAAACTTGTGTTCACTTTCGGCTATCCGGCTTTTGCGCTGGCGGGGCTGTTCTGGCTGGATATGGGCTGGCGGGCGCTGGCTTATGCCTCGCTGCTGGCCACGGCGGCCACGGTGCTGTTTTCGGGCCTGAAAGTAAAGGAAGCTTTCGGGCTGCACTGGGTGCTGGGCAAGCCGGTGTTCGTGAGCACGGTGCGCTCGGTGCTATCGCTTACGCCATTCAGGGTGGCACTGGCTATTTTTACGTATGCAGGCCCTTTCCTTGTGGCATTTGCAGCAGGTACGGAACAGAGCGGGCTTTACATTTTCGCGTTCCAGATCTGTAATGTGATCGGGCTGGTGTATGACAGCATCCTGACGGCGATTGTGCCCAATATGGTGGCGCATCATAAGCAGAGCAAAACACATGCGCTGAGCGCGGCTATGAGGCAAAAACTGGCGCTGGGATATGTGCTGACAGTGTGTGCAGCCGCCCTTGGGCTGGCAGTGATTGCGCCGCTGCTGGTCGGAGTGTTGTTCCCTCCAGCATATCAGGCTGCAGTTCCGTTCATCGCATGGATCGCGCTGGCGCGGGGATTCCACGGGATCAACCGCATTAATCAGGAACTCAGTTTTTTCGATACGGATAGTTTCCGGCGGATCGCGCTGGTGAGCCTGTTTGCAGCGCTGGTGTATATTTTAGTGACGCTGGGGTTGCTCAAGGCTTACGGGCCTATCGGGGCGGGCATGGGACTGGCAGCGGGGCATGGGATGTGGATGGCAGCGCTGGTGGTGGCGCGACCATGGCTGATACGGCGCAAGATTCAATAATAATAGAGGCCGGAATATTCCCGCAGCGCCGCGCAGGCTTCCGGCGAGATGCGTTTGCGAATGCGCAACACCTGTGGCATACCGCGCACGCTGTCGCGCAGGGAACGGGCATAACTTCTCAGCTGGTTTTCCTTTACTGCCTGCAAGAAGAAATAGCCCCAGGTGAGAATGGTGAGGCTGATGACGGCAGGCCAGGGCAGGCTTCGCAGTGCCATCCATGGCGCATTGCGGGCGCCGAAATAGAGGCGGCGTTCCTTGGGGCGCTCGTTTGGGCTTTCATAGTGGCGAATGCTGACGAAAGGGGTGTGGAGGATGGTGAAGCCCGCGTCGAGAAGGCGATAACAATAATCGGGCTCTTCGCCGAAATAGGGATTCAGCATTTCCCAAAACCCGCCAAGGGCGACGAAGACTTCGCGCCGCACGGCGAAGCCGGTGCCGGAGAAGTTCGCGCCTGGAGTGTCGGCTCCGATGATTTTACGGTCGCGGCGGGGGATGAGCTTGGTGACGATATTGCCATATTGGTCAACAATGCGCAGGGCAAGCGCGGCCAGTTTCCGGTCGGCGCGGAAATGGGGGACGATGGTGGCGATGCTGGCGTTATTCAGGAAAATGGCGTCATCGTCGATGCATATGCAGATATCGCCCCGGGCTTCGCGAATGCCGATATTGCGCCCGCCGGGCACGCCGGTATTGGTGGGTTGCGGCAGAAGGCGGATATTCGGGTAGCGGGTGGCGATCGTGATGCAGGTATCATCGGACGAGGCATTGTCGATGACAAGGATTTCTATTTCGGGATAGTCCTGCGAGAGGACGCTTTCGATGCATTCTACGACGGACTGGCAGCGGTTACGGGTGATAATGACGACGCTGACGGAAATGGTCATGGGAAAAAACGGGTTGCGAGTTGCCTTGCACGTTTTATGGCCTGTTCGTAGGGGCTTTGCAAACCTAATGTCTGCAGGGCGTGCCAAAACATGGCGTGCAGGCGGGCGGGAATGCGGTTGCGGTGGTCGCCCTTCGGGTTCCAGCGGTGGGGGTGCTGGAGGAAGTGAGGATAGTGCCAGCGGCGGTAATCGGGGGCGTGAATGGCCGCATTGTGTTTCCACAGCACGTAGGGCAGGCTTACCTGGTCGCGGGCGCTATAATTTTCAAGCTCCTGCCACCATGCCTGCATAAGCGCAGCATTCTCCGGCGTGTGTCGGCGGTAGAGCACACTGGTTTCATACAGGCCATGATGGGCGGGCATACCTTCGGCATGGTAGCGGGCAGCCTGAACGATTAGGGATTGCGCATTGTCGCGGCCACGGATGATGCAGTCTTCGGCCTCATCATACAGGCAGTCGCGCGCGGGGTGGCGAAGGGCGCTTAAAGGGTACTGCGAGAGCTCGGCCAGCAACGGGCTTAAGTCGCGGCGGATGTGCTTGCTGCCATCGACCCAAAGGCTTTCTTCGTGGCCGGGAAAGAGTTCATGGGCGAGAAGCTTGATTTTTCGGGCGGTAAGGCGGGCGTCTTTTTCCGCGAAGGGCAGCGGGCGGATCGTGAAAATTTTCGAGGTAAGGCCGGGAGTGTCTGTGAAACAGACATAGTCCACGCCGGGGAGGATGTGGGCGGGCTCGTGAAGGCGGTCCTTACCGCCGGTGATTGCGGTATAAATGACCCGTGTGTTCATGC
>JANYCJ010000101.1 GCA_025360345.1 Alphaproteobacteria bacterium | reverse complement strand
CCGGAGGGGTTTGCTGCAGCAGGCCGAAGAAGAGAGCCTGGAACTGAGCGAAAGCGCCGGAGGTGTTTACGATGCTGATGCTACCGGTGGAAACGCCTGGGTTAACAACGTGCAGGTTGGCGTTAGCAAAGGTCAGCGGAGCGGAAGCTACACCGTTAGTGGTGCCAACAGCAGTGGTTGAGCCCTTGGTGTCGGTGGTAGCGGAACCAGCGTAGGTGTTGCCGCCGTTAGTGGTGTTGTACGAGGAGTAACCCTGCAGTTCGCCATCATGCAGACCGATGAAGGTGTAGCTGAAGGTGATCTTTGCGTTGTTCGGCAGGAAGCCGAAGATGTCACCACCGCCAACGATTTGCGGAGGGAGGGTGAAGAGGGTCTGATACAGGTTGGAGATGGTGCCGGTCTGGCCCACTGCAACGTTGCTCATGTTTACGTTGGAACCGCTGTAGTTCACTACGGTTGCGTTAGCAGCGGAGCTGGCTGCAACGGTGAGTGCTGCGGTTGCGATGATGGTAGAGAGCTTCATTTGGGTAATCCTTATATATAGCTTGGACGGTTTTGTTTGTTTCGTGGTGCTTTGATAGCAAAAGAATATGCTGTGGACAGCTATTATTTTTACTTTTTGCAAAGAAAATTTAATAAAATAAAGAATCCGTAAAGGCCCGGTAAATAAAGGATAAATTTGTCTCGGCGGATATATCCCAATCCTCTTGGTTGGGGTTTGATGTATTAATAAAACCGGCTGTTAACTAAATTTTCTTTAATAAATCCCGTGCCTTTTGCACTACGTCTGGGGGGGAATCGGGGGCGGTTGCCTTCGTCAATTCGTCCTTGGCTTTCACTTTATTGGTTGTTTCCAATAGAATGGCCCCGTAGTGGTAGTGGATTTCGGGGTTGATGCCCTCATTGATGGCCATCACACGCGATAGGGTTGACTGGGCCTGGGTGAATTTCCCCTGACGGTAGTATACCCAGCTTAACGTATCGAGGAAGGCGGGGTTTTTGCCGCCCGCAAAACGCTCGGCAGCTTTTGCGGCTTTATCGAGCATGGCGGTGTCGGTGTATTCATGGTCGGAAATGATGGCGGCGAGATTATTCGCAGGCATGTCCATGTCGGGGAAGCGGCTTAGCACATCTTCATAGAGGTCTATGGCGTCGGTATATTTTTCCTGTCCGGTGTAAATGCCTGCGAGCATCAGGTCGGCGCGGATGTCGGCAGTATTTGCCTTACGCGCTGCCTGCAGCAAGGTGATGGTGGTATCCATGTCGCCCTTTGCCATATAGAGCTTGGCGCGGTTAAGGTAGGGGTCTTGCTGCGGCGGCTTGGCTTCAATTGCTTTATCGAGATAGGGAATGGCGATGTCGGCCTTGTCCAGCGTCATGTAGGTTTCGCCGATGATGGTATTGATGTAGGGGCTGTCGGTTTTCAGGCCTGCCAGATACGCAACCGTTTTGGTGAGTTCTTCAGGTGTGTGATGCTGTTCCACCATTTCAAACACTGCGCGTTCGGCCAGCGGCGAGGTGGGATCTTTTTCGATGATCTTGGTGTAGGTGGCGCTGGCGATATCGGGGTTGCCGCCTGCGGCTGCGATCTGGCCGTTTAAGAAGTCGGCCACCGTTTCCTGGCCTTTGAAGGTTTGCAGTTTGGCGATGGCAGCTTTGGCGGCATCTAAATCTTTCATGCCGATAGCGACGCGGGCGGTGGCTTCCCATGCAACGGGGTAGCCGGGATCGGTTTTGGTTGCGATGTCCAGAATGCGCATGGCGCGTTTGGGATCGTGGTTCTCGTTATACATCTGGGCGAGGCGCACCTGCGAGGGGGTGTTGCGCGGGTCAATTTCCACCAGCTGGTTCAGGGTTTCGATGGCGAGGTCAGTATAGCCTTGCAGCAGCAATACTTCGGCGAGCAGTTGCAGCGCGTCTTTGTTTTTTGGGTTGTCGCGGATGATGAGGCGCAGGTCGGACACGGCGGACTGATACTGGCCGTCGTCGGTGGAGACGCTTGCGCGCACAAACAGCGCGTCGGAATTGGTGGGGGCTTTTTCAAGCACTGCGGCCACCAGCTTCATGGCTATTTCTTTTTCGCCCTTGTGGAAGCTGATGCGGGCGAGCGACGTGCGCGCGCGCAGCGACTGGCGGTCGGAATCGTCTTTGCTTACGATTTGCTGCAGCAGGGCTACGGCTTTGTCGGTTTCGTTGTGGTTGATGTAGAGTTCGGCGAGCCAGAAATAGAGTTCCGAGTGATCGGGGTAGGCTTGCATGTAGGACTGGATTTCTTTTTCGGCGATCTCGGTGCCGCGATACTGGCCGAGGAAGGTTACCAGGCGGTACTTCATATTCCAGTCGTCGGGCAGGTCGCGCACGGCGTTGCGCATGGCGGTTTCGGCTTCGTCTTTTTTGCCAGCCTGCATGTAAATATCGGCAAGCACGGTGCGAAGCTGCACGTCGCCGGGCTGGAGCTTGATGATTTCCTGATAAGTGGCGTTGATTTTTTCGAGGTTCAGGGGTTTTTCAAACATGCGCACCTTGAGCAGCAGCAGCGAAAGGTCGGTGGGGTTCTTGGCGATGCCTGCGTCAATGGAGGCTTCGGCATTTTTCAGGTCGCCCTTAGCCAAATACAGGCCGGTCAGCACCGAGAAGGCGGTGGTGTTGGCGGGGTCTTTGGAGAGTGCGAATTCGGCTTCTTTGCGGGCATTTTCCAGATCGTTCAGGTGCAGCCTTACGGATGCGGTGATGGCGTGTGCTTCGGCGTTGTCGGGGTCGTCGGCCAGTACGATGTCGAGGCGCTTTTTCACGTCTTCATATTGTTCGATGACGAGCTGGTAATGCGCGATTTTAAGCAAAGCGGGCGCGTAGCGCGGGGATTGCTGCTCGGCGCGAAGGTAGTTGGCATACGCATTGCGGATGTTGCCTTGCGCTTCGTCAACCATGCCCCAGCGGAAACTGATTTCCGGGTCAATGGGCATGAGTTTGGCGGCGTTACGGTATTCGACGCGCGCTTTTTCGTATTCGCCGGCAGCGAAGAGGTCGTTGCCGCGCTGGAGGTATTTGGCTTCCTTCTGCTGGGGCGTGTCGCGCGAGGTGAGGCCGACCACGGCGATGGCGGCGACAGAAGCGAGCAGGATTTTATGGATGGTTTTCATGGCATGGGGCTTTCAATTGCATTTGTGGCGTCACGGCCGGGAATAAACGTGTCGAGCGAGGGTTGGGCAAGGGCGAGGAAGGCTTGCAGGCGCGTGTCGGCGGTGGTTTCATCTTCGCCTGCATTCAGCGGCGTGACCATGCGGATCAGCGCGCCGTCGGTGCGGCCCAGGCCGATGGAATCCACCAGCATGTACCATTTGGCATAGGAGGTTTCGGTGATGTTGCGGCCACGTTCGCTGAACCAGAAATACACAAGCTGGGCCACATCGGCGCGGCGGATGAGCATGCGGGTGACATAGACGGTCTGGCCTTCGGGCAGGGTGATGGGCAGGATGGATTTATCCGCTACCTGCCAGCCGCCGCCGGGAATGCAGTTTGACGGGGAATGGGTGGACGAGCCGATGCGCTGGCTGTCGTAATAGGCGATGTAGAGATTGATGGGGGCGGCCTCGCCGGACTGGTGGTAATCGGCCAGCCAATAGTCGGAGAGCTGGAGGCTTGCAAGCACGTCGGGGGGGATGCCCTGTTCGGTTGCGCGCCAGTCGCCCAGCATGGCGGGGAAAAGCGCAAAGGGCGGGTGCGGCGGAATGGTGATGCTGCGCTCGGCCACAGCGCCCGTGCCGAAGGAGCTGGCGAGGGCGATTGCGATGCACAGCGCAGCCCAGACGGGGCCGCCGCAACGCATGGGGGATTTGAGCATGCGGCCATGGGCGAGGCCGAAAATTTCGAAACGGAAATGGCCGGTGCCGCGCATGAGCCAGGCGGCTTCGGCGAGAAGCAAAATAACGCAGACGGTGAAGACGGCCCAGCCTTCGAACTGGTGCAGGAAGCCTTCGGCCATTTCGGGACCCCACAAATTCACCGTGACGCCGATCAGGGCGATGCGCAGCGAATTCATGCCGATGGTGATGGGAATGGCGGAGAGGAACACGGTTGCGCGTTTCCATTTTGCGTCGCGCATGATGTAGGCGGCGAGGTAGCCGAAGCTGATGAGGGGGAAGAGATAACGCAGGCCGCTGCAGGCTTCGGCGACTTGCAGCTTGTAGAGGCCGAGGTCAATGATGTTGCCTTCCTGATAGACGCTGATGCCCGCGAGTTCCAGCAGTTTTACGCCGATGGTGGAGGAGAGGAGCTGCAGGTCTTGCGAGAGGTTGGCGTAGATGAGGTGGGGAAGGGGAATGGCGAAAAACAGGTAAATGAAAGCGGGCAGCAATAAGCGCGTGGCGGACGTTCCCAGAAACGAGAGCGAAACGCCCAGCAGCGCGAGGATAAAGCCGTAATGGGCGGCAGGCTGGAAGGCAGCGAGTTCAGCGATGAACAGGCACGCGCCGCTGAAAAATAATACAGATGCGCCCCACCATGAGGGTATGGGTTTTTGCGGGTGGCGCGTGAGGCGGTGCCAGCCCATGAGCAGGGCGATGACGGGGATGATGATGCCATGGCCGTATTCTTCCGAGCCCCAGGCAATGAACAGGTCGCTGCGCATGTTGTGGAAGGCGTAAAGCAGCAGTAGCAGGGTTGCTATGGCTTTGGGTTTGGCGCTGATATGGCGGTACGAGGGAAGGCTCATGCTTGCCATCCCTTGGCGCGCCATGCCTTGCAGCTTCTGAGCTTGCATTGTAGCGCGAGCTGGCGCACCAGATACAGGGGCACGGGCCACGGGCGCATGAATGTTTTCAGGGCGGCGCGCCAGTCTTTCTGCTTTACGGCGATGATGAGGAGGCGCCATTGCAGGCGGCAATCCATGTTCAGGAAATGCTGGCGCAGGGCGTCTTTGGCGTCGGGGCCGAGGGGAAGGCTTGCGCGCAAAGAGAAAGCGCAATCGCGCAGGCGCTTCAAATCCGTTTCGGAGTGGTTGCCGCTTAAGGACGATTCGCGCACGACGGAGACATAGCCTTGGGCGGGAACCAGCAGCATTTGCGCGCCGAGGCCGAGGGCGCGGGCGTATAATTCAAAATCTTCGCCGAGGCGCATCTGGGGCTGGTAGCGGATGTTGTGCGCATCCAGAAAGCTGCGGCGCATGAGGGGCTTGATGAAGCCGAGTTCGGCGCGCTCTTTGCCTTCACGGGTGACATTGGACAGCACAAACTGGGTGAAGGTGACGGGGCGCGGCTTGGTGGGGGCGGGGTCGAGAAGGGATTTTTTCGGGCCGTCTATGTTATTCTCAGGCACTTGCCACATATTGTCGGCGATGAAGTCGGCGTCGTCGCTGTAAGCGAACAGGCCTTCAATGCGGCCGGGGAGAAAAAAGTCGTCGGCGTCCAGCACGGTGAGCCATGGGGCGGTGCTTTCGGCGATGGCGCGGTTGCGGGCGCTGGCGGGGCCGGCGTTTTGCGGCTGGGCCAGTATCTTCAGGCGCTGGGTGCCGTCGTCGGCGGTTTGGGCGGCAGCCAAGGTTGCATCCGTGGAGGCATCGTCCACCACGATCACTTCGGACACGTTTTTTTGCGTCAGGGCCGAGCTTACCGCGCGCGCGATGAAGCTTTGCGCGTTATAGGCCGCGATGATTACGCATACGTGTTGGCCGACTGGGGACATTTGGGGGCCTTGGATAAATAAACCGCTCAATCATAAGGGTTTCTGGCTTTGTGTAAAGCGATCTGAGGGGTTGAGGGTGTATGACGGCTTGTTGTTGTTTTACAATGCGTTGTTGCCTCTGGGGCGGGGCGGGGGCAAAAGCGTTCTTGATATTGGGAGCGTTCACTCATAAAAAAGGCGGCATGACCCCATTTTATTCTATTCAATCGTTACGGGCGCTGGCCGCATTGGCAGTGGTGCTTTTCCACATAAGCATGGTGTGTGGCGGCTGGTGGTATAAAGGATGGATGGGGGTGGATATTTTTTTCGTGATTTCCGGCTTTATCATGGGCACGGTGGGCACGCATGACCGGCCAAAAGTTTTTTTGCTGAAGCGTGCAATCAGGCTGGTGCCGCTGTATTGGGCGATGACGCTTGGAATGTGCGTGTTGTCGCTGGTGCCGGGGTTGTTTGCGCAGTTCAGCTTTACGGGCGTGACGCTTTTCAAATCATTATTCTTTATTCCGCATTTCAACCCGGAAGGCAAAATATGGCCGCTGCTGGTGGCGGGCTGGTCGCTGAATTATGAAATGCTGTTTTATGTGCTGTTTGCGGTAGGGCTGTATTACAAGCGGCCGATTGTGATTGCCAGCGGGTTGCTTGGCGCATTGATGCTGATGGGGCCTTGGGTTCCTTATGAGCACCCCATTGAGTGGGCATGGACCGACCCGATGCTTACGGAATTTGTGGCGGGGTTGTGGCTTTCGCAGGCGCGCATGGTGCGGGGGCGCGGGCTGGGGCTGGGGCTGATTGTGTGCAGTGTGGTGCTGTATTCGATTACGATGGGGCATGTGGTTAGCTGGGGCTGGATGCTGGGCACGCAGGACGATAGCAAGGTGCGGGTGCTGTATGCGGGATTGCCGGGGTTGCTGCTGGTTTCGGGCGCGGTGGCGCTGGAGCGCGCAGGCCAATGGCGGCGCATGGTGTTTGCCGAAGCGATCGGGGATGCGTCCTATTCGCTGTATTTACTGCATGGGCTGGTGATTGCGGCGATACATAAGATTTTTTACCTGCCGGCGGGGATGGAGACGGTGCTGATCCTTGCGGTGTCCGTTGTTGCAAGCTTGCTGTGCTACCGGTTTTTGAACGGCCCGTTACGCGCTTTTTAATGGCGCGGTTTGTGCGCATCAGGCTTTGATGCTGTGCTTGTGCAAGTAGCGCGGGATGATCGAATAAAATAAAATGGGGCCGATGCTGAAGGTGCCCCAGATGTCGGCCTCGACGAAGGAGCGCACGAACAGCATGATGATGATGGCGAGCGTGAAAATATAATCCACGCGCATGCCGTGCTTCAGCACCAGTTTCAGGCTTTGGAAGATATTGTTGAGCATGAGCAGCACCAGCAGGAACAGGCCGATGGCGCCAAGCTCCACGAAGATTTCCACATAAACGTTATGGAAGTGGAAGCCTTGGCGCGTATCAATGTCGAACTTGTACCAGAGCTGTTCGGCAACGGGGTTGCCCAGAATCCAGAACGCGTTGTAGCCGTGGCCCAGCAGGGGGGTGTGCATGGCGCTTTCCATACCCTTATCCCAGAGGAAGGTGCGGCCTGTGAGGGTTGCGTTTTTGCCGAAGGCCTGCAAGACGGCTTCCTGCCAGTTCATGGCGGCGCCCGCGGCGATGATGGTCACGAACCATACCATGAGCATTGTGCAGGCGAAGCCACGGTATTTGCGCGGCAGGCGCGTGACGAGATATACGCCGCCAATGACCACAAAGACGAGGCACAGCGATAAGGTGGAGGAAGCGGATTTGCTGAGATAGAGGCCTGCGCAGCAGATAAGCACGGGAAACATGCAGAAAAAAATGCGCGAGATAAAACGCTGGGGGCGGAAGAAGCTGATGATGCCGCTGATGATGCCGATTTCGGCGAACAGGCCCACCTGGTTTTTGGAGCCGAAAAGCCCGATCAGGGAGTAGTTGCCGCTGAAGGGATCTACGCCGTAGCGGTTGCTGGCGATGGAGGCGACGATGATGATCATGGCGCCAAGGCTCAGGCCGCGCATGTAGGCGAGGGTGCTTACGACGCGGGCGATGATGATGGCGCAGACCACGCCGGAGAGGTATTCGAGCGAAGTGTAGGCGGTGATCATGGGGGCTACGGACCACAATACCGACAGGCACGCGAAAAGCGGGAAGAGGGTGACGGTGATGACGTCTTTGGTGGGGCGGATGGTGACGATGCCGCGATAGCGCAGGCGGGGCAGCCACATGGCGTAGAATACCAGAATGGAGATGAAACCAAACAGGCCGCCATGGGCCATGATGATGCAGGTGATGATCATGCAGATGATGGCCATGCCGTCACCGAGCTGGGGCATGTAATTGGTGTTGTCGGGGCGCATCTTGATGCCGCTGTCGGTTTTCAGCACGAAGTCGGCGGGGCCGCGGCCTTTGACGGGTGGTTGCATGCTCATGGCGCGACTTTCTTTGCGAGCCTGCGCAGGCGGGCTTCGATGGGGAGCCATAATAGCGTGGCGGATGCGGGGCAGGATAAGGTGGCAGTGATGGCGCTTACCATGTTTTTTGCTTTCAGGGCGTCAATGGTGCGGATGAAGGCGTGGGCGCGGGCGAAGCTTTTTTCGCGGGCGGCCTGGGCTTTCGCTGCGGCGGAGTATAGCGGGAACTGGGCGATGAGCTTTGCATCGCCTTCGCGCATCCTTGCGATGTCTTCGAGTTTCAAGCGGTGGGAAATGGAATTTTTGCGCACGGTGTAGCGGTAGTTGGCTGCGTGGAAGATGGCGCAGCGCGCGCCGCTGGCGAGGGCTTGGGCCATGAGCTGGTAGTCTTCGCCTATCTTGATGGCGGGGTCATACATCAGCTTGTGCTGGCGCAGGAAGGCAGCGGAAAAGAGGGGTTTGACATAGCCCAGCGTGTAGCCGCCGGAGAAGAGGCAGTTGCCGCGAATGAAGCTTGCGAGATCCAGCAGATGGGTGCGGGCGAATTCGGTGGGCGGAAACATGGGGTATTGGCTGCTGTCGTCTTCGTTGTGGATGGTGAGGTTGTCAATGACGATGTCGGCGTTCTGGGTTTTGGCTTCGTGCAGCATGGCGCTTAAGCGCTCAGGCAGGAACTGGTCGTCGCCATCGAGAACGGCGAGGTAGTTTCCGGTGGCGGCGGCAATGGCTGCGTTGCGGGCAACGCTGGGGCCGCAGTTTTGCGTGAGGCGGATGGTTTTCAGGCGCTCGTCGGTAATGCTGGAAAGCATGTTCCAGCTATTGTCGGTGGAGGCGTCGTCTACGACGATGACTTCAAGGGTGACGCCGGTTTGCGACAGGGCGCTGCGCACAGCTGCTTCGATATAGTTTTGTACATTGTAACAGGTGAGGATGACGGAGATTTTATCCATACTGGATGACCTCGCGCTTACCTAAAAGCTTTGCGACGACACCTGCATGCACCGTGCCGCGCAGGAGCCAGAAGCGCCAGCGGACGGGGTTGTGCGGGTTGCCCGCGGCCATGGCGTAGCAGTAGAGCATTTTGCCGGTGGCCTTGGTGATGGCTTTGGCGCCTTTGATGGGGAGCAGCTGGCCGTGGGTCTGGCCGGAGCGGAAGCGGCGCTTTAAGAGCCAGCAGAGTTTGGCGCGTTCAGGCGTTACGGCTTCGGTGAGGATGGCTTCGGGGGCGAAGGCGATGCGGTGGCCGGCGTTGTGCAGGCTGGTGAAGAAGGCGGTGTCTTCGCCGCCACTGCGGCCCAGCTCTGGGCGGAAACGCAAGGAGCCTAATGTTTCGCGGCGGAAGATGACGTTGCAGGTGTAGCCGGTGATGATCTGGCCGTTTACCCAGACGGGGCTTGTGGCGTGGAAATCGCCTTCCGTCATCCATACGGGGGCATTTGCGGGGTAAAGGGCGCGCACGGGGCCAAGGACGATGTCGGCCTGGGCGCTTGTGATGGTGGAAACGAGGACCATGAGCCATTCGGGGGGGGCGAGTTCGTCGTCATCGAGGAACGCAATCAAAGGTGCGGTGGCGGCATTCAGGCAGGCGTTGCGGGCCACTGAAATATTGCGGGCGGGGGCGTAGATGTAGCTGACATTCAGGCCCAGCTGTTGCGCGGTGGTTTCGACCAGTGTTTGGGCGCTGGGGGTTTCGTCGTTGTCGGCGACGATGACGCGCACACTCCATTCCGGTTTCGTAATGAGGTTTGCAAGCGAGCGCAACGTGTCGGCCACGTGGGGGCGGCGGAATGTGCAGAGGCAAATATCAATCGCGGTTGCGGTCATGGCTTGAAAAACACGAATGCGGTTAGGCCCCGCCAGAAGCCGAGCGACCATGCGAAATGCATGACCATGGCGGCAAAGCCGGAGGCGAGGAGTTCTTTGCTTCCTGCTTTTGAGGCGAGGAGCGCGCCGTAGCCGAGGCAGAGGAAGGCCCATGCCAACAGGGGCAGGGCGAAGATGCAACAGAAAGGGGTGAGGAGCGCGAGGATAGCGGCAGGCAGGACGGCTACGGGCAGCATCTGGCGCAGCTTGGGTTTGGTTTTGTGTTTGATGATGTTTTTCACGCGGCCGCGGCCGTAGTTCATGTATTGGCGGAACAGGCCGATGATGTGCGCGCGGGGGTAGTAGATGAGCGAGGTTTTGGCGGTGAGCCAGATGTTATATCCGGCCTTGCGCAGGCGGGTGTCGAGTTCGGCGTCTTCGTTGTGGGAGAAGCTTTCGTCGTAGCCCTGCACGCTCTGGAAGGCGCTGACGCGCATGAGGGCGTGGTGGCCGTGGTCTACCCACTGGCCTTCGCCTGGGGCATTGCGGTGCGCGGAGCCGCCGTTGCCGAGCTTGGAATTCTGGGCGGCAGCGACGGCGCGCTGGAAGGGGGTGTTGCCTTTGGTCTCCATGGCGACCACGACGGAGGCGGCTTGGCGGGTTTGGGCTTCGAGGACGAGGGCTTCGATGTAGCCGGCGGGGTAGGTTGCGTGGGCGTCAATGCGGATGAAATATTCGCTTTGGGGGCCGTAGGTTGCTACTGCGAGGTTGATGGCGGCGCTTTGGATGCGCTTGGGATTGTGCAGGTAGGTGATGTTTTCGTGGGCGCTGGCGAGTGACTGGGCGATGGCGATGGTGCCGTCTTTGCTGCCGCCATCGGCGATGACGAGATGCAGCGGCATGTGGGTGTTGGTTGCGAGCAGGTGGGTTGCGAGCGCTTCCAGATGCGAGGCTTCGTTCAGGCAGGGGATGATGACGAGGATGGGGGTCATGATGCTAGTTTCCGCATGGTTTCGACCAGTGTTTTGCAGTCGTTTATATCGGCTACCCATGTGGCGCGGGGGATAGCGTGGGCTGCGGATTGCATGGTTTGGTAGGATTCGGGGGTGAGGCTTGCGAAGAAGGTTTGCAGGCTTTCGAGCTTGGGTTCGTCGAGGGTGATGCCGATGCCTAATTGCCGGATCATTTTGCTGGTTTCAACGCCTTTGGCGGCGATGGGCACGCTTGCATACGCGCCGCCTTCATAGATGCGGTTGGGCAGGAGCCATGAGGAGTTGAGGCCTTCTTCAAACATATCAATAGCCCAGGTGAAATGTACTTCGCTGTAGATGCGGGCGAGGTCTTCGGGGTTTTTATAGGGGCCTGCGAAACGAAGGCCGGGGGTGTCGCTGGTTTGGCCCATGAAATCTTTGAACTGGTCGAAGGCGGGGCGGCCACGGATGATGACTTCGATCTGGCCGTTGCTTGCGGCGGTGAGCGCTTTGAGCATTTCCAGGCTTTTATGGCAGCGGATGGCGCCGAACCAGCCGATGACCCATGGGGCGCCGGGTTTGCGCGCGGGCGTTGGTTCCGTGGTGGCGGGGTAGAGTTTGTTTTCCAGCAGGAGTGTGGGGAGGGTGACGCGGGAGATTTTTTTGAAGTATTCGCTGATGAAAGCGGGGGAACTGGTGATGAGCAGGCTTGCGCGCTTAGCGAGCCAGCCTTCGAGGGCGCGAAGGGTTTTGCCGATGGGGCCGTGGTTCAATAATAAGCGGTGGATGTCGAGGGATTCGTATACGAGGGGCTGGGCGCTAAGGCTTTTCGCGCGGACGCCGATGGCGAGCATTTCGAGGTTCCTGGCAAGGATGAGGTTGGTGCGGGCGAACAGGGCGCGGTGTTTGCCGAGGAGCGCGACTACGGTCAATACCGTTATGATGCGCTGGAGGAAGCCGCCGTTATAGGTCTGGCCAAGGTCAATCACGGGGTTTCCCATGAGGCTGGTGAGGGGGGTGCCGGTGCGGCGGAAGCCCATGATGGTGACAGTGGCGCCGCCGTCACCCAGCATGGTTACGCGCTTGGCAACCGATGGGTCGCAGACGTCATGCACGAGGTAGAGAATGTGGAATGCTTCGCTCATATCTATGGCAGTGGGGTGTATTTCACCCACGAGAATTCGGCGTCTGCGTCTTGTTTATATTCGAAATGGCCGAGCCAATCCTTCACGATGTCGCTGCCGGACCAGATGGTGACGAAAATTTTGCCGGGATGGGTGGGAAGGGGCACGCCCGCCTTGGTTTCGCGCACCAGTTTTTTGTCTATGAACCAGCTGATTTTGGTTGGGGTCCAGACGAAGGTGTAGTCGTGGAATTCTTTGGAGGCGTCGTAGCCGAGGTCAATCAGGACTGCGCCCTGGGGTTTGCCGTCAATATAGTAATTAGTTTGCACTTTGGTGGTGTCTTTGCCTAAGAACTCAAAGTCAATTTCGTCGTGGTGGTTTACGCCCTGGGCGGGGCCGATATAGGTGAAGAAGGCGGTGTTCAGCCCTGAGCCTTTGGCGGCGCGCATGCGGGTGGCGTAAGCGCCGTAGCCGTTGATGTCTTTGGTTTGCATTTCAGCACAGGAGATGGGGCGCACTTTGCCGCCTTTATCGGAGAGTGTCAGCAGCAGGTTTTTGTCGCGGCCACCGATGGCGGAGGCGCGCCATTCGCAAGACTGGATGTCGCCGTTTGCCCAGCCGTTTGCCACATACCATTTGCCCGTGTCAATTTTGGGGTAAGGGAGGAAGAACGGGTAGTCTTTTGCCTGTGCGGGCGTTGCCAGCGCGATGAATATGCATGCGAGGCCGAGGAGGCGAAATAGCTGTGCCATAAGGGTCCTTTGTTGTGGAGGGCCGAGATCAGTCCGCGCTTAACTTCTTCACTTTGGCATAAGTTTTCGAGAGGTAGGTGCTGGCGTCTTTCAGCTTACCCGGTTTTTTATGGCCGTCGGAATTGTTCAGCACCGTGCCGATAACGTTGGCGTTTACCAGCACGCTCATGGACTGCTTCACTTCTGCGATGCGTGTGACGCCGTCGTTCACGACAAGCAGTACCGCGTCTACCTGCGGCAAGAAGGCGATGGGGTCGTCCTGCGCGAGGGTGGGGGGTAAATCATAGATAATGATGCGGTCGGGGTAGCGGGTTTTTAGCTCGTGGGCCAGTTCGGACATGCGCGGGGAGCCGAGGATTTCCGAAGAGTTATCCATGGGTGCGCCCGCGGGCAGGATGTTCAGGCGGTCGAAGCTTGGGCGCAGCAGGCACTTGGAAATGGGTACACCGTTGATGATGTGGTCGCTGATGCCGAAAGGCGGTTCGATGCCCAGATATTGGGTTATGCTGGGTTTACGCAAATCAAGGTCAACGAGCAGCACGGTTTGCTTCTGGTCAAGAGCGATGGATACGGCGAGGTTCAAGGCCACGGTGGTTTTGCCATCGCCGTAATTGGCGGAGGTAATGCCCAGCGTGCGGAAGCCGGATTGTGCCATGATCTGCAGCACCTGCGTGCGCAGGATGCGGAAGATGTCGGCTTCTTTGTTGCGCATGCGGTGGGCGATAACGTGGTAGCGCTCAAGGTAGCCTTCGTGGATGGGCACGATGGTGCTTTGCACCTGCTCGGCGGTGACCTGCTGCTTCTGGGGTAATTCTTTTTGCTGCTCGACGGCTCGCTGCTGGAGCATGATCTCGCGTTGTTCGCGGGCTTTCTGGAGGGCTTTTTCGAGTTTATCCATTGGCTTTCCCCCCCTTCTTCCTGAGGCGTTTGCGCAACGGGTTTACTAAAATATTGACCAGGATATTGCGCAGGACATACACGCTGTTGAGCAATAAGAAAATAATGGGAATGATGCGCGAGACATGGTCTTTTTCCTGCTCGGTGTACATGTGCGGGATGACGGCCAGCGGCGTTGCGCCTACGAGCGCGCCCAGATGCGCGGCGCCATGCACGCTTTGCTTGATGGTTTCGGCGAGGATGACGCTGCTCAGGCCACCCATGATGGACAGCAGGAAGGAGCCAAGGATGAGGTAGAGCCTGCGGGGCTGGGTGGTGTCGGGAATAGCGGGCGGGTTGATGACCACGAGGCGCTGGCCCTTGCGGTCGAGTTCGAGCTGTTCGTTCATGTCGGCGGTCATTTTGCGCTCGCGCAGTTCGCGGTAGCGCAGCTGCGAGTTGTCGTAGTCGCGGGTGAGCTTGGACATCTGCTGTTCGATGCCGGGGTTGGCGGCGATGATCTGCTCGTATTTGGTTTGCTGCTCAAGGAGGCTGTCGTGCTGGGTGACCAGTGATTTATGCTGTTCTTCAGCGGTTTTTATTTGCGAGGCGATTTGCAGGTAGGCGGGGTTATCCGCGTCGTTTTTGATGCCGTCGTCGGTGCCTTCGGGAGCG
>JANYCJ010000066.1 GCA_025360345.1 Alphaproteobacteria bacterium | reverse complement strand
TTAAGGTAAGTCGGCTCCATGTTGAGCACTTTGACAAACGGCTGCGCAATAAACTGAGGCAGCCAGAACGTTGTAAAATGCCCATCCGCCAGCGGATAGTCGAACACCTGCCCGAAATGCACCTGCGAAGCCGTAAGCCCTTTGTGGATTTCGCTCCCCGCATTGCCCAGCGCCATCTTTTCATAAATCACCCGGCCATAATTAACCAGTACCCCCAGCCCGAACACCCCCACCATAAACAGGCTCCGCACGCCAGCCAGCTCCCTCAGCCGCACCCGCCCCGCCAGCCATTGAAAACCCACGCACGCCACCACAATCGCACATGGAATCGTGGCGCTTGCCTTCACCATGAAGCAAAGGCCCAACAGCCCCACCGTATTTTGCAAAGCTCTCAGCTCGCGCTGCGCATACCACCGCTGTGCATAATAAAACGCCGCCGCCCACAGCGCATACACCCCCACATCGTTGGAAACCCGCGTGGCAAAAAGAATCGAGCTGGGCCAGAACACGATCAGCGCCAGCCCCATATAATAAAATACATTCTCCCGCTCCACCGCCCCGCGCAGCGTCAGCGCCCCGAACACGCAAAAAACCATATAAAGTGCAATACTCAGTACCCGCACCATCGTATACGGCGCAAGCGTCGTAAGCTTCCCCGCCAGCGTTTTGGCCACCGCCGCCATATAATAATAGAGCGGCGGGTGAAAATCCTCGATCCCCACAAAAGCATAAGGCGTCAGCCAGTGCTGCGACAGGTAATCAATATAGGCAACATGCCCCGCAAGGTCGTTCGTTTCGCCATAATTGGGATAAAAATGCAGCCAGTATAAAAAGTAAGCCAGCCCCGCCAGCAAAACCGCAAGCGTGATCCTGCTGAGCGGCGTTTTGCGTGCCAGCGTCCAGAATATCAGCATCAATGTGGCATCTCCCAGCAGCGCCGCAAGTCCCAGCAGCCCCCTTTGCAGCTTCCAGATACCCGGCGCATGTTTGATATCGGAAAAAACGGTGCGTATAACCATATAATTCGGCCCATCCGTCACCATCTTCCCCACGTCAAGGCTGAAGCTGCCCAAATTCTCGCACGCGGCTTTTGGCAACATCACCGCCTTATCATTGACCTTCACCGACACCACGCAACTATCCGGCTCAATCAGGAAAGCCGAGGGCTGCCCCTCACTATGGGCAAAAAACACATGATATTCCCATCCCGCCTTGCCCTCGGCGCTCAAAGCTTCAAGGTGCACCTGCGCCAGCTCCGGCTCCTCAACCGATGCAGTTTTCACCGTAACGCGCAAACCGCTCGCGTAAAAAAAATCGTCAGCTTTCAAGCATCCCCAGCTCGCCAGGAACATCACCACAATCAAAAGGATACGGGGATATTTTAGTATCCTTTGACAATTTTTTTGTTGTAAAACCATAGAAATCGAATTTCCTTTACCTTGTACCTTTATGCAATCTTTATATGAAAAGCCATCCAGCACCGCGTTGGAATTCTTCCCCAGGAAAACCCGCTATTGCTACGTCATCGTAGTGTGGAACGAAGGCGAGCGCTTAAGAAACCAGCTCGCCCGTATGCAGCCCCTCGCTGGAGCCGCCGACATCGTCATTGCCGAAAAGCGCAGCACCGACGGCTCAACCGAACCCGCCTTCCTGCAATCCATGGGCGTGCGTACCCTGCTCACCACCGATGAGCGCGGTCTCTGCACCGCCACCCGCATGGCCATCGCCTATGCCATGGAGCAAGGCTATGAAGCTGTCATCACCTGCGACGGCAACGGCAAGGACGGTGTCGAAGCCCTCCCCCGCTTCATCGAAGCGCTGGAAAACGGCTACGACCTCATTCAGGGTTCCCGCTTCATGCCCGGCGGCGAACATAAAAACACTCCTCTGGAGCGTTATATCGGCGTGCGTTACGTGGTGGCCCCCGTGCTCTCCCTTTGCGGCTTCTGGTATACAGACCCCACAAACGCCTTCCGCGCCATCAGTATGCGCTTCCTGAAAGACCCGCGCGTTCAGCCCGTGCGCCATGTGTTCGTGCGCTTCAACCTTCAGCATTATCTGAACTACCGCGCCGCCCAGCTCGGCTTCAAAGTCACCGAAATCCCCGTCCGCCGCCTCTATCCTGAAGACGGCACCGTCCCCACCAAGATCACCAGCTGGCGCATCAAGGCCGCCTTCTTAAAAGAGTTGTTCGCTACAATCGCGGGGTGCTACAATCCGCGCCAATAAAAATAAAAATTAACCAGGATCGCATGAAAAAAGCATTAATCACCGGCATCACCGGGCAGGACGGCGCATTGCTGGCCGCATTTCTCCTCGAAAAATCCTACGAGGTGCACGGCATCGTCCGCCGCGCCTCCCTGCCCAACACGGCCCGCATCGCCGCCCTGCTCGGCCACCCCAGCCTCCATCTCCACTATGCGGATGTGATAGACGCCGCCGCCATGATTACCCTCATCCAAACCATCCAGCCGCAGGAAATCTACAACCTCGCCGCCCAAAGCGACGTGCTGCTCAGCTTCACCATGCCCGCCTACACGCTGGACACCAACGCCTCAGGAACCCTCACCCTTCTCGAGGCCACCCGCATCCTGCCCAAAAATTCCTGCCGCTTCTATCAGGCCTCCACGTCCGAAATCTTCGGCAACCATGAAGCCCCGCAAACCGAGCAAACCCCTTTCCAGCCCGTAAGCCCCTACGGCATTTCCAAGCTCTGCGCCTACTGGCTGGTGGTCAATTACCGTCAGGCGCACGGCCTCTTCGCGGCCAACGGCATCCTTTTCAATCATGAAAGCCCCCTGCGCGGCGAGCGCTTCGTCTCCCGCAAAATCACCCGCGCCGTGGCCGCCTTCGCCCATGGCGGCACCACGCCGCTTAAACTCGGCAACCTCGATGCCCGGCGCGACTGGGGCCACTCGCAGGATTACATCCGCGGCATGTGGGGCATCCTCCAGCACTCCACGCCCGATGATTACATCCTCGCCACCGGCACCATGCATTCGGTGCGCACATTCGCTGAACTGGCTTTCGGCCATATTGGCTGCAAGCTGCAATGGCAAGGCAGCGGCCTTCAGGAAAAAGGCCTGGACGCAAAAACCGGGCAGGTGATGATTGAGGTCGATCCCGCATTTTTCCGCCCCGTAGAACTGCACTCGCTCTGCGGCGATGCTTCCAAGGCCCGGAAAATCCTCGGCTGGGAACCCACCATCAACTTCGAAGGTCTCGTGGCCGACATGGTGAAGAACGATATCGAAAACTACAAGAGCGCCGCTTATGTTTGAACTGTTCGGAAAAAAAGTCTGGGTTGCCGGCCATAACGGCATGGTCGGCCGCGCTGTCGTAAAAGCGCTGGCCGGCGAGTCCTGCCAGGTCCAGACCGCGGACCGCAAAATTCTCGACCTCCGCAAACAGGGCAATGTCGAAGCATATGTGCGCCAGTCCCGCCCCGACGTCATCATCCTCGCCGCCGCCAAAGTAGGCGGCATCGCCGCAAACGCCTCCCTGCCGGCAGACTTCCTCTATAATAACCTCGTCATCGAAAGCAACATCATCCACGCCGCCCATATCGCGGGTGTCAAAAAACTGCTGTTCCTCGGCTCCTCCTGCATTTACCCAAAACTCGCCCCACAACCCATCCCCGAATCCGCCCTCCTCACCGGCCCGCTGGAACCCACCAACCAGTGGTACGCCATCGCCAAGATCGCCGGCCTCATGATGTGCCAGAG
>JANYCJ010000050.1 GCA_025360345.1 Alphaproteobacteria bacterium | reverse complement strand
GCCCTGGCCTACCGATACTGATTAGCATAACCACATTGCTAATTTATTAACGATCCGTTAATTTTATGCATATTTGATATCATAGCCATAGACTTACAAATGGAAAAAGCCATGACCTACACAATCCAGCCCAAGCGTTTTCGCCGTATCGCGCCGCACAGCACTTCTGCACTAATGCGCAGTTCCATGCTTTCGGCACGGCCTGCGCGGTTTATCGCAGCGATGATGGTTTCTGCGGTTGCACTGCCGCATAGCGCATTCGCGGTGGCAGACCCTTCGACCATTACCACGGTGTCAGGCTCGACCTCTTCAATGCTTACCGCGCCGGGGCATCTTGAAACGACGGAATACACCAACCGCGGGATCATCAGCGCGCCCAACGTGGACGTGCTGGACCATGAGGCGTGAATATTATTCAACCTTCGGCGTCTTCTTCACTGCTGGTGCGCGTGACCGGCGGGGCGCCGACCAAGATCCTTGGTGAGCTGACTGCGAACGGGCAGCTGATGCTGGTGAACGGCTCGGGCGTGTTTTTCGGCAAAAACTCGCAAGTGAACGTGGCGGGGCTTATTGCCAGCACGGCGGATATTTCCAATGAAAATTACAATGCTGGCAGGCTGAAGTTTGACAAGCCGGGACGCCCCGACGCATCCATCATCAACCATGGCACGATTACCGCCAAACAAGGCGGGCTGGTGGCGCTGCTGGCGCCGGGTGTGCAGAATGACGGCGTAATCAGCGCCGACCTCGGCACGGTGGCGCTGGGCGCGGGCGAAGCGTTCACGCTGGATTTTTACGGCGACAATTTATACAGCTTCTCCGTGGATAAAAAAGCCAAGCAGGCGGCAATGGACGAGCATGGCAAGGCGCTCAAGAACGCCGTGGACAATAGCGGGGTCATCACCGGCGGGCGGATTTATATGACGGCCAGCACGGCCAAGGACGTGGTTGACCGCGCTATCAACACCACGGGCATCGTGGAAGCCACGGACGCGCATTCCGATGGCGGCGATATCGTGCTTGACGGCGGCGAAGGCCGCGTGGTCGTGGGCGGGTTGCTGGATGCTTCCGGGCACAAGGGCGGCACGGTGACGGTGACGGGCGGAGAAATCAAAGTTGTTTCCGATGCGCGCATTGACGCTTCGGGCAACAGCACCGGCGGCACAGTACGCATTGGTGGCGACAAGCGCGGCAAAGGCAGCCTTGCCCATGCTAAAACGGTGACGGTGGAAAACGGCGCGGTGATTGACGCGAGCGCGAAAAACGGCCATGGCGGCGATGTGGTGGTGTGGAGCGACAAAAACACGGATTTCAATGGCACTATTAATATCAGCAGCCAGAATGGCAAAGGCGGCAACGCGGAAGTGTCTTCCAAAGACGTGCTTACCTATAACGGCTTTACCGACGCCACGGGTACGGATTACGGCACGCTGCTGCTAGACCCGGGCAACTGGACGATTTCCAACGGCGCGAATTCCGGCAATAACCAGAATGCCACTTCGCTTGCCACGCAGCTTAACGCTGCAAATGTAACGATTGATACTGCAACCGCCACGCCGCAGCCGGGCAACCTTGGCGACATTACCGTGGTGGACGCGCTGAACTGGACGGGCGGCGGCGCGCTGACGCTTACCGCGCAGCATGACGTGATTGTGAATAATGCTATCACGAGCGCCTTTGCCGGCACGGGTGCGCAAGGCGCGCTGCTGGTGAAAGCAGGCAATAACTTCGCTGTCAATAACGCCGCGATCACTACTACAGGCGGAAATGTGACGGTTAACAGCCAGAACGCGACCCTTACGAATGGCTCTATCAATTCAACCAGCGGCAACATCACGCTTAACAATTCCGGCGTATTCAGCAGCAACCAGGCGGCGGTGCTGAACACGGGCGGCAACCTGGCGCTGCGGCAGAACGCAGGCGGCAGCATCCAGAACGCGGTGAACGCAGTGGGCACTGTGGGCGGCAAGACGAGCGTGGTAGTGGGTGATGGCAGCTATGCCGAGAATGTGCGCATCAGCAAAAGCCTTTCCCTCACCTCGCAGAACGGCAGCGCAGCGACGAAAATCACCGGCGTGGCCGGCGCAGGGCAAACCGGCACGGTGGCTGTGGCAAATGGTGTGACAAACACTACGATAGGCACTGCTGGCCACGGGTTTACGGTGGCGGGCGTGGATAACGGCAATGCCGCGATCACCAATGCGGCCATCATGCTGGAAGGCGGAAACGATGGTAGCATTATCAGCGGAAACGCCGTCAGCGCCACGGGCAAAACCGGCGGCATCGCGGTTAAAAACAGTGGCAATGTCACCATTGGCGGCGCAACGGCGGCTGACGGCAACTCCGTGGACAATAGCGGCACGGACGGGATCAATGTCACGGGCGGCTCCAATGCAACTATTCGTAACAACACAGTTAACCATTCCACGTTTTCTGGCATTGCTGGGCTGAATGTTACGGGCGCAACCGTTTCTGATAATACGGTGCTGAACAGCAATACCACTGGTAACGGCGCTATCGGTTTTAACGGCGGCTCTAACATCACCATTGCCCACAACACCGTGAACGGCAGTATGCGGCACGGGATTTCGCTGGTCAATGCGACGGGGCTGAACGTGATCGACCACAATACGGTGGATAATGCGGCCACGCAGGGCATTAACCTTGAACATGACGCGGGCAGTTCCGATTTCAGCCAGGGCGTGACGGTGAGCAACAATATCATCGGCGCAGCAGGCGGTAGCGTGGCAGGATCAGGCATAGGCAATATCGGCTCGGCCTATGCACGGATTACCGGGAACACCATTTCCAATTACCATGGCGGCGTGAATATCAATAGCGCCGCAGTGGGCAACGTCATCAGCGGGAATACGATTTCACTACATCCTAACGATGTGGGCATTATCGTGGACACCGGAAGCAACAACGCGCAGCTTTCGCACAATGTGGTAAATGGCGATACCAACAGCCTCGGGGTGGTGATTTCGCGCAGCACCGGCACGAGTTCGGACAGCGACCAGTTTAACAATAACCTGGTGGGCATCCGCATCGACAATTCCAAAAATACCACCATTACCAACGATACTTTCACCAATAATTTCATCGGTATCTACGGGGTGCATAAGGCCAGCGGCATAAGCGCGGGCAGCGACACTTTCACCGGTGACAATATCGGGGTGTTTTTAGAAGATCCCGGCACGCATTTCACCTTTACCGACACGAACAGCAGCTTCACCAGCGTGGGGCAGTATTTCCGGCTTGGGAAAGGCGCAATGAACGGGGAAACGCTGGATGCAAGCCAGCAGACCTATGAGGGTGTACGCGGGCAGGATTTCGATTTCGCGCATTACAGCGCAGCGCGGGCAAAGACGCAGGATTCGGCCACGGTGCCCGGCGTGGGCTTCGTGCTGTATACCAACCCGCCGCCAACGGCGCCGGCGAGCTTTACACAGGATACGCTGGGGCAGCTGATCCAGCGCAACACCGCACCGCTGCGCGACGTGTTCTCCTATGCGGGCAAAACGGTGGATTCGACCTATGTGCTGACACCGTATAATTTCCGGATCGAGACGCTGAACCTCAGCCTGCTGGCTCCTACGGCGGGGACGCCACCCGCGCCGATCACGGCGGGCGCAGTGCCGCCGGGTACGCCCTTGGGTAACCTGAGCCCCTCGGCAGGTGGCAACACAGACTCGCCTCCAGGCACGGCGCTTGCTTCGCTTGCACCGGCAGCGGGCGGCGGCGTGGCTGAAAGCTGCGGCAATGGGTTCCTTTCTGACGGTTTAAGCACCGGCAGCAATTGCGGGCAGAGGCAGTAAGCGCAGTATGAACACCTCCCAGGCGTTTTCCGCTGAGCAAAGCCCGCTGCCCATGTTTTTCCACGCGCCGCAGCCGCTTGACCCGAGGCGGCACGCC
The DNA here is from genome assembly GCA_025360345.1 of Alphaproteobacteria bacterium. Taxonomy (GTDB): domain Bacteria; phylum Pseudomonadota; class Alphaproteobacteria; order Rickettsiales; family SXRF01; genus JANYBV01. The sequence continues at coordinate 8,984 of JANYCJ010000050.1, read as the reverse complement.
AATGCCGGGCTGATGGCCATGAAAGATCTGTCGTTTGCCAAAGGCACCAATTCCATTGCCATCAACGCGGTGGAGTTTTTTGAAGCGGCCAAGCATTACCCCATCGTGTTTTCCAATGGCGAGATACCGATGCCGGGGGTGATCGTGGGGCTGGAGCAACAGAATTACTTTGTGGACCGGCGCGGGCAGTGGAAGGCTGAGGCCTATATCCCGGCGTATGTGCGCAAATACCCGTTCCTGTTCCTTGATATTCCTGAGGAACAGCAGCTGGTGCTATGCGTGGATGAGGGCGCGGCGCAGTTCAAGCAGCAAGGCGGCAAGGACGCCCCTCCCCTGTTCAGCGGCGCGGCACCTTCGGCGCTGTGCAACAACGCGCTGGAGTTTTGCAAGGCCTATCACCAGCATTTCCTGAACACTCAGGCGCTGGCCATAGACCTTCAGCGCGCTGGCGTGCTGGAGCCGATGCAGTCCGCCACCAAGCTGGCCAACGGGCGCACCATCAACCTGAGCGGGTTTTCAGTGGTTGATGAAAAGAAACTGGCGGAACTGCCGGATGCGGTGGTGCTGGATTTTCACCGGCGTGGGATTTTGCCGCTGCTGTATGCGGCGCTGATGTCCGGCTCGAACTGGAAAAAGCTGGCAGACATGGCCTTTAACCTGGAAAGCGCGGCATAGGCTTTTATGTCCAGCCAGCGTATCATTATCGGTATCAGCGGCGCTTCGGGCGCGGTGTATGGCGTAGAAATGCTGAAGGCGCTAAAAATCGCAGGCATTGAAACACATCTTGTCGTGACGAAATCGGCGCAGATCACGCTGGCGCATGAAACGCCTTATGCGCTGGCGCAGGTGCAGGCCATGGCGGATTACAGCCACCCGGTGGGTGATATGTCCGCCTCTATCGCCAGCGGGTCTTTCAAGACGGCGGGCATGATCGTGGCGCCCTGCTCGATGCGCAGCCTCGCAGAAATTGCTACGGGAAACACCACCACGCTGCTTACCCGGGCTGCCGACGTGGTGCTGAAAGAACGGCGCAGGCTGGTGCTGATGGTGCGCGAAACGCCGCTGCACTCGGTGCATTTGCGCAATATGCTCACGCTTTCCGACATGGGGGCGATCATTGCGCCGCCGGTTCCGGCGTTCTACAGCAAGCCAGAAACGATTGCAGATATGGTGGCGCATTCGGTGGGGCGGGTGCTGGATTTATTCGAAATTGAGCATTCGCTGGTAAAGCGCTGGCACGGCGTGGGCGCCCAATAAGGTAAACTGCGCAGTTTTTTGCCCTCAAAACTGGTTAATTAAGTATAAATCAGTAGGCTAGAGTGCTTTTTTTTGCTATAATACCGTTGTTTTTAATGATTTCAACAACTTGGGATCGGGGCCCCGGTGTGGCCTCTTTGTCCCCTGAAGATACGGCATAAGCGGGAATATGAACGAAGATTTATTGTATATCAAACGGTTGGATTCGCTGCGCGCTGACCACCGTGATTTGGACGAAAAGATTAAAGCCGATGATAGCGATGAATTCACAAAAAAACGCCTTCAGAAAATGAAGCTTTTTTTGCGTGATGAAATTATGAAGCTGGAACAGATCATCTATCCGGACATCATCGCTTAAACCTGCTCTCCCTTTTCCTTTTTTGATCGCAGGAACCCGTTGAGTCGGCGGGTGATTTGCTGTACATAGTCCAACCATCCGTCACCGGATTTTTTTCATTTGCCACGGAGCCTTTTGCCCATGAGCGTTGTCACGCCGAATCCTGCCGCACCCGAAATTCCCCACGCTGACAAGCCGTTTACCATCGGCCTGATCCAGATGCGCTGCACGAAAGACGCACAGGAAAACCTGCAAAAGGCCGTGCATATGCTGGAGCAGGCGGCCGCCAAAGGGGTGGAGGTTGCGTGTCTGCCGGAGTTGTTCATGAGCGAGTATTTCTGCCAGACGCAGGACCCGGCGCTGTTTGACCTTGCCGAGCCGATCCCGGGGCCTACGAGCGCGGCGCTGGCGGCGGTGGCGAAAAAAACCGGCATGGTGATCGTGGGTTCGATTTTTGAGCGCAGGGCCGCGGGCGTGTATCACAATACGGCGGTGGTGTTTGAAAAAGACGGCACGACGGCGGGCATGTACCGCAAGATGCATATTCCGCATGACCCGCTGTTTTACGAGAAATATTATTTTACGCCCGGCGACCTGGGCTTCAAGGCGATTGAGACCAGCAAGGCCAAGGTGGGCACGCTGGTGTGCTGGGACCAGTGGTACCCCGAGGGCGCACGGCTTACGGCTTTGCAGGGGGCGAATGTGCTGTTTTACCCCACGGCCATTGGCTGGCAGCCCTATGAGAAGGCTGAATACGGCGAAGCGCAGGTGAGCGCGTGGCAGACGATGCAGCGCAGCCACGCCATTGCCAATGGAATTTACGTGGGCGCGGTGAACCGCATTGGCCATGAGGGCGCAAAGGATGGCGGGATTGAGTTCTGGGGGCACTCGTTTATCTCCGACCCGTTTGGCCGCGTGATTGCGCAGGCCAGCCACGACAAGGAAGAGATACTGACGGCTGTGTGTGACCCGAAGGTTATGGAGCAGACGCGGCGGTGGTGGCCCTTCCTGCGTGACCGGCGGATTGACGCGTATGGCGGGCTTACCCAGCGGTTCGGGAATTAAGTATGCTCAGGTTACGGATGCCGGCGGAATGGGAAAAGCAAGATGCCACGTGGCTGTCATGGCCGCATAACGCCGAGGACTGGCCGGAGAAATTCGGGCCGATCCCGTGGGCCTATACGGAAATTATCCGCCTGATCGCCAAGGGGCAGAAGGTGAAGCTGCTGGTGCTGAATGCCAAGACGAAGGCGGTGGTTACGGAGCATTGCGAGCGGGCGCATGTGAACATGGCGAACCTGCATATCCTTACCGTTTCGACCGACCGGGGATGGATGCGGGATTGCGGGCCGATTTTTGTGTTTAACGGCAAGAAAAAAATCATGCTGGACTGGCAGTTCAACGGCTGGGCGAAATATGAAAACCACGTGGAAGACGACAAGGTGCCGGGCAAGCTTGCCAAGCTCGAAGCGTGCGAAACCATGGAGCCGATGCATAACGGCAAGCGCGTGGTGCTGGAGGGCGGCTCCATCGACGTGAATGGCAAAGGCACGTTGCTTACCACGGAGGAATGTTTGCTTTCTTCGGTGCAGGAGCGTAACCCGGGTTTTACACGTGATGATTACGAGGCGGTGTTTGCGAAGTATCTGGGCATTTCCAACGTGATCTGGCTGGGTAACGGGATTGCGGGCGACGACACGCACGGGCATGTGGACGATTTGAGCCGGTTTGTGGATTCGACCACCGTGGTGACGGTGGTGGAGCGCAACAAGAAAGACGATAATTACAAGCCGCTGCAGGATAACCTTAAGCGGCTGAAAGCGGCCAAAGACCAGGACGGCAAGCCACTTACGGTGGTGGAGCTGCCGATGCCCGCGGCTATCCCGTTCGAGGATATGCGGCTGCCGGCCTCTTATGCCAATTTCCTGATCTGCAACCATGCGGTGCTGGTGCCGACGTTTAACGACGCGAATGACCGGGTGGCGCTGAATATTCTGGCAGGGCTATTTCCCAAGCGCGAGGTGGTGGGCATCCATGCGCTCGACCTCGTGTGGGGGCTGGGCACAATTCATTGTCTCAGCCAGCAGGAGCCCATGACGGCGGGCGCCAAGCCGTGACCATCCCTACCCCACGGCAAATAGGGCGTTGCGTCTGGCGGGGGCTGGTCAACACCATCAACCATGACGGCATCGAACATGCGGGCTACCTTGCGTTCCTGGGGTTGCTGGCGATGTTTCCGTTCCTTGTGCTGGTGGTGGCGGTGATCGGGTTTTTAGGCGAAGGTGAAATTGGCGCGAAGCTGGTGACGGCGCTGCTTACGGCGCTGCCGGGCAACCTGACCGTGGCGCTTAAGCCGCGTATTGAAGAGATTGTATCCGGGCCGCCGCAGGGGTTGCTGACAGTGTCTATTTTAGGGGCGATCTGGACAGCATCCTCGGCGGTGGAGGGCATCCGCACGATCCTGAACCGGGCCTATCATGTGGAAGCGCCACCGGCTTACTGGTTCCGGCGGTCCATGAGCGTGCTGCAACTGCTGGTGTTTACCTTCATTACCATCAGCGGCATGATCCTGGTGGTGACGCTGCAGCTGATATTACAGCCGTTTTCCGACTGGATGGATGTGCATCTGAGCATGGAAAGCCAGCTTTATGTGCGCAAGGTGCTTATCGGGATTTCGGCGGCGGCGCTGTTCCTTGCCATCGCCTCGATCTATTACCTGATTCCCAATATCAAGCAACGCTTCCTCGCGGTGGCACCGGGGGCGATACTGGTGGTGCTGGGATGGTGGGGCGCGGCGTGGGCGTTCACCTATTACCTGTCGCATTTCAACCAGGTGAATTTGATTTACGGCAGCCTTGGCGGGGTGATTGCAGCGCTGGTGTTTTTGTATTTGTGCAACGTGATTTTTATTTTCGGCGCGGAGTTCAATTACCTGCTGAGCCTTGTCATGGGAGTGCGGATCCTGAAAAGCGCCAACGCGGTGGACACGCCCGAACCCGCGGAGCCTGTGCTTTAACGGGTGATTTCGTCTGCCACCGATGAGGGTAGCCTTGCAATCAGGTCTGTGTGTTTCTGGGGGCGGCGGTGCAGCTGGCGCACAATTTCGCTGGCAACTTCGCTGTGCACATTCAGCTCGTTTTCAAGCCTGTTGATATGAAACATCTCCCGGGTATCCTTGTTGCCCACACCTGCGACATGCAGCTCCGCCTGTGATCCGTGCTTTGGCCCCATGCCTCCCATGCTTTGCTTTGCGTTCAGCAGTGCGGCCATGAATTTGTCACCAAGCGCCCCTTCGGCTATATTTACCCCCTCCATGTCAACGACGAGATAGCGGGGTGTCTGATGGCGGAGCATGGGTGCGAATTGCTGCATCATATGGTCGAGGTTTTTAACATCCTCCTCCGTTTTCAGGCTGGTGGGAACCACGACAAAGACGCCGCGCTTGCGGTCTTCAATATAGCCCGAGGCGCTCTGGGCCACCGTTATGGGCTTTTCTACGCGTGCGATCATGCGGAGTCTCCCTTTTGTTGCAGGGGCATTCTAGCACCGCGAAAGGTAAGGTCCCGTTAATATACTATGACTTTGGCGCTAATAATAATTATTAAAACTCAATAGTCTTAGCCGAGAACGGGAACTTTTCCCATGTAAAGCAGCATGAGGAAAGCAAGGGCAATGGCCACTCCGTAGGGCACGGGCGCGCCCTCTTGCAGGATACGGGGCAGGTTTTCTTTTTTAGGTTTCTTGGGGAGATGGGGCAAAAGCTTTCGCCCCCCCCATAAGCCCAGCGAAAGGACACCGCCGATAAGGGACACGCCGAACAGGAAATCCGGCAGGTTCTGAAAACCCACCCAGAGGGAAAGCGCGGTCATGAGCTTGATGTCCCCTGCTCCCATGAATTTCAGGGCAAAAATAATATAGCCGACAATAAGCACCGCGCCCATGCCTGCCAGTGCCATTTTCCAGTCTACCGGAACGGGGGCGGTGTAGACGGCAAAGGCATAGGTTGCCAGCAGCAGGCCGACCAGCCAGTTAGGAATAATGTAGCGCGTGGTGTCGAACCAGATCACGGCTAACATGCTGAATATAAGATAGACTGAAATGATGTTCATGTGATTTCCCTATGGGGCGGAGCATAAGCAACTGGTATTTATTTAGCAATTGGTTTCATGATATACTAGGAGTGAATGCGGGAGGGCTATGGTTTATCTGCTGGGGTTGGCATTGCTGGGGTATGCGGGGGTGTGCGGGTATATGTACCTGTTCCAGCGGCGGCTGATTTATCACCCGGACACGCAGATCGGCACTCCGGAATCTTACGGACTTAGCGGGTTCGGTGAAAGCTTCATCCGCAAGGGAAGTTCTTCGCTGCAGCTATGGGTGCACCCAGCGCAGGCGGGAATGCCGATGGTGGTGTATTTTCATGGCAACGCCTCGCATCTTGGTAACCGGGCAAAGATATTGGGAGCACTCGCGGCGAAGGGGTTTGGCGTGACGGCGCTCTCCTACCGCGGCTACGGCAAGAGCAGTGGCACCCCTACGGAAACCGGGCTGTATGACGATGCGAGGGCGGCCATGGCGTATGTGGCGCAGGAGCTCGGCTGCCCGGTGGGGCGAACGATTATTTTCGGGGAATCGCTGGGCACGGGGGTTGCGGTGCAGATGGCCAGCGAGTACCCCGTGGGCGGGCTGGTGTTGCAGGCGGCTTATCTTTCCGTGGCCCAGCGGGCAGCGGAAATGTACCCTTATATCCCGGTGAAGTGGATGATACGGGACCGGTTCCACTCGCTGAATAAAATCGGCAAGCTGACCATGCCGGTGTTGCAGTTTCATGGTGACCGCGACGATACGATCCCCCTTGCGCATGGGCGCAGGCTTCACGAGGCCGTGATCAGCCCCAAAGAAGTTATTATTTTCCCCGGGGTGGGACATGCCGACTTCGATACGGCCCGGTTGGCAAAGTATGTGTCTGATTTTGCTCATCAGTATGGACTTATCGACATTAATGCAAATTAGCCATTTTTAGACATAAATTAACTGCTAGTTAATTCTAATTGGGGTATAATTAACCAATTAAGCCGTTTTATCACCTCGAATACATAAAATATTGCTTTTTGTATTCGCTACATGATGGGCAGTTATGGCTGGTTGGTTTGATCGTATTAAAAGTGCTGTTTCCAACACCGTTAATGCGGTGGTCAATACCGTGGTGGATACGGTCAATATTGTCAAAACCATGGCGGGCGGCAGCAACATGGGGGCAGACAAACCCATTAGCAGCAACCCGGAAGAGCGCAAGGCGGAAATGGCCAAGCTTCGAGCGGCCAACGAGCGCATGGCGGGCTATGTCAAAGTGGCAGACGGGATTGAAGTGGTGGCGAAACCCGTTCAGAACGTGGTGAAGGCCGTTGCCAATACTGCGGTGAAAGCAGCTATCGAAGTGAAGGATGCAGCCGTTGACGGCTACACCGTTGCCACGGGCAACGGCACGGCGACGGAAGTGCGCGAAGCTTTCGAGCGCACCGAAGCACGGCTCAACACTGCGGAAGCCATACTGAAGCCGGTGGTAGAGCTGGAAAAGAAAGCCGCCAAAGCGGTTGGCGAAGCGGCGCAGGACGCGGGCACCATGATCCAGTATGGCGCGGCGACCTATACCGGCAATGAAAAGGAAGTGGCGCGGCTGGAACAGGCGGCGATTGAGGCCACCAACCGCATGGAGGCACGCATTGCCCCGGTCAAGGATGCGGTGGTAAGCGCTGCAAAAGACACGAAAACGCTGGTTGAGTTTTCCGTTGCAAATGCGATGGGCGACGAGGAAAAAGCGAGCAGGCTGGCAGCTGAGACCATTGCCGCAGCCGACAGGACTTCCACCCGCATTGTAAAGACAGCGCAGGCGCTGCCGGCCGGTGATACTATCGCTTCCGGCGTGGCGCAGGTCACGGACGCAACGGGCCTTACAAAAGGGAATTATCAAACGCTGGAAGAATTTGGCGGCAACAAGACCGTCAATGCGGTGCAAAATATCGTGAAAGAGACCCGTGAAAACGGCAAGCTTACCGTGTCACTGGAAGACGGGCTGCAAGTGGGGCTTGAAGTATTTGCGGTAGTGGCACCGGGCGGTAAAGGCGCTGCGGTGGCCAAGACCGAGGGCAAAGCGGCGGGCATGTTGGTCAAGGAAACGGTCATTGCCGCTGAGGAAACGACAAAGATCGTCGCCAAGCAGGCCACAAAAGAGGTGGCCAAGGAAACAACGGTGGCGATGGCGAAGGAAGCCACTGTGGATGTTGCCGAAAGCATGGCTAAGGAAGGCGTGCTAAAGACCGCTGAAAAAGTGATCGTCAAAACCGCGACGGCACAGGCCAAGAAGCCCGCGATGGACAAGGTAAAGAAAGAAGGGCTTGGAGTTACCAATGAGGTGCTGGTGGCCACCACCGGGAAAGATATCAAAGGCATTACCGCCGATATCAAGGAAGGGGTGAAAGCCCCGATTGAGGAAATTAAAACCTATGTGGCCAGCCTGAAGGGTAAAGACAAGCAGATGGATGCGAGGGCGCCGATGCCAGAACCGGCGATCAGCACGCAGGCTGAAATGGTGGCACAAAACCAGCCCGCCCCCAAGCCAACCATGGATGCGCAACGGCCTGAAAGCCGCCTGCAGGACGCGGGGCAAAGCATGTCGGGGCAGTCGCTGGCAGCAAACATCGTTAACGAAGGCACCAAGGTACTTGTGGCGCTTAATAAGGACAACATGTCCGAGAGTATGAACAAGCTGAGCGGCTTAAGCAAAGATGTGCTGGCCGAGATCATGAAAGCAGGCCAGCAGCTGAAGGATAACCTTGCGGTTGCCTCCAACGACGTATCGAGGTCGTCTGCACCTTCCAGCGTGGCCAGCAACATCAAGATGAACAGCGAGCGCACGGTATAGCCACCGCGCCTATACCAATGGGCGGCCGGGCAAAATTACCGGGGGCCCGGTGACGACCGGCACGCAAGCCCTACCCGCCCCGCCGCCAATCAGTGACCGCAACAACAGCGGATAATCGATTTAGCATAGTATTATTTCGCTATCCCATTATGGTCGGCAAACGCCGGCCATAATCATTTTGACAGCAGGCTGATTTCAGAGCATGTTTTAGCTCTTCGCGAAAGAGCATCAATGCCTGCCACAAAACAACAAAGCCTGCATGGCTGGGGTCATTTCCCGGTGCGAGACTGCCAGACCTGGCGCCCGGAAAAACGGCGCGACCTGGCGGGCATCTTGCGTGAGGCGCCCACGGTGATTGCGCGGGGCATGGGGCGGGCGTATGGCGATGCGGCGCTGCAGCCGCTGGGGGTGATTTCCACCGAGCGACTCAACCATTTCATGGAGTTCGACACCACGCCTGCGACGGAC
>JANYCJ010000035.1 GCA_025360345.1 Alphaproteobacteria bacterium | reverse complement strand
CAGCAATTTGGTTTGTGCGTCCATCGGCATGTCGCCGATTTCATCGAGGAACAGCGTGCCGCCCTCGGCCTGCTCGAACTTGCCACTTTTGCGCTGGTTGGCACCGGTGAAGGCACCCTTTTCATAACCGAACAATTCGCTTTCCACTAATTCACGCGGGATGGCCGCCATGTTAATTGGCACGAACGGGGCTTTTTTACGTTTACCAAGCTGGTGCAATGCACGCGCCACTAGTTCTTTCCCGGTGCCGGATTCACCGATGACGGTGACGGTCAGGTCGTTATTCACCAGCCTTGCCAGCGTGCGGTAAATATCCTGCATGGCTGGGGACGTGCCGATGAAATGCTCGGCGTCTTTTTCCTCCTGCAGGTCACGCAGGTTTGTTTCATGCGTTTTTTCAGGAGCCTTGCCGAGTTTTTCCAGCGATTTTTCGACATGCTCAAGCAGGATGTTTAAATCGAAGGGCTTGGGCATGAATTCATAAGCGCCGACTTCGTTGGCACGCACCGCCGTCATCAGCGTGTTCTGCGCGCTGATGACAATGATCGGCATATCGGAGCGCAAATGGCGCATCAGCGGCAGCAAATCGAGACCGTTCTTGTATGGCTCGCTTACCGGCATACGCACATCGGTAATCACCACGTCGCCGAGGCCTTGCCGCACCCAATCCATCAGCGTGTCGCCATTATGCGCGACCATCGGCTCCCAGCCACGCTTTTTCATCGCATGCGCAAGCACAGTGCAGATTGTCTTATCGTCATCGGCAATTAAAATAGTCGGGTTCATAGACTCTGAAGGCATATCCATTGAATGATGCATACTGTTCACCCTTCACCGCCCGCTGTCAACCGGCAACCACAGCGCAAAACGTGTGCCGCTCGTATATTCGTGGTCGAGTTCAACCGCCGCACCTAAATCGGATGCGATTTTAGCGACCACAGCCAGGCCCAGCCCCCGCCCATCTTCTTTTGACGAAACATAGGGTTCGAAAAGACGGGCGCGGATCTCAGCGGGTATCCCTGCCCCATTATCTTCCACCGTAACCATGATGGGTAATGACACACGCTCTTCATTGGCGGCGGTGTCCGGGGATTTGGCGCGGATGTGGTAGCCGCTGCGGTAGCTGGTGGTGAAGGTGATGGTGGCATCACTGATGCCACTCAGGGCTTCGGCGGAGTTTTTGACAAGGTTTAATAGCAATTGCACCAGCAAATCACGGTGACCGATAACGGGCGGCAATGATGGGTCATAGCGTTCCTTGAACTGAACATGCTGGGCAAAACCGCTCTTGGCGATGGAAAGTACATATTGCAGCACCTCGTGGATGTTTACCGATTGCTTGTGATCGAGCGCGCTGGCATCAAATATTTCCACCTGCGCCAGCAAATCGCGGATGCGATCCGTTTCATTGCAGATCAGCTCCGTGAGCGATTGCAGCTCTGGCGAGACTTCTTCCTTCAGTAATTGCGCCGCACCACGAATGCCCGCGAGCGGATTCTTTACTTCATGCGCCAGCATAGCCGCCATGACGCCCGCCGCGCGCGACGCTTCCTGTTTTAATTCCTGCGACACCACGCGTTCGCAGCCATCGGTTTTTTCAATCGTTATCAATACCTGTGACACAGCGGAACCTGCCGACATAATTGGCGTTAAATGCATAGTCACTTCGCGGTGGTTCATCGGCAGGCGCAGGGTATGTTCAAACAGGCTGATGGACTGGCCGGTGGATAATACGCGCTCACACAAGGCACACAGCTCGGCGTCAAACCCCGGAACCATCTGCAGGCTGCGGTCGAGCGCCTGTTGCGAACTGATGCCGATCAGCATTTCGGCAGCGGGATTGATAAAGCGGATAGACAGCGAATGATCCAGCGCGATCAGTGCCGATGGGATTATATTAAGGTAGGAAATCTCAATCATGCCGCACAGGAGAAGCCATCGTCCCCTTCGGCAAGGGCGCAGGCATCCACAAGCGGCTTGTCCAGCACGCTGTTATAAAAATCGGTGATTTCCTGTCTGACGGCGTCCGGCTCAATCAGGTTATTGATGCGGCTGCGGTAGGTGGAGGAATCGAACAGGCCGGAGGAATACCATCCCAGATGCTTGCGCGCGATCATGACGCCATG
>JANYCJ010000002.1 GCA_025360345.1 Alphaproteobacteria bacterium | reverse complement strand
CAGGAACAGCGAAGGGGCGATAGCAGGCATCGTCTCTTTCACTTCTTTCTGGAAATTCCCTCCCACCAGTAGCAGCGAAATCAGCACCGTAAGCCCGATTCCGATAGACAGCATGATCGAAAGCGTATGCGCCCCCGGCCGGTATAAATTTGCCAATGCCATCCGCGCCCACGGCGCGCGCAAATGAATCCTCCGCGCCACCTTCTGCGTCACCTTCGTCGCGCCCGCAAAAATCACGAAACTCGCAAACGCCGAAGCGATAAACCCCAGCGCGATTTTCGTATCGCTGGAAGAAACCACCAGCGTCCCCACCAGCAGCAAAGCGCAACCCGCATTCGCCGCAAGCCTCCCCCGCGGCAGCGCCAGCTTCGCCAAATCCGCGCCCCGGAACAGCAGCGCAGGGCGCACCTCCACCCCCCGCCCCAGCGCCGCAATGGAAAAGGTGAACACCGTAAGCACCCCGAACAAAACCGCCAGCCCCATCGAGGGCGCATCCAGCGTAAAGCTCGTGTCATACACCGGCAAAAACGCCGAAAGATACGGCAGCGCCAGCACCGATACCGCCGAGCCAAACACCGCCCCCACGCATGCGGCGGGCAGCGAAATCACCAGCAGCACCAGCATATACACCCCGAACACGAAATCCCTGCTCGCCCCCAGCGTCTTATACACCGCGATGGATTCCGATTTTTTATGCAAGTACGTCTCCGCTGCATTCATAATCCCAATCCCGCCGATCAGCAGCGAAGAAAGCCCCGCCAGCGTCATGAACAACTGCAACCGGCTGATGAAATCCTGCACCCCGCGGTTATTGTCATTCACCGTTTTCACAATCCACGGCGCTTTGGGAAACCGCTCCGCGAGCTTCGCCTGGAACACTTCCGGGCTCACCCCCTCGTTCAGCACCACGTGGTAATGGTAGCGCGTAAGCCCCGCCGGCAGCATCAGCCCCAGTTTCTGCAGCGCGTCCATCCGCCCCATCACCCGCGGCCCCAGCGTCAGCGGGCTGGTGATGCGGTCGGGCTCCTTCACCAGCGCATCGGCCACCACCAGCTGCGCATCGCCGATCTGCACGCTATCCCCCGGCGCAATCTGCATCCGGTCGAAAAACGCTGGCTCCGCAACCAGCCCGCCCGCGTCCAGCGCCTCTGCCAGCGATTCCCCCCCCTGCATCTGCGCATCGCCCAGCAGCGGGTAATTATCATCCACACCTTTCAGCTCCACCAGCGTCACATCGTCGCCATGCACCGCCATCGAGCGCATATTCCCGCTCATGGACACCCGCCCGAACTGCTTTAGGAACGCAACCTGCTCGTCGCTGGCCAGCTGGTTGATCAGCGACAGCTCAAAATCCCCCCCCAGCAATGTGCGCGACTCCTGCTTTATTCCCTGCGCAATATGCCGCGACACCGAAGTCACCCCAGCAATCACCGCCACGCCGATAATCAGGCAGCTCAAAAAAATGCGAAAATCCCGCACCCCACCGCGCAACTCGCGCAATGCCAGAACCCATGCCAGCTTCACTGTATCTTCCCGTCGCGTATCGTCACCAGCCGGTCGCATTGCTCCGCAAGGCTTTTATCATGCGTGATCAAAAGCAGCGTCGTGCCGGAATTGCGGTGCATCTCCAGCATCAGCGCCACGATCTGTTTGCCCGTCTCCTGGTCGAGATTCCCCGTCGGCTCATCCGCCAGCAGGATTTTCGGCTTCATCGCAAAGGCCCGCGCCAGCGCAACCCTTTGCTGCTCCCCCCCGGAAAGCTGCGAGGGAAAATGGTTCAGCCGGTGCGACAGCCCCACCGCGTCCAGCGCCGCCTTCGCGGCCTGCGCCGCATCGCTCCTGCGCGCAAATTCCATCGGCACCGCCACGTTTTCCAGCGCCGTCATCGTGGGAATTAAATGAAAATTCTGGAACACAATCCCGATCGTATCCCGCCGGAACGCCGCCATGGCATCCTCGCCGAGCGTATGCACCTCCGTGCCGTCGATGCGGATCGCCCCCGCGCTCACCCGCTCCAGCCCTGCCATGCACATCAGCAGCGAGGTCTTCCCCGACCCCGACGGCCCCATGATGCTCACCCGCTCGCCACGGTTTACCTTTAGCGAAATATCGTCTAGGATATGCACCTGCCCATGCGGCCCCTTCAGGCTTAGCGAAACATGTTCAAGGGCAATCATCATCGAGGGTTCCATGCGTCTTCTTCCAACATTTATGGCCATTACCTGCCTGCTAGTATCGCAAAGCCGCGCAGAAGGCACAACCACTACTATCGCCGCCTTTGGCGACAGCCTCTTCGCCGGATACGGCCTGAACGCCACCGAAGCCTTCCCCGTAAAACTGGAACAGCAACTCCTCGCTGCGGGCTATAACGTCAAAATCATCAACGACGGCGTAAGCGGCGACACCACCGCCGGGGGCATCAGCCGCCTCGACTACGTGCTGGCGCAAAAACCCGATATCATTATCCTCGAACTCGGCGCAAACGACCTGATGCGCGCCTTCCCCCCCGCCACCACCCAGGCCAATCTCGATGGCATGATGCAAAAAATTCAGGCGGCTGGTATTAAACTGATCCTCGCGGGCATAGCCGCCCCCATGAATTTCGGCGCAAAATTCGCAGGCGATTTCAACGCCATTTACCCCACCCTCGCCGCTAAATATAATGCGCCGCTCTATCCCGGCATCCTCGAAGGCGTGCTCGGTCACGCCGAGCTCCTGCAGGCCGATGGCGTGCACCCCACCGCGCAGGGTGTGGATATTATGGTAAGCGGTATGCTCCCGGTCGTGGAAAAACTGCTGGTAAAATAACTAAGCCGGCCTGATCGCCAGCAACGCTGCCTCGTCCACGGCATCAATCAGCTCCGCGGGAAGATATTTACGGGCATAATCAATATACACTTTTGAAGTAATAAAGAAATCCACCACCGCCGGGTCTAAATGGTGATCGCGTTTCATATTGCCGATAATCTGCATCGCTTCCGATAGCGTCTTGGCCGATTTATACGGGCGGTCATTCGCGGTAAGCGCCTCAAACACGTCCGCAACCGCCATCATCCGCGCCGGCACCGACATCTCGCCTGCACGTATCCCTTTAGGGTACCCCTTGCCATCCATGCGCTCATGGTGCCCCCCCGCATATTCCGGCACACGCCGCAGATGCCTCGGGAAGGGGAGAGACTCCAGCATGGCGCAGGTATGCACCATATGGTCGTTCATCAGCTGACGTTCCTCTTTGGTCAGCGTGCCCTTGCGCGTCACGAGGTTATAGAGCTCGTTCTCGCTCAGCAGGCCGCGCGCGGCAATATCCCCCAGCCGCGCAATATCCGCATCCGTCATGAACTCCCCGCCAATATTGCTATGCGCGACGAAGGCATAGTCCTGTTCCAGCTTTTCAATATTCGCTGCATATTCGGCGGCGTCGCATCGCCCTTCCAGCATCCGGATCTTCGCCTCTTTCTTCTGCAGTTCAAAACGCGCCTTCACCAGCTCCACGCGGTCGAAAATCGTTTCCAGCTTGGTGGATTTGTCCATGATATGCACGGGCGAAGTAACCTTGCCGCAATCATGCAGCCAGCCTGCGATATGCAGCTCATACTTCTCATCCGCCGTCAGCGAAAAATCGCGGAACGAACCGTCCTTCGCATCACAGGCCGCCTGCGCCAGCATGTTGGTAAGCGTCGGCACCCTCTCGCAATGCGCCCCCGTGTAAGGCGATTTCGCGTCAATCGCATGGGCGATCATTTTGATAAAGGATTCCAGCAGGTCTTTCTGCGCCTGCAACAACAGCTTGTTTTGCAATATAATCGCCGCCTGCGACGCCAGAGACTGCACCAGCTTTTGAACCGAGGCAGAAAACGGAATGACTTCTCCGGTTGTCGCGTCGCGAGCGTTTATCAGCTGAAGGCAGCCCAGCACTTCCCGCGTGTGGCTCACCATCGGGATCGCCAGCACCGATTGCGTGCGGTAGCCATGCTCTGAATCAAACTGCCGCGCCCCTTCAAAATCGAAGCCCTGCGTGTGGTACACATCGGCGATGTTGACCGGCTCCTTGCCCAGCACCGCATAGGCCGCCAGAATATGCTGGTTCGGTTTGCGTGTTTTAGGGTCATAAAGGGGCAGGGGCGCAAACGGCGCTTTAAGCGCGGCCCTTCCGCCATAGGCGATGGTAAGCGTATCATTTCGGATGATGGCGAATTCCAGCATATCGTCATCCGTGCGGTGGTAAAGCGTGCCGCCATCCGCGCGTGCGATCTTCTGCGCCTCGGTCATGATGATCTCCAGCAAATGCTCGAAATTGTCCTCTGCCGAAAGCGCCGCGCCGATAGCGGTCAGCTGTTCCACCAGCTTCACCGCATCCCTTTTCTCATCATGCGAAACCCATGGCGCGGTGCTCAGCAGCTCTTCCGGCTGCAGCTGGAGCACCATGTTTTCCTGGGCAAAAAAACTGCCCGGCCGGATATGCGTCAGCGCCTCGCTCCGCTCCGCCAGTGTCGCATCATCGGCCATCGGGTCATGGTGGAACGCGATGAACCGTTTCACCCCCGCAAAGTCGGCCAGCCGCATTCCCTGCTGCCAGGTAGAGTGCCCCCAGCCCTTATGCTGCGAAAAATTTTCATCCGTATAGGTCGAATCGTAAATGAGCACGTCCGCGTTGCGCACAAAGGTCGCCAGCTCAGGTTCGATACTGCCTTCCCGATGTTCGTAATCAGTGATGTAGCACACCGACTGCCCCTGGTAATCAATCCGGTATCCCGTCGCCCGGTCGGGATGCGCAAGCGGCAGGGTGCTGACCCGGATACCCGCCTTGTCCCACGCCGCCGTGGAAATGGAGTCACCCGCCTCGAAATCATGCAGCTCCACTTTCGCTTTCACGTCATCCAAAGTCAGCGGGAACAGCGGCGCGGACATCAGCTGGCTGATCGCCCGCCGCAGGGTCAGCTCCGGCTGCAGATGACCCGCCCAAAGGGAAAGCGTCATCTCCTCCCTGCAGTCGGGCAGGAAAAAAGGCAGCCCGAGGATATGGTCGATATGCGTATGGCTAAGTAAAATATCCGCATGTCCAAAACGCTTTTGCAGCGCCGTAAGCCCCGTGCCCGCATCAAGGATGATAGTGTGCTCGCCGCAGGTCACCTCCACGCAGGCCGTGCGCCCGCCATAGCCCGCCTTGAAATTGCCCGGCGTGGGAAGCGTGCCCCGCGTGCCCCAGAAATAAAGCCGGAACGGACTCATGCCGCGGCCTCGGCGCGCTGTTTAAGCTGCTGCTTCATCTGCACCGCCGCCATGGCATAGCCGCCGTCGCCGCCATCCACGAAATGCACATGGTCTCCCGTTAGGTTGAACACAAGGCAGGTCATCAGCGCCTCGCCCGAAGCGTGCATCCCATACACGATATCGCCCTTGCGGTAATGCGTATCCAGCAGGGCCTCTAGCCGGTCGCGCTGCGCGGGCGTGCTGTCCACCACCATCCTCAGGCAATCGTCGAATTTGCGCGCATCGCTGTTGGCGGCCATTTCCGAGAGATATTTCTGCCCCTCGAATCCGCCCACGGCCTTGCCGCTGGCAAAGCTCAGCCAGCCCACCAGGTTGAGCGCCAGTATTTTCAGTAAGTAGCGCGCGCGTGAAAACCAGTCATCATCGCTGCGCAACAACACCTCCGCCCATAGCCTCCGTGGCGACAGGCTGATGCGCACCTTATCCGCCGTCACCGGTAAAGCCGTTTCATCAGGGTAAATAGCGCCGATTTCCTTCAGGATCGTGGCATGGACCGCCAGCGCCTTATCCAGCGCCACGGGCAGCGCCCGCACCATCACGCTCAGCATCATGCCGTTGCGGTTGGCAATAGGCTCCCACCGGCATTCCAGCCCTTCGAGGTTCGGGTTGTCTTTGGCCGCAGGGTTGCATAGCAGCACTTCGCCGCCGCCCTTTTTAAGCCATGCCTCCGCCCGTGCCAGCGCCGTGCCGTGAAACACCGCTTGCGACATATGCTCCGAAAGAAAAAATCGCCCCACCGATAGCGTTGCTCCGTCAAGCAGCAGCGCTGCCACCGGCACGCATCCTGCGCGCAGTTCCAGCTCAAGCATCATCGCCACTTTCGCCTGCACGGCTTCCAGCGCCTCTTTCACCGCGCCCAGCAGCCTGCCGGGAATCAGGATGGTGGCGCCGTCCCCGCCGAATGCATAAGGAATATCCACCCCGTCGCGCACATTCAGCACCGCCATAATCACCGCCGCGCCCACAAGGTTTACCTGCTTGTAGCGCCCCTGCGCAATCGCCTGCGTGGAATTTACAATATCGCACACCACCACCTGCCAGTCCTGCGGCGCGGGGTGGAAATGGCTGGAATCGGTCAGCTCAGCAAACTGGTGGAACCCGGCGATATTCTGGTAAAAAGCCTCTGTCATGCAGCCTCAGCCCGTATGTAACCAGCTTCAGGTGTAACAGAAATAAGTTTTGGAATTGTTAATCGGCCCGATTTTCCAAAAAGCAAAAAATATTATTTATTAAGTTCTTCCAGCCGCTTGGCACGTCCGCTGGCATATTTGTACAGGTTATACTGCGTCGGGTTCTTATGCGCGTAATCCTGATGGTAGTCTTCCGCCTTGTAAAAAGTTGACGCCGGGCTGATGACAGTGGCGATGTCGGTATTCAAGCGCGCCTGCTTCGCAATTTTAGAGGCCTGCGCCTGCTTGTGTTGTTCCTCATCGAGGTAAAAAATTTCCGAGCGGTATTGCGAGCCGCGATCGGCGAATTGCCCGCCCGCATCGGTCGGGTCAATATTGCTCCAGTAAATATCCAGCAACTGCGGGTAGCTGATTTTGGTAGGGTCATAAGTGATCTCAATGGCTTCGGCATGGCCGGTCTTACCCGTGGCCACCTGCTCATAGGTCGGGTTTTCCACCGTGCCGCCGGTATAGCCCGACACCACCCCCACCACGCCCAGCGTGCCCCGGAATTCCGCATCCATGCACCAGAAACACCCACCCGCAAAAATGGCTTTTTTTAACGCGGGCTCTTCTGCGCGCGAAGCCGTGGCGAATAAGCTGAACAGGCAGGCAAGCAATACGCGTAATGTCATGGCGCTACTCCAGAACAGGTTGAAAAAATCCATGCTGCGCCCAATGCGCAAACCAGTGCTGAAGCTGCGCGGACAGCACCTCCAGCGCCTCTTCATCCGCGCCCGCCGCCTGCTCAAGCGCCGCGCCCATCGGCAGGCCCTCGTTAAGCGCCGACAGCAGCACAAACGCCACCGGGTGCAGTACATGCCTGCACACCACGTTGCCATGCCGCACCACCATCATCGGGCTCAAGCCCGCTTCCGGCACGCTGGCAGGCCGCCCGTCGCGCCGCGCCGCGAAATAATCCTCCACGGGAAAATCCAGCGCCAGCAGCATCGCTGCACTGCGTAAGCGCATCCGCATCACCGCAAAATCCTCGGGGTTGGCCGCAGAAAAACCTTCCGCCCTCAGCGCGTCGCTATCGGGCAGTAAGAACACCTTCGCAATCGCCCCCTCCAGCATCGCCAGCTCCCCGCAAAATCCGCCCGCCTTTTCCCGCGCGAAAGCCGCGAACCCGAACGGGTAAACATCGAGGCTGGCATCCACCGGCGCATATGCCTCAATGTAAACAGTGGCCAGCGCGTCAAACGCATCCTCGCCCACCAAGGCCAGCAATTCCGGGTAATCGCCTCGCAGCGCCACCGCCAGCCGCAGGCGGTAACCCTCAATATAAATCATCATCTGCCGCTCTGGCGAAAGCCGTCCGTTATCGCGCAGATGCTCCGCCATGGCATTGGCATTTTTATCCAGTATTGCACCGTGAAACTGGTTGAGCAAATGTTGAAGCGCCATTATACCGCCTCCCGTAGATGCGCGTATGTCCGCGCCTTCTCCAGCTCCGCCAGCAGCACCGGAAATTCAGGTATATGGTCGTCCCACTCCACCAGCGTGCTCACCTGCCCGGCATGTGCCAGCGCATGGGCATACAGCGCCCACACCTCGTCCGTCACCGCGCTGTCATGCGTGTCAATGATATGCGTGCCGTAATGCTTATGCCCGGCAAGATGGATCTGCACGATACGCTCCGCCGGCAGCCCGCTGATATAAGCCCGTGTATCGAACCCATGGTTGAATCCGCTCACATGCACGTTGTTCACATCCAGCAGCAATCCACAATCCGCCTCCTCGCTCATGCGCGCCAGAAATTCGCACTCGCTCATCTGCGATGCTGCAAAGGACACGTAAGAAGAAGGGTTCTCTAAAACAATCGGCCGCTCCAGCACATCCTGCACGTGCCGGATGCGCGAAACCATATGCGCCAGCGCCTCTTCGGTGTAGGGAACTGGCAGCAAATCGTGGCTGTTTTTGCCCGCCACACCCGTCCAGCACACATGGTCGGAAACCCATGCCACGCCGAGGAACCCTGCCAGATTTTTAATTTTCTTCAAATACGCTTGATTGAGCGGATCTGTAGAGCCGATGGATAACGATACGCCATGCATCACAAAAACGTAGTCGCGCCGCAAATCACTGAGGAAATCGCGGTAGCCCTGATGCGAATCCATAAAATTTTCCGAAATGATCTCGAAAAAATCCACGCCCTTCGGGCGTTGTTCCAAAATCATATCGTAATAGGGTGCCCTCAGGCCAAGCCCGAATCCCAGTGCTGGAAATGCGAAACGGTTCCCCATGTGAAAAAAAGCCCGCCTCCAGTGGGAGGCGGGCTTTCCTCATCCCTTATTTCTTAGGGGCCGTCAGCGAGCCGCCGTCTTTTTCGCAGGTGCCCTTGCCAACATTCACCCAGTCGGTTGCTGCGTTGTCCTTGGTGGCAAGGCCCTGGCAGGCATGTGCGCCATCAGAAGCTTTGCAATCATTCTTGCCGGCCTTGGCAATGCCGTAGCATTTTTCTTTGGCAGGTGCGTCCGCGGCCTGTGCGGAAGCGGCGAAACCAGCGGTAACGATACCGGCGAGGGCAGCGGAAAGAAGCATTTTATTCATAAGTGACTCCTGAGGTTAGATAATAAAAAAGGTGAAGAAATTCTCACACCCGGTAGTCTATTCGTACACCATCCGCGTAAAGTTACATCACCATTTTAAAACCACGCGCCCGGCCACCAGCCCGAGCAATCCCGAGCCAAGCATGGGCAGGTAGTGCCAGCGCACCAGATGCACCACGGAATCCGTAGGCTCAGAAAGCCTGAGCGCAAGGCAGCCAATACCAAAGGCGCTCACCAGCGCCACCGCCCCCGTGGCGTAAAGATGCGTGCTCGCCTGCTTGCGCAGGTAATAAAACAGCCCCGCGGCGGGCACCATGGAATATAATGTGATGCATAATGTGCATTCATAGCTGTGCGGCGGCAAAGCGGCGGGGGGAGAATCCATGATCCACCCGGCAAGCAACAGTCCGGCAAACGCCGCCAATGGCAGCAGCGGCGCCAGCGCCAGCCCAGGCGCCTGGTGCATGTCAGGGTAGGAAAGCACCACCGCCGAAAGCCCGGTGCTGCCGATAACCAAAACCAATACTGCAAGCTCGGTCACATAAAACGGGTTGGCGAGTTTCACCGCGATATCTGCCCGCACCCCGAACACCAGCACCAGCACCGCCACGTAAAACGCCGAGGCCGCAAACCATAAACCGAAGGCGCGCCGCACAGTGCTGCGCTTGGCGGCGGGCGCGGCAGAAAGGTTGTCAATCAGTTCGTTAAGCGTTGCCATCGTGTTCCAGTTTCTTTTTTAAGAGCTTATATGCCCTGTGCGCCGATACCTTTACTGCCGTTTCCGTCATTCCCAGTTGGGCCGCCGTCTCCTTGGCGGTATAGCCCAGCTGGTGCATCAGCGTCAGGATCCGCCCCTGCTTTTCAGGCAGTTCCCGCACGACCTTATCTAAGTATTCGAAGGAAGAAGGCGCTTCGGTTACATCGGCCGCTAAAAATTCTTCATGGTCGGAAATATCCGCCGCGTGCCGCAGCTTATCCTTATACGCTCCCCTCAGGTAATCGGTCAGCCGGTACCGCGCAATGGCAAACAGCCACGGGGCGTAGGGCCGCATCCCGTCATAGGTGTGCCGGGATTTATGCACCGAAACCAGTATATCCTGCAGCACATCGTCCACCGCCGCCTGCGGGCTGACGCGGCGCGAAAGGTAAGGCCGCAGCAGCGCCGCGCTGTCCTTCAGTACCTGCTGGTAGGCGCGGCTGTCCCCGGCCAGTGCAAGCTGCATCAGCGATTCCAGGCTCACCGGTTCGGCACTCTTCATGGCATGTAACCTTTTTGGCACTCAGCGCGAAATACCGTATACCATGCGTAAGAACTTGCAACTAAAGGATACCTCATGCCCTGCCCGGTTTGCGTCAATACCCTGAAAACCCTTATCCGCAAACTGGATGCCCTCCAGCCCGCCCTGCTCCTTGTGGCCCGCCTGCTGATGTCGCGGGTTTTTTTCACCTCCGGCCTGCTTAAAATCCACGACTGGAGCAACACCATAGACCTTTTCACCAACGAATTTCCCGTCCCCCTCCTGCCGCCTCTGGTCGCCGCCATCTGCGGCACCACCTTTGAACTGACCTGTCCCGTGCTGCTGACCCTCGGCCTTGGCGCGCGCTTCGCAACCCTGCCCCTGCTGGCCATGACCGCCGTCATTAACTTCACCTATCAGGATTCGTTCGAGCACTATTATTGGGCCGCGCTTTTGGGCATTATCCTTACCTTCAGCGCGGGCAAATATTCGCTCGATGCCATCATCAGCCGCAAATGTAACCAGAAAGGAACCCTCTAATGGAACGCCGCAAATTCCTGCAACTCGCCCTCGCCACCGCCTGCACGCTGGGCTTCACCCGCGTAGGCAAAATCAGCAAGGCCTTTGCCGATGACGTGGAAAAAGTAGAAAAAATCCAAAAAACCGACGCCGAGTGGAAGGCAAGCCTTACCCCCATGCAATATGACGTGCTGCGCCATGAAGGCACTGAACGCCCCTTCAGCAGCCCCTTGCTGAACGAACACCGTGAAGGCGTGTTCGCCTGCGTGGGCTGCGACCTGCCGCTATTCCTCTCCAGCACCAAGTTCGACAGCGGCACCGGCTGGCCCAGCTTTTTCGATAGCATCAAGGGCCATATCGAAACCAAGAGCGATACCAGCGCCTGGATGGAGCGTACCGAATATCACTGCGCCCGCTGCGGCGGCCATCACGGCCACATCTTCGATGATGGCCCGAAACCCACCGGCCTGCGCCATTGCAGCAACGGCGTGGCGCTAAAATTTATTCCCAGGCAGGGATAATCCTTTAAGGGGTGCTAAATGCCGGTAGCACCCCTTTCACTACTCCGCCTGCCAACTCAGGAACTTAAGCCGGAATATTCAATTTTATCAATTATTAAGCAAAATTTTACCCAATTATACGTTAATAAGGAATTAATATTAACCCTTTATTATTAACGATTGGAAGCCGTACTGATACGGCCCCGCTAATAGTAAAGACAGAATGCAGACACCGCAATTTTCGATCAAACGCAAATTGACCCTGATGATGATGGGCATCAGCCTCACGGCAGTGCTGCTAACCGTATTCGCCATCACCAGCTACCAGATCTATGATATGCGCATCAGCAAGATGCAGGAGCTGGATATCACCGCTGCCGTCACCGGCGACCGCAACTCCGCAGCCCTCACCTTCCTCGACGCCGAGCACGCCCACAGCAACCTAGAAATTTTCCGCCTCAACCCCTCAATCTTTGCCGCCTGCATTTATGATGCGCAAGGGGCGCTCTTCGCCGCTTACGAGTCCACCCAGCCTGGCGCGCACATCGCCTGCCCTAAAACCACCGACGAAACCAAGAAGCATTTCCCCGGGATGCTCACCTCCTTCCAGCCCATCCGCCAGCAGGAGCAGGTGATCGGCACCACCTTCCTCGTCGCCAATACTAATGACATACAGGCCTATATCGCCAAAATCATCCAGATCGCCGGAACCTCTGCCCTTGCTGTGATGGGCATGGCGCTGCTCATGACGGTCTATTTCCAGCGCCTTATCTCCGGCCCCATTCTGGAGCTGGCGGAAACGGCGCGCAAAATCACCCAGAAGCGCGACTTCACCCTCGCCGCCCGCGTCATCAACGACGATGAAACCGGCTCCCTTGCCAAAGCCTTCAACGACATGCTGGGCGAAGTCCGCAGCCGTGACCAGGAGTTGATGTACGCCAATGAAACGCTGGAACATAAAGTACTGCTGCGCACCCGCCAGCTGGAAGAAGCCAAGCGCATCGCCGAAGCCGCAAGCGAGGCCAAGAGCGAATTCCTGCGCAATATCTCCCATGAGTTCCGCACCCCGCTGCACGCCATGATTAGCTTCGCCTCCTACGGCATCAAGGAAATCGAAACCGCCGACCGCGCAGAGCAGCAGCGCTATTTCCAGATCATCCTCAACAGCTCCGAGCGCCTCGCCCGGCTGGTAAACGAAGTGCTCGACGTGGCCCGCTTCGAGCAGGGCGAGCACCACTTCTCACTCCGCCGCAGCGACATGTCTGAACTGCTTGCCCGCTCCACCGAAATGGTGCGCGCGCTACTGCAGGAAAAAAACATCGAAATCACCTTTGAGCAGCTGGCCGAAGATGTCACCGTCACCTGCGACCAGGACCGCATCGTGCAGGTCATCACCAACCTGCTGGGCAACGCCATTAAATTTGCGCCCCGCAACAGCCGCATCAACATCCGCTCCGGCTTGCTCTCGCAGGAGGGCGAAAACAGCATTTTCGTTTCCTTCATTGACCAGGGCGTAGGCATTCCCGAATTTGAAAAAGAGGTCATCTTCGAACCCTTCCGCCAGAGCAGCCACACCAAGACCGGCGCGGGCGGCACCGGGCTGGGCCTTGCCATCTGCCGCGGCATCATCCGCGCCCATGGCGGCCAGATCTGGGCGGAGAATAACGACAGCGGCATCGGTGCCAATGTCACGTTTACCATTCCCTGCAAACTGCCCGAAGGGCAACATTCCATTCACACGAATACACTGGAGGCTCAACATGAAACCGCAGCATAAACGAACCGTGGTCGCCATCGACGACGACGAGATCAACCTCACCATCCTCACCAAATGCGCAACCAACGCTGGGTTCGCAGTGCAATCGTTCGATTCCGGCATCGCCGGCTGGGAGCACCTGCGCACCCATGCACAGGAGGTGGATATCGTGCTCCTCGATAAAATGATGCCCGATATCAGCGGCATTGACCTGCTCAAGAAAATCAAGAAAGACAGTGAAGTCCAGCACATGCCCGTCATTCTCCAGACCGGCGACGCAGGCATCAGCCAGATGCGTGAAGGGCTGGAAAACGGGGCGTATTATTACCTCACCAAACCTTTCCATCCTGAAATCCTCACTGCCATCCTGCACTCCGCCGCCGGCGAATGCGCCATGCGCGAAAACCTTCTGAGCCAGATGAGCGAAAGCCAGAACCGCTTCGTAGGCCTTATGCAGGAAGGCGCTTTCTCGCTGCGCACCCATCAGGAGGCAAGCCTGCTGGCCGCCTCCCTTTCGCAGGCCGCCCTTTATCCGGAATTCGTGGCCGTGGGCCTGATGGAAATTCTCACCAACGCCATCGAGCACGGCAATCTTGAATTCGGTTTCGAGCAGAAAAGCCGCGCCATGATAAGCGGCACATGGCCCGCTGATCTCCTCGCCCGCCAGAAAAGCGCCGATCTGGGAAGCCGGCAGGTGCATGTCTATACCAGCCGCAGGAACGGTGCCATGTACATCACCATCAAGGATGGCGGCAAAGGCTTCGACTGGCAGCGTTATGTCTATAATGACATGCCCGGCAGCCTCGCCGATCCCAATGGCCGCGGCATCTCCAAGGCCATGGTCATGCTCGACGGCATGGAATATATCGGCAGCGGAAACGAGGTGCAGTGCCATATCCCGCTGGCGTCGCTGCTGAATTAACGCTGTACCATGGCATTGAGCGCGCGTTAGCGGCGCAGTAACGGTGACGGTTTTTGATAGCCGCCCTCATCCTGAAGGCGTAAAAATAGTGATGCGCAAAGCCTTAAAAGTGAGGATCATTCGCCTCCGGCCCCGGAATAATTCCCGGCGGTCATCAAAACTTCACTTGCTTTATTGGCCCAAATTCTTAACAGTCACGCTCTTTCAATCTTTGTAAATTAAGGAACGCCCCGCTTTATGCTGGCCATGCAATATTCTATCCAGCTCCCGGTTAATTACGATGCAGAAGCCATCAAAACCCGCGTAAAAGCCCGCAAACAAGCCTTCGACGACCATGACGGCCTTGTCCATAAATCCTTTCTCTACAACGAGGCCGATAAGATTTATGCGCCCTTTTATATTTGGAAAGACGTAAACGAGGCGAAAGATTTCCTTCTCGATGATTTATTCAAAGGCGTGGTCGACACTTTCAGCCGCCACCGCGTGCGCAACTGGTTCGTTATGCACATGGCCTACGGCAACCGCAAGCTCATCCCCGCTTACGCCCAGCGCGAAGTAGACATCATCCCCGCCGAAGAACCCCTCGACGCCTACCTGAAGCGGGACAAGGCCATGCAGGACACCCTTGCCAAAGACCCGAACCTATACATGCATGTGGTCGCACTCGACGCCGATCGCTGGGAAGTGCTGCATTTCAGCCTGTGGAAAGACAAGGCCTCCGCGCCCAAGCCCGCCAGCGACGCTTTCCATACCTATGAAGTCCTGCACGTCTCCGAGCCCAAGGCATAGCCACAAAATAGAGTGGCCAGAAAAAATTACCGGGAAAATTACCAAGAAAATTACCGGCCGGGGAAACCGCCACCGCTGGGGCCGGGCCGTCCAGCCACGGTGCCTGCACCGCCGCCCGGCGCATTAAAGCGGCCGATATTGCCCAGCATCTGTTCGAAGAAACCCAGCGTATGGCCTTCCGTGGCCGTTTCGCGCTTCACGATCTGGATATCTTCACTCTTGGATTTGTCATAATCTTCCACCTGGGTCACCCGCCCGCTTTCGTCAAACTCGATGCGCACCACGTCCTGCTCCACCGTGTTATATTTCAGGAAAGCGTAAGATTCCTTTTTATCCGTGATGTAATACCACGAATCATTACCGAACGTAGACTGTGACGAAGGCGAACCGAGCGCCTTTTGCACATCGTCCTTGGTGGATTTCCCGGGCGTTATGAGGGTCTTGATATCCTCATGCTTCACATAGCCGTTGGTCTCCACCTTCGGCCCGCAGGCGCTCAGTCCCAGCGCCGCACAAAGCGTCACCGTAAGGAGCGTAGTTTTAAACGACTGAATTTGATGCATAATCACCGATATTTTTCAAGATAGCCGCCACGTTAGCGCATCCACTTCACAAAATCAAATGACTTAGCGAAAACACTTCAATTCCCTTTGATTTTTGGCACGTTCCGCCGTACAAAGGTTCCGGGTTAACAAACATTCACACGCAAGGAGACGATCACGTGGGTATCATGCCGGATAGCTGGATTCGCGAACAGGCCAAAAAAGGCATGATCGAACCCTTCGTCGAAGGCCTCACCCGCGAAGGCGTGATCTCCTACGGAGTGTCGTCCTACGGCTACGACGCCCGCGTGTCCGACGAGTTCAAAATCTTCACCAACGTGGACTCCGCCACCGTCGATCCCAAATCCTTCGCCAGCAATGGCTTCGTGGATCGCAAAGGCCCTGTCTGCATCATCCCGCCAAACAGTTTCGCGCTTGCCCGCACCGTGGAATATTTCCGCATCCCGCGTGACGTGCTGGTCATCTGCGTCGGCAAGTCCACCTATGCCCGCTGCGGTATCATCGTTAACGTCACACCGCTGGAGCCTGAGTGGGAAGGCCACGTGACGCTGGAATTTTCCAACACCACCCCGCTGCCTGCCAAGATCTACGCGAATGAGGGCGCCTGCCAGTTCCTGTTCCTCAAAGGCGAATCCGTCTGCGAAGTGTCTTATGGCGACCGCAAAGGTAAGTATCAGGGCCAGACCGGCG
>JANYCJ010000015.1 GCA_025360345.1 Alphaproteobacteria bacterium | reverse complement strand
CGGTGTCTACGTTTTCGAGGAGGATCATGTTAGCTTTCCTGCGCGCCCGCGGGTTTGCATTTGGAGTATTTGTCGGCCAGCCGGGTGGGCTCGGGCAGGCGGTAGCGGGTGAGGCACTGCACTACATAGCGCACCGAGGCGTCGATGTCTATGCGGTGGCCGGGAGAGATGAACAGCGGGCTTACATTGTCGCGGCTGCGCAGCACCGCGCCGATGCGCTCGCCCTTGTCCATGAGCGGCGAGTGGCTGCCCTTGGTGGGGCCGGGCGGGTGGAACGTGCCGGTGAGGCGGGACTTGGCCACGCCGATAGCGGGCATGTCCGTCAGCACGCCGAGATGGGCGGCGATGCCGAGGCGGCGGGGATGGGCGATGCCCTGCCCGTCTACCATCAGCAACTCATAAGCGTGCTTAAGCTGCGCAAGCGCTTCGATAATGGCGGGAATTTCGCGGAAGGAAAGCAGGCCGGTGATATAGGGAAACGCCACGGGGGTAAAGACCTGCACCTGCTCCACCGGCAGCAGCGTGCCGAGCGCCACGACCACCACCGAGGCATGGGCGAGGCCGCGGGCATTGTCATAGCCCACATCCACGCCCGCGACATGGCGGATGGCGCCGAAATCATTTTCCAGCCTCACCCGGTGGCGCAGTTCCTTCTGGATGGCGATGCCCTCGGCGGCGCTTTCAGGAATCAGGAAGCCCGGCTTCGGCATTCCCGGTTAGCCCATGACCTGTTTCAGGAAATTCTCGAACTCGGCCCAGGACTTATGGTCGGCATCGGCGTTATAGGCCGCGCCCTTGCTGTTGTCGCTGCCTGCGGCGGGATTGGTGAAGGCGTGCACCGCGCCGGGATAGGCGATGAAGCGCATGTCCACCTTGGCATTGGCCATTTCCTGCTTGAAGGCTTCCACTTCCTTAGGCGGCACGTTGGGGTCGTCGGCGCCATGCATGGCGAGCACGGGGCCGCGGATGCGCTGGGCGTCTTCCGGCGTGGGCGAGGACAAGCCGCCATGGAAGCTCACCGTGCCCTTTAGCGGCACACCGCTGCGGGCAAGTTCCAGCGCGGTGGTGCCGCCGAAGCAGTACCCCATGACCACGACCTTATCCGCGTTCACCCGGGGCATACGCGTGAGCGTGTCATAGGCCGCGCCCACGCGCTCGCGCAGGATGGGGCGGTTGGCTTTATAATAGCCAGCCTGCTTGGCGGCTTCATCGGTATCCTTGGGGCGCACGTCCTTGCCATAGATATCGGCCACGAAGGTGACATAGCCCTGATCGGCGAGGATGGTGCCTTTCTGGCGGGCAAAGGGCGTGGCCATGCCCATCCAGTCCGGCACAATCAGGATGGCGGGGCGGGGCGCGGTGGTGGCATCGTCATAGGACAGGTAGCCCTGCATGAGCGTGCCGTCGGCGGATTTGTAATCCACATATTCGGAGCGCACCGTGGCGTGGGCGGCGGTGGACAGCAGCGCCATCGCGATAAAAACACCGAGGGATTTTACGATCATGGCCTGCTCCGGACGTATATGGGTTTACTATGGCATCCTTATACGGCGGGGCGTATTAAAAACCTATAGTGAATTATCCAAGGGGGAAATTATGCCTGCACCGCTTTTGTTTACGCCCATCACCTTCGGCGATGTCACGCTGCGCAACCGTATCGTGGTTTCGCCGATGTGCCAGTATTCCTGCGAGGACGGGTTTGCCAATGACTGGCACCTGGTGCATCTGGGCAGCCGCGCGGTGGGCGGCGCGGGCGCGGTTATCATGGAGGCCACCGCCGTCACGGCGGAGGGGCGCATCAGCCCCGGTGACCACGGCATATGGAAAGACGAGCATATCCCGATGCTTTCGCGCATCACGGGGTTTATCAAGGCGCAGGGCGCGGTTGCGGGTATCCAGCTGGCCCATGCCGGGCGCAAGGCCAGCTTTTCCAAGCCGTGGGAGGGCGACACGCTGATCCCGCCTTCCGCGGGCGGCTGGCAGAACATGGCGCCCAGCGCGGTGGCCTTCCACGAGGGCGACGCCCCTCCCCTCGCGCTTAGCGTAAGCCAGATCCATGATGTGACGCAGGCATTCGTTGCTGCGGCGCAGCGCGCGCAAAAGGCCGGGTTCCAGCTGGCGGAAATTCACGCGGCGCACGGCTACCTCATCAACGAGTTCCTCTCGCCGCTGGCGAATTTCCGCGAGGATGAATATGGCGGCAGTTTTGAAAACCGGGTGCGGATACTTATTGAAGTGGTGCAGGCAGTGCGCAAGGTGTGGCCGCCCAGCTTGCCGCTATGGGTGCGGATCTCGGCCACCGACTGGAAAGAAGGCGGCTGGACAGGAGAGGATTCGGTGAGGCTCGCCATGCTGCTGAAACCGCTGGGCGTAGATTTGATGGATTGCTCCACGGGCGGGGTGGTGGGGCATGTGAAAATTCCCACCGGGCCGGGCTACCAGGTGCCTTACGCCGAGCAGGTGAAACAGGGCGCGGGCGTCGCCACGGGCGCGGTGGGCATGATTACCGAGCCGGAACAGGCCGAGGCCATTTTGCAAAAAGGGCAGGCCGACGTGGTGCTGATGGCGCGGGAATTCCTGCGCGACCCCTACTGGCCGCTTCATGCCGCGCAGGCGCTGGGCGTGGATATGCCCGGCCCGGTGCAGTATATGCGGGCGTTTTCGAAGAAGAAATAATCCATCGCGTAGGATTTGCCTCTTCTTACCGTCATTCCCGCGCAGGCGGGAATCCACTCGCTTTAAATATAATATATACGCGAATAGATTCCCGCCTGCGCGGGAATGACGGCTGTGG
>JANYCJ010000192.1 GCA_025360345.1 Alphaproteobacteria bacterium | reverse complement strand
GATGGGATGAGCTTGACGTATTGGTGCTATGGTTGTTTGACCGGTTGCTGGTGTACCCGTTTTCAGACTGGTGGGCCTTTTTCCGCACGGGGATGTTTTTCTTTTATGTGCGTGGCGGCTTGCGCGTGGTGGCGGTAGCGTTTGCCGCGTTTGGGCTCGCGGGGTGGGCCTGTGTTGCGCGGGGCGAAAGGCAGCCGGGGGTGCAGGTGGGGCTGTTGCTTCTGGCGAGTGTGCTCTTTATCAGCGTGGGAAATTTTTTCTGCTCGGCGGTGATCGGCGATAGCAAGGCGTTTTTGATTACGACGAACCATCGCTATTTTTTAGCGCAGGCGATGATCGTGGGTTTTATTTTTGTGTACCAGCTTTCGTGCAGCCGAAGCGCGTGGCACCAATTGTTATATGCGGTGCTGGTGGCGTGGATGCTGGTGGCGGGGGTGATGGTGTGGTGGGGGTGGTCTTCGGTTGCGGATGCGCCGGTGGCATGGGCAGACGAGGTGAAGTTGTGGC
Source organism: Alphaproteobacteria bacterium (assembly GCA_025360345.1). Classification (GTDB taxonomy): domain Bacteria; phylum Pseudomonadota; class Alphaproteobacteria; order Rickettsiales; family SXRF01; genus JANYBV01. The sequence continues at coordinate 12,501 of JANYCJ010000192.1, read as the reverse complement.
GGGAGAACCACCGCCACGGATTGCGGATTATGCCGCCGGGGCACACGGTGTGGCTTTCGGGAGCGCGGAACTAGCTTTTGGCCATTTCGCGCGTGCGGGTGATGGCGGCCTGCATGGCGGTGGCGATGAGGTTTTGCAAAGCATCATTTTTTTTCAGCTGATTCAGGGCGGCCTCGGTTGCGCCGCCGGGGCTGGCGACTTGCGCGCAGAGTTCATCGAAGCTTTTGCCGCTATGGGCGGCGAGTGCGTGGCTGCCGCGGAGGGTTTGCATGGCGAGGGTTTTGGCCTGTGCCTCGGTGAGGCCGGAGGCGACGCCGGCTTTCACCATGCTGTCGATAAATAAAAATACGTAAGCCGGCCCGCAGCCGGAAAGGGCGGTGACAGCATCCATCTGCGATTCTTCGACCCACAGCACGGCGCCCACGGCCTGCATCATGTCGGTTGCGGTTTTGCGGGCGGAGGCGGGGAGAGTGTCGGCGGCGCAGAGGGCGGTCATGCCTTCGCCGATGAGCGAGGGGGTGTTGGGCATGGCGCGCACGATATGGGCGTGGGCGCCGAGATGTTTTTGGTAGAAGCTAAGAGTTTTTCCGGCGGCGACGGAGAGGTAAAGGGGGCCAGCGGCGAAGCGCGCGGCGTAGTGCGGCAGCAGGCTTTCCAGCATGGCGGGTTTTACGGCGAAGGTGACGACGGTGGGAGAGACGGGCAGGGGCAGGCTTGCGAGGTCGCGATGCCAATGGATGTTACCGCTGTCTTTTTGCGTGTGGTGCGGGCTGATGACGTGGACGGCGGAAAAAATTGCCGTGTTGGCGAGGCGCTCCAGCAAGACGCCGCCCATTTTGCCGTGTCCGACCAAGAGAAGTGTGTGTGTCATGTTGCCGCCTTTCGTTGAACCCTTTGTAGCAACGAACGGGTGGCGCTGTAAAGATAAAGGGCCCGGACTTGCGCCCGGGCCCTTTCGCGTGGTGCGACTATTTGGCTCTTATGCTTCGGCGATGGTTTCGAAGAGAGCGATTTCGATGGCTTCCGCAGGTGTTTTGCCGCCCCAGACCACAGATTGGAAAGCGGGGTAGAAACGCTCACATTCGCTAATGGCGATGTCGAGCAGGTCCTGCAGGTGTTCAACGCAAGTGCCTGCACCTTCGCGCAGCAGCAGCGAGTGGCGGAAGGTGATGGAGGCATCTTCGGTGATGAGGGAGAAATGGCCGAGCCAGATCTTTTCATTGATGATTGCGAGAAGGGAATGAATCCTGGTGAGGGCGGATTTGGGGAACTTGCCGTCCATGGCGCAGGTGAGGGTGAGGCCACCGGAGTCTTCGGCCCAGGTGAACCAGATGCGGTAGTTGCACCATGCACCGTTTACTTCGGCGATGAGTTCGCCGTCGGCGGGGCGATCAAACACCCAGTCACGATCCATAATCACCAGCTCGGCAATATCGAGGGGGTTATAGGCTTCGTCGGACTTGAGAATCATCGAGGTCATTTTTATTTATTCCTTCACCGAAATGATTTTAAAAGCAGGGATGTTTCTTAGTGGCTGTCAGTCTCGCGTTGCGAGGCATTTCGACAGCGATATTTGCATGGAAAAATCTTAAAATCCACCACTTTAAGGAAGGTTTAAGAACATTTATTTTATTCTTATAAACCAATGGCTTATTAAGGTGTTTTTGTGGTGGATATTTTTGTGGGTAAATGCGCTAAGAAGCTGATTCCCATGTGGGATTTTTTCGGCCTGTTTTTCGCCCGGCGCAATATCAACGGGTTAGGGCGAAGGCTCAGGCCTTCTTTTCGAGGGCGTCAAGGCGTTTTGTTATTTTATCTTGCTCTTCCCGTATCTTAGTAAGTATAGCCAAAAGCGTGTCATATTCCTCACGGGTGGCAATATTCGATTTTTGAAGGATTTTTTCGACCTGGAAGGCCACCATCTGCTCTGCTTCGCGCTTCATTTCCAGCAAACCGCCTGCCGCACCGCTGGCCATTTTGGCGATATCGTCGAAAAACTTATTATCTTTCTGCATGTTGGCGTTCCCTTGGGGTCGGTTTACCGTTTATTAAAGCGAACCATAGTATATTAGAGCCATATATATAAAGAGAAAAAACTTTTTAAAGGCGCAGGCATATGAAAACGATTCTGGTCACGGGTGGCGGCGGCTTTATCGGCTCTAACCTTGTGGCGGCGCTGCTGGAAAAGGGCACGCACCACATCGTGGTATGCGATGCCTTCGGCAGCAGCGACAAGTGGCGCAACCTGAGCAAGCATCCTGTTTCAGAAATCATTGAGCCGCAACAGATGTTCGCGTGGCTGGAAGCAAACCGCGAGCAGGTGGACATGATTTACCATCTCGGCTCCGTTTCTTCTACGGTGGAAAAAAACATCGACCTTATCCTTGAACATAATTTTACATTATCGCTGCGGCTGTGGCGCTGGTGCGTGACGCGCGGGGTGCGGCTGGTTTACGCTTCGTCTTCTGCCACATATGGCGACGGCAGCAACGGGTTCGACGACACGATGGACCTTGCTTACATGCGCAAGCTGAAACCGATGAGTGGATATGGGTGGAGCAAGCACCTGTTCGACATACATGTTGCGGAGGCGGTATCACGCGGCGCGGCGAGCCCGCCGCAATGTGTGGGGCTGAAATTTTTTAACGTGTATGGGCCCAACGAATACCATAAGGACGACCAGCGAAGCGTGATCGCAAAGATTGCGCCACAGGCGCTGCAAGGGGCGGCGGTGCGCCTGTTCCGTTCTTACGACAAGCGCTATGCCGATGGAGAGCAGAAGCGCGATATGTTGTATGTGAAGGATGCGGTGAAGGTGCTATTATGGTGCATGGACCATCCTGAAGTTTCGGGGCTGTATAATATCGGCACAGGACATGCGGTGACATTTAACGCGATGGCGGCTGCTATTTATGCGGCCATAGGCAGGCCTGCGCATATTCACTACATGGACATGCCGGAAACGCTGGTGGCGAACTACCAGTATTTCACCGAAGCCAATATCGGGCATCTGAGCGCGGCGGGATATGTCCAGCCGTTCCTGTCTGTGGAAGAGGGCATTCAGGATTTTGTCCAGAACTACCTGCAGAAACCCGACCCGTATTTATAGCGTGACTTCGCCGTGCTCCATACCGTCCCAGTAGCTGATATGGTGGGCATGTACTTTGATGAGCACTAAGCCGGGCGTATCCGCTCCCTGCTTAAACCACAGATCCAGATCTTTTACCCAGTGCTCAAGGAAAGTAGCCTTGTCACGGATCAGGGTGCCTTTGCCCTCTACCGTGATGTATACCGAGCTGCGGTTCAGCAGCGAATGGTGGCCGATAAAGCTCAGGTTCACATCCGGCTTATTCATCAACTCCTGGGCTACCGATGAGGAATCGTAAGTAAAGTAATAGCTGTCGCCGGTGTAGTCCACTTCGCGGTTATTGCTCATGGGGCGGGACTCCATGGTGCCATCCGCTTTCAGGGTGGTCATCATGCAGATATCGATATGTTTCATGATGTCGGAGATGTCTTTGATGGTCAGGCTGGTCATGGTGTATCCTCATACTGTTTAAGGCATGATCATAGCGGGTGCGGCCTAACCGGGCGATGCGGGGATGGGAGCGGAAATATTAAAATGCGGTATGGATCAGACCGGGTGGGCGTAATTGTCGTACGCCTCGCGCACGCCGTCGAGGCGGCGCTTGATGGCATCGCCCAGCACATCCTGCATGTTGCCGGCGAGCTGGAGCGACAACAGGTCCTTGTCTACGAGGAAGGATGATTTATGCAAATTGCCTGCGACGCTGCCGGACAGGTGATAGGCGAGGTTGGCGGCGGAGCCGACAAGCTTGGCCCATTCGGCATCGCCTTTTTTCAGCAGCGAGAGGGAGGGCCAGCTTTCCTTGAACTTGAACTGGTAGCGGTGATACAGCGCGAGGGAGAGTTTGACGCGCTCGCGGTGGCTTAAGCCGGTGAGGGCGGAAAACAACACGCGGTGATAGGCCCATTCGGCGCGGTATTCGGGGTGGATATGCAGGGCGATGTCCGACAGCAGGCAGAAGGCAAGGCGCAGGCGGCGCTCGCGGTCGTTCTCTTGTGCCACGAGGGGGAACATCCAGGTGTATAGTTCGTTCGCGTAAGAGGTGGAGCGGCCGCCCTTGACTGCGAATTCGGAGCAGGAGGCGATGAGGCCGTCCATGTTGCGCACATAGGGGGAGAGCTTTTCATACAGATAGCCCTCGCGGATGCCGCTGGCGGAGAACACGATATTGTCGGCGCGGGAGCGGGTGAGGATATGCTCAAGCACAATGGCGGCGCCGGGAAGGGCGGGCACGCGCTTGGGCGCGGAGCCGGGAAGTTTTTCCAGTTTCTCGGGCGAGAGCCGCGCGATCTCGCGAACAAAGGTGAGGAAGGCGCGCGCGTCCACGCGGTATTCATGAAGGATATGCAGGGGGTAATCACTGGCGGCCATGTGCATCTTGGCCAGTGCGCGGAAGCTGCCGCCGATGGCGTAAAAATTTTCCGCCTTCTGGTCTTCGAGCCAGGTGAGTTCGTCGAAGCGCTTTTCAATGATGCGGCGCAAGCCGGTGCGGTCGCCTTTGCTTTCGTCAATCATGCGGAGGGAGCCGAGGAGCAGGCTGGCATGGTCGCCGATATGGCCGTCGTTGATCTTTACCAGCTCCAAGCTGCCGCCGCCGAGGTCGCCGGTAATGCCTTGCGGCTTATACATGGAAGCGCTCACGCCATAGGCGCCGAGCTTTGCTTCTTTCTTGCCGGGGATAATGTCGATATTGATTTCGTAGGCTTGCTCAATCTGCTGGGCGAAGGCGGCGCCGTCTTTTGCATCGCGGATGGCGGCGGTGGCCATGACATGCAGTGAGGTGATTTCCATATTACGGCCCAAGGCGAGGAAACGCTTGAGCGCACCGCGGGCGAGGTCTACTCCTTCCGGGTTGAGCATACCGGAGGTGGCAAGCCCTTTTCCAAGGGCGCACATGACCTTTTCATTGTAAATGGGGACGGGGGAGCGCTTTTGCTGGTCGTATACCACGAGGCGGATGGAATTCGAGCCGATATCAATAATACCTATCCGCCCATCGCGGAAAGGCTGGTCGGTTAGTTCGATCTGGATGTTGTCTGGCATAGGCTTTCCCTTGGGCGCTCTTATGCCAGAAGGCATGTGGCGGGGCAAGCGCTCAATAGCGTGATAAAGTTAATAAAGTCTTTCTTTTTCACTTTATTTTTTAAGGGTGCATTCTTTGTGGTCAAAAGGGAAAAATGATGGTAAATTGCACCCTTAAGTATAATTTAATGCTGCTGTTCCTGACATGAATCCTTCCGTTTCGCTACCGCGTTCCATTTCTCAACCTTATTCCGGCCTGATCGGCGCCATTGCGTTTGTGGCGGCCTTATATATATGCCGCCATTACGGCTATACAGGCGTTCCGGCCACGTTGTTCGCCCTGGTTTCCTTCGGTGGCGCAACCATGCTGGCTGAGATTTTGATTTTCAGGGCACCCGCCGACCCGCGCAACGGGCTGGATTTTTCCAGGTTCCGTTTTTCAGCTGAACGCAGTTTTTGCAAGATCGTGGCCATTATCGCCTCTTATCTGTTTGTGGCCTTCTGGTACTGGCTGTTCCCTGAATATCACGGCAATTTTTTCCGCGAAGATAATGATCATGCTTTTTATATGGCCTATGGCGAAGCGCTGCGCATGGTGCTTCCAGTGCTGGTAATCCTTGGTATTCCCTATGTCATGGTGGTGGACGCGGTTATGCAGGAACCACGCGACCGCCTGTACTGGCTGGGGCGGCTGCTGTTGCGCAAACCTTCCGAGATCACCCGCTCTTCGCTGATCCAGCACGCATATATACTGATTTGCCGCGGGTATTTCCTTGCGCTGTTGTTTGTGTATGTTGACCGGGAGGTAAACCTGCTTGTTGACCTGGACCCGATCACCTCGAATGCACTTTTAAGCCAAGTGTTTTACGCGGTTTTCCATTTTATCATCGCGCTGGGGCTGGTTATCGCGGTGAGCGGTTTTGCGCTTGCCCTGCGATTGATGGGAACCCATATCCGCTCCATTGACCCGACCGTGTTCGGCTGGTGGATATGCCTTTATATGTATGAGCCGTTCCGCTCTTTCGTCACGGAATATTATTTCCGGGTGCCGGTTGCGAATGATCCATGGATCCATGCCTTGTCCGGGCTGGCGGTGATGCAGCACATCTGGTGTGGTATGCTGCTGTTGTTCCTGAGCGCCCAGCTATTTGCCGACCTTAACCTCGGCAGCCGCTATTCGCAGCTGGTGAACCGCGGCATCGTGACGGGCGGGCTGTACCGTTTTACCAAGCATCCTTCCTACCTGTTCGCCGTTTTATATATCTGGTTCGCTTTCATGCCGCCGCTGATTTTTAGCGACATGCATGACATAGCCTATGCCACATTCGGGCTGGCGGGGGTTACACTCGTGTATTACCTGCGCGCGCGCACCGAGGAGAGGCATTTGTCCCGCGACCCGGCCTATGTGGACTATGCGCTGTGGATTGAGCAAAACGGGTTGTTCCGTATTTTTGGGGAATGGTTCCCGATCATGCGCTTTCACCGCCCGGTTGAAAAGGTCATTGCCGCAAGTCCTGCCATTTACACCGGGTTTGCCCATCCATGATGTGCGCTCCGATGATATTAATTAGAGAATAGTACCAAGCATGAATACCGAGCCTCCCATTACCCTTCCGCGTTCTATCTGCAGTAACATCATTAACCTGATGGGCGTGATCGCGTTTACGTTTGCTGTTTTTTATTGCAGGCATCATGACATCAATGGCGTGAACGCCACTTTGATTACTGTCCTGTCCTATGGTTTTGTCATCATCCTGCTGGAGGTACTGATCCTGCGCACGCCGATGCGCGGCAATACCGGGCTGGATTTCTCGCGCTTCGACTGGAATGCCGACCGGATATTCTACAAGCTGATCGGGCTATACTCCATGTATGCCTTCCTGGCATTATGCTATTGGGGGCTGCCTATTTACTCGAACCAGTTTTATGACGGGTATTACGAGGGTGTGCGCAAGATATTCCCTTACCTGATGATAGCCTCGGTTCCGTATGTGGCGCTGGTGGATTCGTTCATGAAGCAGCCGCAGGATAATTATTACTGGATGGGCCGGTTCCTGCTGCTGCGCGGACGCGGCACGACATGGATCGCTTTCGGGCAGCTGATTACGGGCTGGATCGTAAAGGGCTACTTCCTGCCGCTGATGTTCGTGTTCATTATCGGTGACATTAATTATGTGCTGACGGTGGACCTTACCACGACGCCGATGACCTTCATCAATGTCTACCAACCGATGGTTTCGTTCATCTTCGTGCTTGACCTGCTGGCGGCAGTGGCGGGGTATATGCTCACCTTCCGCCTGTTCGACACGCATATCCGCTCGGTGGAGCCCACCTTCTTCGGATGGTTCATATGCCTTGTGTGCTATGACCCGTTCAATGAAACCTATCTGAATACCTATTTCCGTTACCGCGGCAACGATACCCGCTGGATTGACTGGCTGCAGGACTCGCCGGATTTGCTGATGGTATGGGGTTGCATGGTCTATTTGTTTATTTTCATCTATTCGGTAGCGGGCATGAATTTTGGCATCCGCTTCTCCAACATCACCCATCGCGGCGTGCTCACCAACGGCATGTACCGTTTTACCAAGCATCCTGAATATCTCAGCAAGAACACCTTCTGGTGGCTTACCTTCTGCCCCTTCGTGATGCTCAACGGCGAGAACGGCGACTGGACGGAAACGACCCGCTACATCCTGCTGATGTTCGGGATCAATGGGACCTATTTCTGGCGGGCAAAGACCGAAGAGCGGCATATGTCACGCGACCCGGTTTATGTGGAATATGCATTGTGGATGAACGAAAACGGGACGCTGGCATGGCTTGGGAAGCTGATCCCATGGTTCCAGTACAAGGCGCCCAAGGACTGGCGCAACCTGCCTCCGATTTATACGGGCATTAAATAGATCCTGTCTATTACCGTTCGCGCTTTTTTATCGGGTTGCCTCCTGCGCACTTCTATGGCGCAATCGTCGCGGGCGCATTTTTCGGGTCATGCTAAGAATTTGTGGTTTTGTGGCGTGCTTTAAGCGCTGGTGCCTTTGGCTGCTTTGTATTTGAGCATCTGTGTGGACTTGGCTTTTTGCAGGGATTTGCCACGGCCGGAAAGGCTGGGGTTGTTGATGAAGTATTCATGCGCGCTTAAGGAGGTGGGGGTGCTGGGGAGGCGTTTGTATACACCGTCGGGCTGGAGCACCCAGCTGTTCTTTTCATCCTTGAGGTTGGCAACCATGATCTGGCCCATGATCTGCTCATGCACGGTGGCATTTTCAATGGGGATGATGACTTCTACGCGCCAGTCGAAATTACGGGGCATCCAGTCGGCGGAGCCGATGAAGACCTTGGCTTCGGGGCTTGGCATGGCGTAACCGTTGCCGAAGCAATAGACGCGGGAATGTTCGAGGAAGCGGCCCACGATGGATTTGACGCGGATATTTTCCGACAGGCCGGGCACGCCGGGGCGCAGGCAGCAAATGCCGCGCACCACCAGCTCGATCACTACGCCGGCCTGACTTGCGGTGTAGAGCGCTTCGATGATTTCTTCGTCTACGAGTGAATTCATTTTGGCCCAGATGGTTCCGGGCTTGCCTTCTTTCACGAAGGCGATTTCGGCTTCGATCAGCTTGATGAGGGCTTTGCGCATGTCACGCGGGGCGGTGATGAGTTTTTTGAAGGCGCGTGGGGGCGCGTAGCCGGTGACGAAGTTGAACAAGTAGGCGGCGTCGCGGCAGATGACCGGGTCGCAGGTGAAGAAAGACAGGTCAGTATAGGCTTTGGCGGTTGCAGGGTGGTAGTTGCCGGTGCCGAAATGCACGTAGGACACCAGCTTGCTGCCGTCGCCGGGTTGCTGTTCGCGGCGGGTGACGAGGGTGACCTTGGTATGGGTTTTGAGGGTCACGAAACCGTATACGACATGCACTCCGGCGGCTTCGAGGTTGCGCGCCCATTTGATATTGGCTTCTTCGTCGAAGCGGGCTTTGAGTTCTACGAGGGCGGTGACGGATTTACCCGCTTCGGCGGCGGCGATGAGCAGCTTGGGGATGGGGGAGTCCGCGGATGTGCGGTAAAGCGTTTGCTTGATGGAGACTACGTCGGGGTCTTCGGCGGCCTGTTTCAGGAAGCGGATAACCACGTCGAAGGTTTCGAAAGGATGGTGGATGACGATGTCCTTGGCGGCGATGGCTGCGAAGCAGTCTCCGCCATAATCGTTGATGCGTTCGGGGAAGCGCACCTGGAAGGGCGGGAATTTCAGGTCGGCGCGGGCATTTTTCGTCAGTTCGCGTAAGGAGGTGAGGCCGAGCATCCCGTTGACTTCGATCACGTCGAGCATGTCCACATGCATCTGTTCGGACACGAAATGCACCAGCGCCTTGGAGGCAGGGGTTGCGAATTTGATCTGGATGACGCGGCCACGGCGGCGCTGCTTCAGGGCGCGTTCGAAATTGCGCACGAAGTCTTCGCCTTCATCTTCGATGTCCAGCTCGCTATCGCGGATGATGCGGAAGAGGGCGCTGTCCACGCTCTCGAAATCAGGCATCAGCGTGTTGAGGAAGATGCGGATGGCGTCTTCGAGGAGCACGTAGCGCATTTTTTTGCCCGGCAGCAGGATGAAGCGCGGCAAAGGCGCGGGCAGGGGGATGATGGCGACCTGCTCTTTTTTGCTCACCGTGTTGTTGAGCTGAAACACCAGCGCAAGGCCGAGATTAGGGAGGAACGGGAAAGGGTGCGCGGGGTCGATGGCGATGGGGGTGAGGACGGGGAAAATATTTTCAAGGAAATATTCCTGCAGCCATGCATGGTCGCGCTGGGTGAGATTTTCGGGCTTGATGACGACGATGTTTTCCTTAGCGAGCATGACGCGCAAGTTCAGCCAACATTCGTGCTGGGCCTCGACCATCTTGTTCACCTGCGTGTGGATGATGTCGAGTTCCTCATTCGGCGTGCGGCCATGGCGGGTGTGCTTGGTGCCGCCGTGGCGGGCGTATTCTTTCAGGCCTGCGACGCGCACCATGTAGAACTCATCGAGGTTGGATGAGGAGATGGAGAGGAAATTTAGCCTCTCGATCAGCGGGTTGTTCGGGTTCTGGGCTTCTTCCAGCACGCGGTTATTGAAGGCGAGCCATGAGGTTTCGCGGTCTATATAACGCTCGGGTTCGGTTTTGGAGGTGTGTTTTGGTTCGTTCATGGGCTGGATTATAGCTTGGCAATCGTATATTCTATGTTAAAAAGCGAATGAATTACAAGCAGATAAGCAATGCAGCAGGGCGCGGTATTTTACGATGTCTTCCCAAAAAATTCTTTATATTCTGAGACATGCCAAGGCGGAAACCGGTAATCCGCATCAGGATGACCATGACCGGCACATCACGCAGGTGGGTATTGATGCCGCCACAGCCATGGGGCAGCATTTTTCCCGGCAGGGGGTGCGGCCCGATCTGGTGATCTGTTCCAGCGCGGTGCGCGCACGGGAAACCTGGGCCACGGTGCAGGAGGCTTATGGCCGGGACGTGCCGGTGGAATATAACGAGAGGCTTTACCTTGCCTCGGTGAATGAGACGATGCAGCTGGTGGGCGCGGTGGGCGAGGCAGTGCAGCGGCTGCTGATCGTGGGGCACAACCCCGGATTGCACCAGTTTTCGCTGAAGCTTGCCAAGTCCGGCAGCGCCAGCCTGATGGACACGATTGGCATTAAATTCCCGACTTGCGCCTTTGCCACCGTGGCGCTGGGGGATACGCCGTGGAAGGATCTTGCTTTCGCGCATGGCGAGCTGAAGGGGTTTGTGACGCCTTCGATGCTGGGCGATTTAGAAGAATAGTTTTTAAGCTACGGCGGCTGCCGCAGTTGCAGGGGGTGCGGTTTTTACCGTTGCGGCCCAGTTCATTTCATCGCGGGTGGGGCGGTTTACGGCGCCTACCTTGATATCGGCATCGGCTTTGAAGCCTGCCGCGGGTTCTTCGGGCATGGCGGCTGGTGTGGATTTGCCGCCGATCATCTGGATGGCGGCGATGCCTGCTGCTGCGGCGGCTGCGATGGCGAGCACGATTTTGCCGCCGCCGGTTGCGTGTTCAGCCGCCTTCGCGCTGCCACTGGCCACGGAAGTGAAGCTCGGGGTGATGGGGATGACGGTGGGTTTGAGGCGGCCTTTTTCAGCCATTACCACTTTGGCCACTTCCTCGCCGGTGAGGTTTTTCAGTTTGGTGAACACATCGGCCACGCCGCCTTCGGGCACATGGGCTTCCAGCTTTTCCAACGTGGCGGCGAGCTGGGGTTTTACTTTCGCATCGAAAAAGCGGCCCACTTCGGAGCGGGACATGCTCATGGCCTGTTCGAGAAGGCCGTGGAGCTCGGCGGTTTCCGGGTTTGCCTTCAGCAGCGGCATGACGGGGGTAAGCTGTTCCTTGATCCTGCCAAATCCGATGGCCACCATGCCGCCGGTCAGTTTTTTAGCTTCGGTGAGCTGTGCTTTAAGGCCGCCGGGCTGCAGGGTTGCTTCGACGAGACTGGTGGTGGCGGCGATACGCGGCTTGATGTGGGTATCGAACATTTCCACGAAATCCTTACGTGGCATGTTGGTCACTTTTTCGACCAGCAGGTTGAGTTCGCTTAATTCGGGCTTGGTCGCGGATTCGGCCATTCTAGCGGCAAATTCGGGGGCAGTTTTCAGCTCTACGAGGTATTTGTAGGCGGCCTGACCGTCGAGGCTTTTGACCTTATCGACGGTTTCCCTGATTTTTTCGGGGGAAAGCGCGGCTTCGAGGGTTGTGATGCCCTGTACCAGCTTGGGTTTTAGCACTTCGTTGTACAGGGAGGCGAGTTCGGCTTCGGATATGCCATCTAACGCTTTGATGACGTCTTGCCCGCGGCTCATGATAGTCTCGACCATATAGATATCCCGTTCTGTATTTATGCGATGGGAAATTGTAGCAAATTATCGGCGTAAGGCCATGTTAAGAATATGTTACATCGGGGTATTTTGTAACCTTCTGTAAAATATCGTCTAAAAAATTACCAGACAGCCTGTAAGCCGGGTTCTGTGCCCCGCACAAGTGCGGGGTGATGACCATTCATCTAGGGCGGCCATTACTGGCAACCTCACGCGATCTACCCGGGACGTATAGTGCGGAACACACACGCCCCCTATTTGATCTTGCTCCCGGCGGGGTTTTCCCTGCCACTTCTGTTACCAGAAGCGCGGTGCGCTCTTACTTTAAGCCGCCAGCTTGCGCTATTGGCCGCACCATTTCACCCTTACCTTCCGAAGAAGGCGGTATATTTTCTGTGGCACTTTCCCTAGGCTCGCGCCCGCCGGGGGTTACCCGGCACCGTGTTCCGTGGAGCCCGGACTTTCCTCCCCCGTATCACTACGGCGGCGATCGCCCGATCGTCTGAC
>JANYCJ010000169.1 GCA_025360345.1 Alphaproteobacteria bacterium | reverse complement strand
ATTTCATAAAATTATAATACAGTTCATTAGCCTCCCCCCCTCCCTCAGTCGCCCACGACCGAACCTTTTGACTGGCAAAACAACATGCCCCTGCGCGAACACGCTCCGCAGGTAAAAGAAAAAGCCCGATAGCCTCCCTTGTCACAAAAACGACATTTGAATACTCCTCCCACAGTAGGTAGAATGATTAACACAAATTAATCAGGAGCCTCTATGCCTACAAAAACCGCCCGTCCCCCCGCCCCCGCCCGCGTAAATCTCGACTCCTCCGCCCCCTACAATTCAAAAAACCTCCCCGAACACATCACCACCGTCATAGACCACTTCGTAAGCGCCGAAAGCGGCATCCCCAATGACCCCGAAGACCGTGAAGATGGCAGGATGCTGGAAGGCTACCGTGACCAGCTGGTGGACATGGCCGTGGCCAAGATGAATCAGGACCACCGCCCCACCGCGAAAAACGTGGCCGCCTTCCGGAAAGCCAACGACACTTTCGTCATGACCTACTCCAAGGAACAAGCCTCCGATGTCCTGCGTGAGATCGACGACGCCAAAAGCCGCAACCGCTTTGGCGAGCGCTGATAATAATAGGTGACAAACCGCTGCATAATAAGTAAAAGGGGGCGAATCTCACAACCAAGGAAGTGATATTCGCCCATGAGCCGCTCAGACAGCCTCTCCGACAAAATCGAAAAAGCCTACACCTTCGACGACGTCCTCCTGAAGCCGCAGGCTTCCAGCATCATCCCCGCGCAGGCAGACACCCGCACCCGCCTCACCCGCACCATCACCTTGGGCATCCCCCTCATCTCCGCCGCCATGGACACTGTGACCGAAGCCCGCCTCGCCATCGCCATGGCCCAGCACGGCGGCATGGGCTGCATCCATAAAAACTTCACCATCTCCGAACAGGCCAACGAAGTCCACAAGGTGAAGAAATTCGAATCCGGCATGGTCGTAAATCCCCTCACCATCCACCCCGAAGCAACGCTGGCCGATGCCTTCGCCGTCATGGCGCAGCACCACATCAGCGGCATTCCCGTGGTAGAGCCAGTCACAGGCAAGCTCGTCGGTATCCTCACCAACCGCGACGTGCGCTTCGCCTCAGACTCCAAACAACCCGTGCACGAGCTGATGACGAAAGAAGACTTAGTCACCGTCCCCGCCAACATCTCCCGCCTCGATGCCAAAAAACTCCTCCACCGCCACCGCCTCGAAAAATTATTGGTGGTCGATGAACAATACCGCTGCATCGGCCTCATCACGGTAAAGGACATCGAAAAAGCCCAGGCCTACCCCAACGCCTGTAAAGACGACCATGGCCGCCTCCGCGTCGCCGCCGCCGTCGGCACCGGCGCCGATGGCCTGAAACGCGCCGAAGCCTTGGTTGCCGCAGGCGTAGATGTCATCGTCGTAGACACCGCCCACGGCCACTCCAAAGGCGTGCTGGAAGCCGTCACCGCCGTCAAATCCATCCACCCCGATTTGCAGGTCATCGCCGGAAACATCGCAACCGCCGAAGCAGCCGAAGCCCTCATCGCCGCAGGCGCGGACGCTGTTAAAGTCGGCATCGGCCCCGGCTCCATCTGCACCACCCGCATCGTCGCGGGCGTAGGCGTGCCCCAGCTCACCGCCGTCATGGATGTCGCCTCCGTCGCGCATAAATCCGGCGTGCCCATCATCGCCGATGGCGGCATCAAATTCTCCGGCGACCTCGCCAAAGCCGTTGCCGCCGGGGCCGATTGCGCCATGCTCGGCTCCCTCTTCGCCGGCACCGAAGAATCCCCCGGCGACGAAGTATTATTTCAAGGCCGCTCCTATAAAGCCTATCGCGGCATGGGCTCCGTAGGCGCCATGGCCCGCGGCTCCGCCGACCGATATTTCCAGCAGGAAATCGCTGACAAATTGAAGCTCGTCCCCGAAGGCGTCGAAGGCCGCGTCCCCTCCAAGGGTCCCGTCTCCGGCGTCATCCACCAGCTCATCGGCGGCCTCAAAGCCGCCATGGGCTACACCGGAAACGGCACCATCGCCGCCATGCAGCAAAACTGCAAATTCGTCCGCATCACCGCCGCGGGCTTGCGTGAGTCCCACGCCCACAACATCTCCATCACGCAAGAAGCCCCCAACTACCGCATGGAAGGCTAACGCCACTCCCACAGGCACGGCAAGCTTCCCGCAACCTCTAATTCAGGCGTAATATAATATGACCCCCGGCGCACGCATTCAGGCCGCCATCGAGCTCGTAGACCAGATCCTCACCGCATGGATGCAGGAAAAGCGCATCCCCGCCGATAAAATGCTGCAAAACTACTTCACCTCCCACCGCTACATCGGCTCCAAGGACCGCGGTCAGGTCAGCGAACTGGTCTACTGGGTGCTCCGCCACAAAGCCGCCCTCGAATGGTGGCTGGAGCGCACCCAGCAGCGCGTCCATGGCCGCACGTACATTTTCGCCGCCCTCGTCCTGCGCAAGGATTACAACCCCACCTCCATCGTAAGCGTCAGCAAAGACAGCACCTACTCCCCGCCCCCCCTGCTGGAAGACGAGCAGAACATGGTAAACACCCTCGTCCGCCACGACATCACCCACCCCGACATGCCCGCCCATATCCGCCTCAACTACCCAGAATGGATGGACGCATTATTAGAGGAATCCTTCGGCGCAAAAAAAGAAGCAGCCATGGCCGCCATGAACGAACAGGCCCACACCGACTTACGCGTCAACACCCTCAAAACCACCCGCGAAGCCCTCATCGACGCGCTGAACGCAGAAGGCTTCCTCTGCACCGCCACCGAAACCTCCCCCATCGGCGTGCGCCTCGAAAAACGCGGCCCCATCTTCACCTCCGAAACCTTCAAGAAAGGCTGGTTCGAAGTGCAGGATGAAGGCTCCCAGATGGTAGCTCTATTAGCCGACGCCCAGCCCGGCCACCGCGTCATCGACTTCTGCGCCGGCGCAGGCGGAAAAACCCTCGCCATGGCCGCCGCCATGAAAAACAAGGGCCGCATCCTCGCGCTCGACAATTCCGAAAAGCGCCTCACCCAGCTTCCTATCCGCCTGCGTCGCGCAGGCGTGGACAATGTGCAAACCCACATCATCACCTCCGAGTCCGACGCCTACATCAAGCGCCACAAACAAACCGCGGACCGCGTACTGGTCGATGCGCCCTGCAGCGGCACGGGAACATGGCGCAGGAATCCTGACCTGAAATGGCGCTTCACCCGCAAAGATCTCGACGAAGTCCTCGAAGTTCAGCAATCAATTTTGCAATCTGCACTACGCCTCGTAAAGCCCGGTGGCCGCCTCATTTACGCAACCTGCTCAATTTTAAAAGACGAGAATGAAAAGCAGGTGGAGCAAGTATTAAAAACCGTCAATAATTTCAAGGTTGTATGTGCCGAAAAAATATGGGATAAAAATCCCGTAAGTACGGCATCCGAAGTCAGCTACTTATCACTAACGCCACATGAAGATGGTGTAGATGGATTTTTCGCCGCAGTGCTGGAACGACAGCCATAGAGAAAAAGAATTTGGGAGTACGTTACAAGATGAAGAAAGCAGTCGAGATGGTATCCGGCCTGTTCGCAAAGTGGTTTCACAAGCGAAACATCATCATTATCTCCGAGCGTAAAGTAAAACACATCCCCATCAGCGGGCATCTCCAGTTCATCGCCCTGTCTGTCCTCTCCGTGGGTTTCGTCTGGGCGTCTTACTCCACCGGCAGCTTCATGGCCGCCCGCCACGCGCTGAAAGAACAGGGCCAGGCCCTCCGCAGCGTCACCAACGCCCATATTGAAAGCAGCCTCGGCGTCACCTTCAAACCCTCCAAACCTGAAGACGTGGATGTCGGCCCCTACAAGCGCAACAACAACACCGCCACCAACCCGGTCGTAAACACCGCGGCCGCGGCCCTCTCCGGCATGGACAATGCCAAGCTCGTCGCCCGCATCGCTTTGCTGGAAAGCAAAGTCATCGAACTTAAAAACACTAATGAAGCCATCGTCCAGCGCGTGCAGGATAAAACCGAAGGCCGCCTTGACAACCTTGAATCCATCGTCAAGCAAACCGGCCTGAACATGAGCGAGCTGAAGCACTCCAACCAGTCCGGCGAAAAGAAAAAGGCCAGCCGCAAGGATGAAGACGACAACACCGGCGAAGGCGGCCCCTACATCCCGGATGAGTCAGTTAGCTTAAGTCCTCAGGCTAAAGACATGCTGGGCAATCTCGACGAGCTGGCCACCGTGTCCAAGATCGTAAAAACCCTCCCCTTGTCCGAGCCCGTCGCCAACTATCAGGAACATTCCGGCTTCGGTCACCGCATCGACCCCTTTAACGGTCACATGGCCTTCCATTCCGGCCTCGACCTCGCTGGCCCCGCCGGCGCTAAAATCCACACCACCGCCGATGGTACCGTCGTCTCCGCTGGCAAGAACGGCGCCTACGGCAATGCCATTGATATCGACCATGGCAACGGCATCACCACCCGCTATGGCCACCTGGCCGAAATTCTCGTCGAAGAAGGCCAGAAAGTAAGCAAAGGTGATATTATCGGCATCCAGGGGAGCACCGGCCGCAGCACGGGCGCGCACCTGCATTATGAAGTGCGCTACCACGACCAAGCGATGAACCCCAAAAACTTCCTGGAGGCCGGCCATCATGTTCTCGAAGAATAACAAAGACAACACTCCCAAGCCCACCCCCCAGAAAGCTCAGGCCATTGCCCGCCCCACCGGCAAGAAAAATGACCTGATCCCCTCCGTCATCACTTCGGACGTGAACGTGCTGGGCAACATCGTCAGCGACGGCAACATGGATTTCGACGGAACCCTCAACGGCAACATCCGCTGCAACATCCTCACCATCCGCGCCAACGGCAGCATCAAGGGCGAAGTGGCCGCCAACACTGTCATGGTCTATGGCCGCGTCAAAGGCCTCATCCGCGCCAAGAACGTACAGCTCTTCAGCACCTGCAATGTCGAAGGCATCATCATGCATGAAACCATCGCCATCGAAGACGGCGCCTTCATCGACGGCAAGTTCAAGCGCACCGACAAAGTGCAGGTGGACGAAGACGAAGATAGCGGCAGCAGCTCCACCAGCGACTTCTCCTTCGACGAAAGCAACACGCTGGATAGCAAAGTGCTGGAAAACATCCGCCTCATTCGCTGACCCTCCAGCTCAAAACAATAAAAAAAAGCTGCCGCACTGGCAGCCTTTTTTTTAATATCCCCACAAACTGGAAACAAAAAAGCCCGGCGGCGCTGCCGCCCCTAGTTCTGGAAAATACTCACCGTCTGGGCTGAGATTTTGCTGGAAGGCTTGGTCTGCACATCCAGCCGCGAAGACTGCACGCCCAGCTGCGCAAACATGTCCACCACCTCGTTCAGGTTGGTCTCATACTCGGATTGCACCCGCCCGTTGCGCCGCCCGCCTTCAATTTCGGCAGGCACTTCAGAGATAATGTCGTAATGCACAATTTTCTTGGAGCGTTCGGAAGCCTCCAGCAAGTGCCGCAGGTCGCGCTCAAAATCCACGTGGTTACGGTTGAATAATATCACCAGCGAAGGCACTGGCGCAGGTGGAAGTGCCGGGGCCGCCGCCACATCTTTCGTGTCGGCTTTCGCCGCCGCCTTGCCCGCAGGCGCCACGCTCAGGTCTTTTGCGTTGGAGCCGTCGGCATGTTCGGCCTTATCCTTATCCAGCGCGGCCTTTTCAGCGGCACTCGCCCTGCCGCTTTTCGCGCGATGCGCCGCAGAGCGTTCTTTCAAAAGCTCCCGCGCCTTGTCTTCCACTTTTTTGTCTGCCGCCAGCTGTTCAATCGGCACCGTGTCCGCTCCGGGCACGCCGATATCGCCAATATCCGCCGCCGCCGGATAGGCGCACAGGCATAGCGCACACGCGCCTGCACCTGCAAGCAAACGGCCACGCAGCATGAGAGGGAATAAATTCATCCAAATAGTCTAAATTATTTGGCGGTTTACGTCAATCATGACGCTCCCGTGCCACTATCGCGCATTTTCTTCGCTCAGCTTCCCGGTTCCGTTTGACAGCCCGCTGCAATGCACCCTAGAATCGCCGCAATGGCACAATACTATATTGATAATTCAGGCGAAAAAGACGGCCCCCACGATCTGGTGACCGTCATGCGGCGCATCCGCGCCCAGAAAATCGGGCCTGAAACCGGCATATATATAGATGATGCCCCCACCCCCATCCCGGCCAGCCAGCTGCCCGACACCGCCCTTTTCTTCAGCCGCGACCACCATGTCAGCGAGCCGGCCGCCCTCAAACATGTCCCCATCCCCGCCCTTCGCCTCACCAACCTCCTGCGCGAGGGCTGGCGTTTCACTGCTGAAAACAGCATCATGACCGTCTTCGCCGGGGGTATGCTGCTCCTCACCATCCTCATCGCCACCGGCATGACCAGCGCCATGGGCGAAGTCCCCGGCGGTATGCTTTCCTGGCTGGTCTTCATCATGTTCCACTATGTCTATCTGGTCTGCGCCATGCGCATGTATCGCGGCCAGCCCTTCTCCGTAAAATTCTGGAATGAACAGCTCAGCCCCATCTTATCCATGCTGCTTTTTGCCGCCATCGTCATCGGCCTGATGATGATCGGCGGCTTCATGCTGCTGGTCATCCCCGGCATTCTCGTGGCGGTGTATTACGCCTTCGTGCCCTATTTCATCATGGACCGTAAAATGTCGCTCATCGAGGCTATGAGCGCCTCGCGGCTCCTCGTGCAGAAGCATCGCGGCCGCTACCAGCTCAACATCGCCGCCCTCATCATGATGCATATCGGCTGCGTGTTGCTCATCGTTCCCATCCCGCTTTCGCTGCCCATGTTTGCCGCCGCTCTGTCGCGTTTTTTTGAGGAGCTCTCCTCCTCCTGATGCTATAATGTCACCATCCGTCTTTATGGAAAACTTATCCACAGCGAAGTGACTTTTATCCACAGCAAACCGCTGTTTATCCCCAGCAAACTTGCCCCCCTCCCCTTGCGCAGCACATAACTTCTGCATAGAATCTCGGCTAACTAGGAAATTATTTCCTTCAATTAATAAAAAATTAGCGAATTCTGGATAATCTAAGGGAATAAGGCCACCGCTCCGGCGGCAAAAAACAAAGGCCAGCCCTCGGTAAAGAGATAGGGGAGAACAAGTAATGAGTGCATTGGTAGATACAGTCAAAGGCATGAACCGCGCCGGCGCCATGGTGCTTCTCGGCCTCGCTGGTCTGCTGATCGTGGGCTTCATCGTCATGGCCCTGCGCATCACCACCGCCTCCATGGCTCCCTTATATACCGACCTCACCCTCGAAGATTCCTCCCGCATCATCGCCGAGCTGGAAAAAACCGCCACGCCTTATGAATTGCAGGGCAACGGCTCCACCATCATGGTGCCGTCAGACCGCGTGCTGCGCCTGCGCATGAACATGGCGGGCATGGGCATCCCCTCCGCCGGCTCCGTCGTGGGCTATGAAATTTTCGACCGCTCCGAAACCCTCGGCAGCTCAAACTTCGTCATGAACGTGAACATGATGCGCGCCCTCGAAGGCGAGCTCTCCCGTACCATCAGCTCCATCAATGACGTGGATAACGCCCGCGTCCACCTCGTCATGCCCCGGCGCGAAATCTTCACCCGCGAGAAAGACCAGCCCAGCGCCTCCGTCACCATCAAGATGCGCGGCGGCAAAACACTGGATAACACCGAAGTCGTCTCCATCACCCATCTCGTCGCCTCCGCCGTGCCGGGGCTGAATGCCAGCCGTGTCACCGTGGTAGACAGCCATGGCCGCCTGCTCGCCCGTGGCGATGGCGACACTGCCGAGGCCGCCGCAGGCCAAGCCGCCGAACAGCGCATCGCCTACGAAGCGCGCGTGCAGGAAAAGCTGGAAGAGCTGGTGGAAAAAGTCATCGGCGCAGGCAAGGTGCGCGTGCAGGTATCGGCTGACATGAACTTCGACCGCCTCACCACCAACACCGTCAAATACGACCCCGACGGCCAGGTCGCCCGCTCCGTGCAGTCAAACTCCGAGCGCGAAAACTCGCAGGATAAAACCGCCAAGGAAAATGTCTCCGTGGCCAACAACCTCCCCGCCGCCGCCCCCAGCGCCGATGGCGGCAACACCAGCAGCAACCTCACCGAGCACTCGAACGAAACCACCAACTTCGAAATCTCCAAAACCGAGCAGAGCCTCGTATCGCAGGGTGGCGACATCAAGAAGCTCTCCGTGGCCGTGCTCGTAGACGGCACCTACCCCGACGGCGACAACACCAAATACACCGCCCGCACCGAGGAAGAGCTGAAGCAGATTCGCTCCCTCGTCGAAAGCGCCGTGGGCTACGACGAAAAGCGCGGCGACAAGCTGGAAGTGGTCAATATGCGCTTCACGCAGGAAACCTTCAACGTCGGCGAAGAATCCATCTTCCAGAAGTTCAAGTTCGAAGCCCAGAGCATCATCCAGACCCTTATCATCGCGGTCGTGGCCATCCTCGCCATCCTCCTCGTGCTCCGCCCTGCGGTCAGCCAGCTCATCAAGCAGTCGCAAAGCGCCAGCGCCCGCGTCTCTTCAGAGCTTGCCGCGCTGGAGCCGATGGGCGGCGCCATGGGCCGTATCGGCGGCACCATGGGCGGCGGCAGCATGGGCGGCGGCGGCATGGGCGGCGGCGCAGGCTACGACAATAACGAAAGCCTGATCGACGTGGCCAACATCAAGGGCGGTATGCGCTCCTCCAGCATGAAAAAGGTCAACGAGATCATTGACAAATATCCCGACGAAACCATGAACGTCATCCGTAACTGGGTAGAGAACGATACATAAGAGAGCTTTATGGCAAAAGTACCTGCAAAAGACGAAAAGGACGATTACAAGAAATTCAAGGGCCCGCAGAAAGCCGCCCTGTTCTTGATGTCCATCGGTGAAGAAACCGCGATCAAGCTCTTCTCCAAAATGGAAGACGATGAAATCCGCGAGCTGTCTTCCATCATGTCCTCCATCGGCAAGGTGAATTCCGAAGTGGTCGAAAAACTTTTCGTGGATTTCGCCGAAGGCGTCTCCGCCTCCGGCGCGCTGGTGGGCAACTATGACAACACCGAGCGCCTCCTCGTCAAAGCACTCGGCAAAGGCCGGGTAGATTCCATCATGGAAGAAATCCGCGGCCCCGCTGGTAGAACGACATGGGACAAGCTGGGCAACGTGAGTGAAGAAATCCTCGCCAACTTCCTGAAGAACGAATACCCCCAGACCATCGCCGTCGTGCTCTCCAAGATCAAGCCGGACCACGCCGCAAGGGTGCTCATGAACCTGCCCGAAGAACTCAGCATCGAAGTCATCCTGCGAATGCTCAGCATGGAATCGGTGAAGAAAGACGTGATGGAAGGCATCGAAAAAACCCTCCGCATGGAATTCATGTCCAACCTCGCCAAGCGCCAGACGCGTGACTCCCATGAAATGCTCGCCGAAATCTTCAACAATTTCGACCGAAATTCCGAAGGCAAGTTCATGTCCAAGCTCGAAGAGCGTAACCTGGATTCCGCAAACCGCGTCCGCGCCCTCATGTTCACCTTCGAAGATTTGCAGAAGATCGCCGCCGCAGGCATCCAGACCCTCATGCGCAACATAGACAAGGACAAAATGGCCATCGCGCTCAAAGGCGCCTCCGAAACCATCAAGGAAATGTTCATGAAAAACATGTCCGAGCGCGCCGCCAAAATTTTGAAGGAAGACATGGAATCCATGGGCCCCGTGCGCATCAAGGACGTGGACGAAGCCCAGATGTACATCGTCGGTGTCGCCAAAGACCTCTCCGCCAAAGGTGAAATCGTCATCGCCGGCGACTCCGAAGACGACCAGCTCATCTACTAACCCCGGGACCTATGCAGCCACAGCCCCAACCATTGAAACTCGAACCCCTCACCCTCAAATCGCTGGGCGAGGGCGTGATGCTGGAAAACGCCAAGGGCCCGCGCGTCTTCATTCCCTCTGGCCGCCCCCCCGCCGCCGAAGAGCCGCCCCCCCCGCCCACCTTCACCGAGGCAGACCTCAAAGCCGCCGAGCGCGACGGCTTCCAGAAGGGCTTCATCGAAGGCATCAAGGATGGCCGCAACCAGGCCGAAAGCGAACAGGCCGCCGTAAACGTGGAAGTGGCGGGCCTTGCCGATAAATTCGCCGCCTCCATCCAGCCCATCTTTGAGCACTACGCCACCTTCGCCGCCTCCATCCATGCTGAAATGCCCAGGGTCGCCCTCGCCATCGCCAAAAAAGTGGCGGGCCCCGCCCTCGATGAAAACGCCCATCTCCTCGTGGCCGACATCGCCGCCCGCGCCTGCGAAAGCCTGATGAACGAGCCCCGCCTCACCATCACCGCCAACGATGCGCTGGGCGACACGCTGGAGCGCATGTTGCAGGCCGTGGCCAGCAAGCTGCCCGACCACACCGAGATCATCATCGTCCGCGACCCCGCCATGCCCCGCGCCGATTGCCGCATAGACTGGAAGCTCGGCAGCATCCACCATACCGTGCAGGAGCTGTGGACACGCGTGGACAAGGCCATTGAAAACCTCGCCGCCGTCAGCGCGCGCGACGGTGCGGCAGACTTAAAGCAGCTCGAACAAAACACACTGGGCGAACCAGCAACCGACAAAAACGAAAACAAGGAGTAAGTTATGGCCGATGGAATGGATGTGAACGACCCAAATGCCTTGGAAAATGTCAGCTTAGAAACCGTCTACGACATTCCCGTGCAGGTCACCGTGGTGCTGGGCCGCGCCAACATGCTCGTAAACCAGCTCCTGAAGCTCGGCCGCGGCGCCGTGATAGAGCTGGACAAGAAAGTCGGCGAGCCCATCGACATCTTCGTCAACAACCGCCTCGTCGCCCGCGGCGAAGTCGTCGTGGTTGAAGACCGCATCGGCGTGACCATGACCGAAATCATCAAATCCGATAAGCACTAGCGTGACAAGCGCCGCTTTAACTATTATGAATAACCGCTAACACATCGCCGTCCACTACTAAGGATACCAGAATGCGTCTACTCATCATCGGCAACCTCTACGGCCAAATCGGCGCAGCCAGCGCCATCGCCCGCTCGCGCGGCGCAAAAGTGGCCCATGTGGATGATATCGAAGCCGCCATGAATGCCCTGCGCGATGGGCAAGGCGCGGACCTCATCATGATCGAAGTGCGCGAAGACATCGAAAAACTCGTAACTCTTTTAATGCGCGAGCGCTTCAACCTCCCCGTCATCGCCTGCGGCGTGCAGAATGACAAGGACCTCGCCGTAAAAGCCATCAAGTCCGGCGCAAAAGAATACATCCCCCTCCCGCCGGATGCGGAGCTCATCGCCGCCGTGCTCGAAGCCATCACCGAAGAAACCCAGTCGGTGATTTACGCCTCCCCCGCCATGCACAAGGCCATCGCGCTCGCAGACCAGATCGCCCCCTCCGATGCCAGCATCATGATCACCGGCGAGTCCGGCACCGGCAAGGAAGTCATCGCCCGCTACATTCACAAAAAGTCCAAGCGCAGCGGCAACACCATGATCTCGGTAAACTGCGCCGCCATCCCTGAAAACCTCCTGGAGTCCGAACTTTTCGGACATGAAAAAGGTGCCTTCACCGGCGCCGTCGCCCGCCGCATCGGCAAATTCGAAGAGGCAGACGGCGGCACCATCCTGCTCGACGAAATCTCAGAAATGGACATGCGCCTGCAATCCAAATTGCTCCGTGTGCTTCAGGAGCGCGAGGTAGACCGCATCGGCGGCAACAAGCCGGTAA
>JANYCJ010000124.1 GCA_025360345.1 Alphaproteobacteria bacterium | reverse complement strand
CAAGGTGCTGCTGGCGAAGGTGTTTGAGACGAATGTTTCCAAGGGC
Organism: Alphaproteobacteria bacterium; assembly: GCA_025360345.1. Classification (GTDB taxonomy): domain Bacteria; phylum Pseudomonadota; class Alphaproteobacteria; order Rickettsiales; family SXRF01; genus JANYBV01. The sequence continues at coordinate 9,272 of JANYCJ010000124.1, read as the reverse complement.
ACGATTGTGTATGAGGAAGAAGACGGCACGAAGGAAGAAGTGCCGGTGACGGGCGGGCATTGCAAGCTGCAGTGGAAGCCGGATATGGGGATGCGTTGGGCCGCGCTGGGCGTGGATTACGAGATGTATGGGAAAGACCATTTAACATCCGCCGAGCTGTATAGCGCCATCTGCTCCATTGCGGGGGGCAGGCCGCCGCAGCAATATATGTATGAGCTGTTCCTTGACGATAAGGGGCAGAAGATTTCCAAGTCCAAGGGCAATGGGCTGACCATTGACGAGTGGCTGCGCTATGCGCCGCAGGAGTCGCTCAGCCTGTATATGTTCCAGAGCCCGCGGAAGGCGAAACGGCTGTATTTTGACGTGATCCCCCGCGCGGTGGACGAGTACCAGACGTATCTGGAAAAATATGAGAAGGAAGAACAGGCGGCGCGGCTTGCCAACCCGGTGTTTCATATCCATGGGGGCAACCCGCCGAAGTCGGAAGGGATTCCGGGGTTCAATTTGCTGCTGAACATTGTGGGGGTTGCCGGGGCGGAAGAGCCGAAAGTGCTGTGGCGGTTTATTTCGCGCTACAGGCCGGAGCTTACGGCGGCGACGCACCCGTTCCTTGACCAGCTGGTGAAGGGCGCGGTGAATTATTACCATGATTTTATCAAGCCGACGAAGAAATACCGGCTGCCGACGGATGCGGAGCAGCTGGCGCTGGCGGAGCTGGCCGACTGGCTGGAAACGCAGGGCGACGATGTGAGCGCCGAGGTGATGCAGACGGAAATTTACGAAATCGGGAAGCGGCACTTTGCCGAGAACCTGAAGGGATGGTTTGCCACGATGTATGAGACATTGCTGGGGCAACCGCAGGGGCCGCGCATGGGCTCGTTCGTGGCGCTTTACGGCAAGGGCGAAACGGTGGGGCTGATCCGCCGGGTGCTGGCCAAAGAAAACCTGGCGGCGTAGCGTGAAAGATATTTCCGGGGTTGGCGAGGTTGCGGGGCGGTATGATGCGTTCATCCTTGATTTATGGGGGGTGATCCATGATGGCACGCAGCTGTATCCGGGGGTGCATGACACGATGGTGAAGCTGCGCGAAGGTGGCAAGAAAATCATCATGCTTTCCAATGCGCCGCGCAGGGCGGCGAAAGTGGAGCGGGTGCTGAACAATCTGGGGATTGGGCCGGAGCTTTATGACAGCGTGCTTTCCTCGGGCGAAGCCGGGTGGCAATGGCTAAAAGACGAAGATGCGCCGCTAGGCACGAAATATTATTACATCGGGCCGGACAAGGACGCGGATGTGATGGACGGGCTGGACTATACGCGGGTGCGGGAGTTGCAGCAGGCGCAATTTTTGCTCAATGTTGGGTTTGGCTCAGACGAGCCGATTGCCGATGAGCACGCGCCACAGCTTCAGGAGGCGCTGAGCCTTGGGATTCCGATGCTGTGCCTGAATCCCGACCTTGAGGTGGTGAAAATTTCCGGCGAGCGATTTGCCTGTGCAGGGGTTATGGCGCACCAATATGCCAATATGGGCGGGATGGTTGCGTGGTTCGGCAAGCCTTTCCGCTCGGTGTATGAAGAGTGCCTGTTCCGGCTGGGCTTGGAGAAGGCGAAGATTTTGGCGGTGGGAGACAGCCTTGAGACGGATATTCCGGGTGCGGTGAAATTTGGGATTGATTCGGTGCTGATCGCGGGTGGGATTTTGAAAGACCACACGCCCGAGCAGCTTCATGAACTATGCCGCACGGTGGGGCTTGACCCGACTTATCTTAGCCCCCGTTTTATCTGGTCATAAAAATGCCCGGCTTTCTTGCGAAAGACCGGGCATTTCCTTTACCGGCTGACTAATAAGGCAGCTGGGTTTTTTCCGGCTGCGGGGTGTTGCCCAGCAGGTTGTGCAAAGCAGGGAACATGGAGGGCTTGCCTTCACGGAGCTGCTTTTTGTCGTATTCATATGCCCCATAAGCGAGCAGGGCTAAAAGTTTCAGTTTCATAACTATCCTATTCTTCGTTTTCTTCTTCTTCGGTGTGACCAGTGCCGGGCTGGGTGGTTTTTGGCTGCTTGCCATCTTCCACGCGGCCTTCGTTGCGCAGGTTGCGGCCTTCGTCAGCCATTTTCTTGTTCTTCAGCTTTTCACCGGTTTCTTCTTTAATGAAGCCAGCGGCTTCTTTCACGTTTCCTTTGATCGACATAGTATCCCTTTCTGATGAGAAGAGCTTCATGCTCTGACCATTGAACCTTAGGCAAAAGGCTGTGAACGGGCGATACGGGAGAATGCGTAATCTATAAAAAATGTATGTGGGATTATTTTTTGTAGAGGTTGAACTCCAGGAAGCCCGCGGTTTTTGCGTCCAACCAGTCGAGCTTACCTTCGGAAATGGCGATGCGGTTTCCGCTGCTGTCAATGAAGAAGCTGGTGGGCATTCCCTTGGCGTGGGAGGCTTTGAAGGCATCGGTGGCGTTATCGTCGAAATAGGGCTTTAAGCTTCCGATCTTATTGGCTTTGATGAAATTTTCCACCTTGTCCTTGTTCTTGATACCATCGAGCGAGATGCTGATGACTTTCAGGCCTACGACTTCGTATTTTTTCTGGATCTCGTCCAGCTCGGGAAGTTCGTCGACGCAGGGAGCACACCAGGTGGCCCAGAAATGAACGATGGTAAGCTTGCCGCGGGACTCGTCGAGCGAGAGGGGTTTTCCGGAAAGGTCGGTGAAATGGACGTTGGGGAAGGCCTGGGGGGTGGTGATATCCAGAATATAGCGCTCATCGGCGGCATGGGCGGGGATTGGCGCTGAAAAGGCTATAGTACAGCTTGCCAAAATACCCAAAAACCCTGTATGGATACGTAACATATAAGGAAATCCTATGGTTGCACCGATTGTAAAGAAACCTGCCAAAAAAACCGCCTCGTCTGCCAATAGCATGTGGGGCGGGCAGTTCAGCGTGGCGCCAGATGATCTGCTGGCCAAGATTAACGTATCTATCAGCTTTGACAAGCAGCTTTACCGGCAGGATATTCGTGGCTCTATTGCACATGCGAAAATGCTGGGGAAGCAGAAGATTATTTCGGCGGGCGACGTGAAGGCGATTGTGGCCGGGCTGGATGGCATCCTCAAAGACATTGACGCGGGCAGGTTTGAATTCAAGGACAGCCTTGAAGATATCCATATGAATGTGGAGGCGGCGCTGAAGGAGCGCATTGGCGATGCGGCGGGAAGGCTGCACACGGCACGCTCGCGCAATGACCAGGTGGCGACGGGGTTCCGCCTGTATGTGCGCGACGCGGTGGACGCGCTGGACGGGGCGCTAAAAGAATTACAAAAGGCGCTGATTGCGCGGGCAGAGGAGAATGTTTCTACGCTGATGCCGGGGTTTACGCATTTGCAGGCGGCACAGCCCGTGACGCTTGGGCACCATTTGCTGGCTTATGTGGAGATGTTCGGGCGTGACCGGGGCAGGGCTGCGGATGCGCGGGCGCGGATGAATGAGTCGCCGCTGGGTGCTGCGGCGCTGGCGGGCACATCGTTTCCCATTGACCGGGAGTTTACGGCGAAGGAGATGGGGTTTGACCGGGCGATGGGCAATTCGCTGGACGCGGTTTCGGCGCGGGATTTCGCGCTGGAGTTCCTGGCGTTCGGTTCCATCTGCGCGGTGCATTTGTCGCGGCTGGCGGAGGAGATGGTGAACTGGTCTTCGGCGCAATTCGGGTTTATCCGCTTTTCAGATGCGTGGAGCACGGGCTCTTCGATCATGCCGCAGAAAAGGAACCCGGATGCCGCAGAGTTGGTGCGGGGAAAAAGCGGGCGGATGTTTGGCAATCTGGTGAGTTTGCTTGCCACGATGAAGGCGCTGCCGCTGGCGTATAATAAGGATATGCAGGAAGACAAGGAACCGGTGTTCGACACGGTGGCTAACCTGATGGTGTGCGTGATGGCCATGACGGGGATGGTGAAGGATTTTACGGTGAACAAGGAGGCGATGGCAGTGGCGGCATCGCAGGCCTACTCCAATGCGACCGACCTTGCGGACTGGCTGGTGCGGGAGCTGAAGATGCCTTTCCGCGACGCGCACCACGTGACGGCGAAGCTGGTGAAGCTGGCCTCGGGCAAGAAGAAGATGCTGGAAGAGCTTTCGCTGAAGGATTTGCAGACGGTGGAGCCGCGCTTGCGGCAGGAGGTTTTTGCGTGCCTGCCGCCGCTGAAATCGGCGGAGAGCCGGAAAAGTTTTGGCGGCACGGCGCCGGGAAATGTAAAGAAAGCGGCAGCGGATGCCAGAAAGCGGTTTTTATGATGCGGTTTTCCCTGCAGGTGATGCTGGCGGCAGCGGTGATGTGCGGGGTTTCCGCCTGCGGCTACCGGGGCAAGCTGAAGACGCCTGCGCAGATACAGATGCATGAGGACAAGAAGGCGCGCAAGGCAACGGCGCGGGACAATGAAGACAGCGCGCCGCAAAATGTTGCCTCGCCGGTGCTGGGGGATGAAGAAGGGGAGCAGCAGCCCAACGGCGTGGGCGTGGTGGTAACTCCCTCTAACGATGTGGCGAAATAATGGATTATTTTCAGTATAAGCAGGGCGAATATTTCGCCGAAGGCGTGTCGCTTTCCAAGCTTGCCGAAGAGGTAGGCACGCCGTTTTATTGCTATTCCACGGCGACGCTGGAGAGGCATTACACGGTTTTTTCCGGGCATTTCAAATCGCTGGGCGCGAAAGTCTGTTTCGCGGTGAAGGCTAATAGCAATGTGGGCGTGCTGGCCACGCTTGCGCGGCTGGGCTGCGGGGCGGACGTGGTTTCAGAAGGTGAAATCCGGCTGGCGATGGCGGCGGGCATCAAGCCCAAGGATATCGTGTTTTCCGGGGTGGGGAAAACGCCCGCTGAGATGCGTTTTGCGCTGAAGGAAAATATTTTCCAGTTCAACGTGGAGTCCGAGCCGGAGCTGGAGATTTTGAACGAGGTGGCGCTATCCATGGGCAAGCGCGCGCGGATTGCTATTCGGGTGAACCCGGATGTGGACCCCAAAACGCACGCCAAAATTTCCACCGGGCAGAAGGAAAGCAAGTTCGGGGTGAGTATGCGCAGCGCGCTGCCGCTTTACACGTTCGCTGCGGGGCTCAAGGGGATTGATGTGCAGGGAGTGTCGGTACATATCGGCTCACAGTTGACTTCGCTTACGCCGTTTGCGCAGGCATTTGCGCGGGTGCGGGAATTTGTGCAGGAGCTGAAAGACGCCGGGATTGCCATCAGCTCGCTGGATTTAGGCGGGGGGCTGGGGATTCCCTATGATGGGCAGGAGGTGGCGCCGCCTTCGCCGGAAGCGTATGCCGAGATTGTGCGGCAGGAGATGAATGGGGTGGACTGCGAGCTGGTATTTGAACCGGGGCGGCTGCTGGTGGGCAATGCGGGGATTTTAGTGACCCGGGTGATTTATGTGAAAAAAAGCGAAGGGCGTGTGTTCGTGATTGTGGACGCGGCGATGAATGATTTGATCCGCCCGACGCTGTATGACGCGCACCATGATATTTTACCCGTGATGGAAACGGACGCGGCGCAGACGCCGGTGGATGTGGTGGGGCCGGTGTGCGAAACGGGGGATTATTTCGCGGAGCAGCGGATGTTGGCGATTCCCAAGGCGGGGGATTTGCTGGTGCTGCGCTCGGCGGGAGCTTATGGCGCGGTGATGTCTTCGACCTATAACGCACGGCCGCTGGTGGCGGAGGTGATGGTGAAGGGCAGCGACTACAGCGTGGTGAGGCCGCGTCAGAGCTATGACGATATCATCGGGCGCGACCGTATCCCGGGCTGGATTGCCGAGGAAGCCTAGGATGGCTGTGAAGCCTTTCGGGTTCGGAGTGCTGAGGGTGGTGCTGGCGATGTGCGTGGTAACCGCTTATCTGGGGCCAGCGCATTTTTATTTGCTGGTGCAGGCAACCCCGGTGCTGATCCTGCTTAGCGGATATGTGACCAGCTATATGCTTGATAGCCGGTATATGAGCGCTGCGGGGGGGATGGCGGATTTTGCGATGCAGCGGCTGCTGCGGGTGTTGCCGGTTTATGTGGTGATGTTTCCTATTTGCGTGTGGGTGGCCGTGCTGTGCCCGGATATTTCTTCAGGGATCAACGCGGCGTACTGGTATGTAGAGCCGCTGGGAAGCGGTGAAAATTTTATGATATGGGTGAAGAACCTGCTGATTGTGCCGCTGGCTAACCCGTGGGGTGTGCTGACGAGGCCGGTATTCGTGAGCCCGTTCTGGGCGGTGGGAACGGAGATGGTGCTTTGGGCGCTGGCGCCGCTGATGCTGGCACATGCGCGGTTCCGGCAGGGCATGGGGCTGGCGGGCGCGGTGTTTGTGGCTTACGTGATCGGCCTCTGGGAAGAGGGGGAGGAGAGACACCCGTGGAACCTGATTTTATGTTACAGCATGACTTCCGCGGTGCTGCCGTTTGTGCTGGGCATGTCTATTTACCTATGGAAGCAGCGCGGCGCGTGGCGAATGCCGTATGCGGCGGTGCTGGCGCTGCTGGCGGCTTCTGTTGGTTTCCTTTGCTTTGAATATGGGGCGGGGGTGGATATTATCGGCGTGGGCTGGGTGGTGTCGGTGGGATTCGGCGCGGCGCTGGTATATGGCGCAGCTGGGCTGGACGGGACGCGGATGCCGCGATGGCTGCGAATAGTGGATGCCGCGCTGGGGGCGATTTCTTTCCCGATGATGGTGGTGGCGGTGCCGGTGGCGACGCTGGTGTGCTATGTTAGGCCGGATTTTTACCTGTATAACCATTCTGACCACCTGAAGGCGGACTGGACGATTTTCTTACAGGCGCTGCCCTATGTGGGGATTGCGGCGGCGGCATTGTTTTTCGCGGTGGAGCGGCCTGCGGCGCGCTTGCGCAGGTGGCTCAGGGCGAAGCGTCAGCCTTCGGCGATGACGCCGACATAGGGGAGTTCGCGGTAGTAGTTGGCATAGTCCAGCCCGTAGCCCACGACAAATTTATCGGGGATGATGAAGCCTACAAAATCTGCCGCGATCTCCACTTTCCGGTGGCCGGGCTTTTCCAGCAGCACGGCAATCTGCACCGACTTGGCCTTGCGGGAGACCACGAGGTCGCGCGCGTATGTCAGGGTGCGGCCGGATTCCAGTATATCATCAACTATCAGCACGTCGCGGCCGGTGACATCTTCGGTGAGGTCGCGCACCACCTGAATGGTGCCGCTGGAGACAGTGCCCTTGTGGTAGCTGGCCAGTGTCATGAAATCCACCTGCGGGCGCATGGGGTGTGGGCTGGCGCAGGTGTGCAGGGCGCGGATCAGGTCGGCGGTGAAGACGAAGCTGCCGCGCAGCAATGATACCACCATCACATCCGGCGGAAGCTTTGCGGCGATGTCATGCGCGAGGGCGGAGACGCGGGCGGCAATTTCCGCTGCGGAGATGAGCACCTGTACATTTTCCTTGGGGGTTTGCATACGGCGCTCCTTCGGTGGGTTATGATTTTTCGGCGGGCGCGGTGGCGGTGTCGGGCGCCGGGGCGGGGGCAACGATGGCGGCGGGCTTGCGGCGCAGCGGCATTTCAAGGGCGCTACCGATTTCCACCACGAAGCGGGTTCCTTTGCTTAGCTTGGCTTCCAGCGTGCCGGTGTTGAATGGCAATTTGTTCCACGGGCCGATGGGCGCTGTGTCGCCGTGGCCGAAGTCCCAGTACTGGAGGGACTTGCCGTCATCGTCCACAAGGGTGACGCGGAGGTTGGGCACGGGGATGACGCGGCCGGTGATGTTGGAAATTTTGCCGCTGATTTCATAGGTTTTCTGGTCGCCATCGGAGAGCTTGGCAAAGCCGACTTCGGAGAGCATGAGGCCTTTGCTCGGCGGGTAGCCTATGGTGGCGGGATGGAAGGCGGCGAGGGCAAGTGCGGCTGCAATGCCGGTGGTGATGAGGGTGGCGATTTTCTGGCCCAGCGTGGCCTGACCGCGCAAAGCGGGGAGGTTTGCGCCCTTGGCAAGGCCCTTGGGGCGGGCGTTGATTTCGTCTAGCAGCTTATCGAGGTCGCCTAATACTTCGTTTTCTTCGCGGCGGGCGGGCTTGTGGAACCAGGTGTGGCCGCATTTAGCGCAGCGCACGTTGCGCCCCGCCTGCTTGATGGCGCTGTCGGGCACGAGGTAGCGGGCTTTGCAATCAGGGCATTGCAGTATCATGAGTCAGGTTTCTGGTTGCAAGTTGCGACGGGCTGTAGCATATCTTTTTTTTCATTACAAAAAAGCAAAAAATCATGATCAATCTAGAGCATGTAGCGATGGAGTACCTGCCCGGGCATGAGATATTGCACGATGTGTCAATGACATTGGAGCGCAATTCCTTTCATTTCCTGACGGGTGCGAGCGGGGCGGGCAAAAGCACACTGCTTTCGCTGCTTTCTTTCCAGATACGGGCGACAAAGGGGCGCATCTCCATGTTTGGCGAGGATGTGACCGGGCTGGACCGGGAACATATGCCGAAATTGCGGCGGAGGGTTGGCATTGTGCTGCAGGATTACCGGCTGCTGGAGCATATGACCATCGCAGAAAACGTGGCGCTGCCGCTGCGGGTTGCGGGGGAATCGCAGGAGGTGATCGAGGCGAAGGTGGAGGAACTGCTGGACTGGGTGGGGCTTACCGGACATCACGATTCGCGGCCTGCCATACTTTCCGGGGGGCAAAAGCAGCGCGCGGCGATTGCGCGGGCGGTGATTACAAAACCTGATGTTTTGCTGGCGGACGAGCCGACCGGAAATCTGGATTCGGAGCTGGCGTTGCGATTTATGTATCTGTTCGAAGCGCTTAATAAAATGGGGACTACAGTGCTGCTGGCCACGCATGATGAACACCTGATTTCGCTATTTAACTATCCTGTATTACGATTGCAGGATGGTAAGATATTGAAATAATTTAATAAAATTATATTCAGTTCTGTAACCAAACTGAAACATTTCCCTGATAGACTGGATTATAAAGTTTTTTGCGGGGAAATTATGCTTATCACAGCGCGTCATTGCCGACTTTTTGCGCTATTGGCCTATAGCAGTTTATCCACATGTGCGTTTTTATCTGTAACAGGGGCTGCGCAGGCCGCGTCTTCTACAGGTGGAAGCGGGTTGATGATGGGTACGAGTTCCAGCAGTGGCGGCGCGAGCAGTGGTATGATAGGTGCTACGACAAGTAGCAGCACAAGTTCTGGCAGTGGTGCAAGCAGCGGGATGACGGGTGCTACGACGAGCGGAACTACGAGTTCCAGCAGTGGCGGCACGAGCAG
>JANYCJ010000118.1 GCA_025360345.1 Alphaproteobacteria bacterium | reverse complement strand
ACCTGCGTGCAAACACCACGTTTCTGGGGGCACTGTTCCAAAGCCGGCACCTTATTGCGTTTGCCAATAGGCGAGCGTGGCTTACGGACCAACTGATTAATGGTTGGCATTCAAATATCCTTATGTTTCAATAGTTTCACTTTAGAAGCAACAATTTCCCGATTCATCTTGGACCAGGAACAGTCATCGCTGACAAAGAACCGATATCCGAGCGATTTTTCAATCACTTGGCCTCTGCTTTCCTTAGGGGACTTATCACTTAAACCTTTTTAAACCATTTTCTGGTCAATTACGGTTTGCAGACAGTATCGTCCTAATCCGGCGGAGGCGCGTAACTTAGAGATGAGCCCCTGCCCCGTCAAGCTAAAAGTAGCTGCGGTTATAAAAAATTTGTAAACGGTATTTTTTGTGCTTGGCACGGTGCAAATAATCGCTTACGGCTTAGTCTTTAAACATACCATTTGTAGTTGATCGTTTCGGTTCAGGAACCAGTTGTAGTAGGTTGATGCAGGATCAGGCCAGTTTTTATCCCGTAAGGGTTGTTTCACGCTCTGTCGCACGGAGGCACGCCAAGCGCACCTCCTGGTTCGTCATGGGCGCGGGTTTTGGGGTGGGCTGTGCGCTGTTTTTAAGTTCCACGCTATCTTCCACCAGTATGCCTTTTTCCTGGAGCCTGGCCAATGAAGCGCCAACACTATCACTTTCCCTTGTAGAAAAGCAGGTTAATGAGCTTTCGACTACAAAGAGCATTGATGTGGTTGCGGTGGCTTTGCCGCCCAAAGGCGCCATCGAGCCCCCAGCAGAGGCGGCTGCACTTACGCCTGCAATCCCCTCCCCCGTCCCTATGGGGCCGGATGTAGCGGCCAGTGCCATTTCGCAGCCCATGCCCGCAGTTTCGGATTCCAACCCCGCAATTGAGGCGCAGACTGAACCTTCCCTTATCGTAGCTGCGCCGGTGGCCGCGCCCGCCATGGTGGCCCAACAAGCGGTGGCCCCTGCCCCGGTTATGTCAGCAAGCCAGCCGGTGGCCCTGATTGGCGCGAAGGGCGAGCATGAGCCCGCCCAGGCTCTAGCCCAAGATATTGCGCCCTTGGCGCCAGCTGTTGCCGCGCCTGCGGCGGTTGCTGAACAGGAAACGGCTTCGGCAGATGCACCGCGGCCCTCGCCCGATATGTACCCGATGATGCTGGATCTGAAGGTCGGGCATGGGGATACGCTAATGAATATTCTTACCGATACGGGTGTTTCTTATCAGGAAGCCCATAACGCAGTGGCTTCGATCAGCAGCCTGTATGACCCCAAGAAGCTTGATATCGGTCAGAATGTTTCGGTGACCCTGTCGAAAGGTAAAGATGGCGAGCAGCCGGTGATTTCCAAGTTGAATGTGCCAGTTTCCAATATTTCCAGCGTGCTGGTAACGCGGCAGGACAGCACCGATAGCGCCCATTTTGCTGCCAAGGAAGTGAAAGCGCAGGTGTATCAAAAGTCGGCGAGGGCGGGCGGTAAAATTGAAAACAGCCTATATGAAACCGGTATGGAAAGCGGAATTCCGGCGAATGTGCTGGCTGAGCTAATTAACGCATATAGCTATGATGTTGATTTTCAGCGTGATATTCATACTGGTGACAAGATCGACGTGTTATTCGAGCGGATGCAGACCAAGGAAGGCACGGTTGCTTCCATTGGCAATGTGCAATATGCGGAGTTGACGCTTAGCGGTAGGCCGATGCGCATTTTCCGTTATGAAGACAAGGCTGGAAACGCTGATTATTACAATGAAAAAGGGGAAAGCATCCGCAAGGCGATGCTGCGCACCCCGATCAACGGCGCAAAGATTACCTCTGCTTTTGGTATGCGAAATCATCCGATACTTGGTTATTCCAAGATGCATCGGGGGATTGATTTCGGTGCCCCCACCGGCACACCGATTTATGCTGCGGGGGACGGTGTGATTACTTTCGCAGGCCGAAAGGGCGGATACGGCAATTATGTCAGCATCCAGCACGATAAGAAATATGGTAGCGCCTATGGGCATATCAGCCGTTTTGCCGCCGGCATGGCACCGGGCAAAAAGGTGAAGCAAGGGCAGATCATCGCCTATGTCGGCTCTACCGGCATGGCAACAGGGCCCCACCTGCATTATGAAATCCTGGTTAATAATCAGCAGGTAAATCCATCCGGGGTGAAATTCAAGACCGGCAACATTCTTGGCGGCAAGGAATTGGCCAGCTTTAAAAAGAACGTGACGCAGATCATAGCGCAACTGGCGCAGCCGAAAGACAAGAATGTGAAGGTCGCTTCCAAGTAAGCGCCCTTCCCTATTCCTCCTTGCTATTTAGATATTGATTTTACCACTCTAGCAGGGATATTAGGCAGGGAGGCGGCCTGCATGACAGCCCCGGTATATTCCGCTTTGCTAATGCTTCCATCATGGTCTGCATCGGCAGCCTGCAGTGTGAGGGCGGCCTGCGCTTTGGACAGTGATGCTTCCAGCACATCTTGTTTCAGGTTACCGTAGGCTACAACATTTCGAAAATCATCCCGAAGGCGAAGTCTAGCGCGGGTAAGGCGGGGGTTGCTACGTCTATGACGGTGGCGATGTTGTGACGGGTGGTTTCGTGCACGCTTGTAGCAAGGGTTTTCAGGTCGCCGGCGAGCGCTGAGAGATGCGCGGCATAGTCGCCATTTTGCGCGCTGAGTTTTTCTCCCAGACGGGCGCGGAGCTGGTCGTGATCGCCCATGGGAAGCTGCGAGTTATTTGCGGCGATAAGGGCCACCAGCGGGCTCAGGGGTGATGCAGGGTCAGCTTTCGGGGCTTGGGTATACTTGGGAGTGTTTTCATTGAACATCGTGCTCATCATGAGGTCCACAGTTACGGTTAGGCTATCTTTGCTTACCGGCTTGCCCGCGGCGCGGGCAAGTGTGTCCTGCTTTTCCTGTTCCGCCACAGAGGCTTCTCCATGGATTTTGACCTTAACGATGCGTAGCGCCTTATCCTTAATGGATTCTATCTCGCGCAGGGCGGTGCCCCGCACTTCCGAATCCGCGTCGGAAAGACGAGCGATGGGGTCAATAAGCTGGTCGCGCAGGGCTTCAAGGGCCTTGCGTTCGGCAGGTGTGACGGGCGCTTTCGCTGCAAGGGGAACCATACGGATGAGTTTCTCGAATTGCTCATCCACCTGTTTTTTTAATGTATCGTCAGCCATAAAGTTTGCCCCTATTGCAAGAAAATCTGGGACAAACCTTAATATTGCAGTTAACTCATGTCAATTGACTTAAAATACATATTTATTTTGTATTAGGCGACTTTGGCTTTCGTGTCCACTACGCCTATATGGAGTCCTTCTTTGTCCGCCGAGACTTCTACGGCGCTGCCGTCGGTTATGCTTCCTTCGAGGATGCGGTGGGCAAGCTTATCCTGAAGCTGGCGCTGGATGACGCGCTTCAGGGGGCGTGCGCCGTAGACCGGGTCGTAACCGGTTTCTGCAAGCCACTCGCGGGCGGCATTATCCAGCTTGAGGGTGATATGGCGTTCGGCCAGCAGGTCACGGAGGTGGCGGAGCTGGATATCGACAATACCCACCATATTGGACTTGGCGAGTCGGGCGAAGAGAATGATTTCATCCAAACGGTTCAGGAATTCCGGGCGGAAGGATTTGCGCACCACCTGCATCACATGGTCGCGCACAGTGCCGGTGATTTCGCCTTCCTTGGCATCAGCGAGGTATTCCGAACCAAGGTTGGAAGTGAGCACGATAATGGTATTGCGGAAATCCACTGTTCTGCCCTGCCCATCCGTGAGGCGGCCATCATCAAGAACCTGGAGGAGGATGTTGAACACATCGGGGTGAGCTTTTTCGATTTCGTCAAAAAGGATGACCTGATAGGGCCTCCTGCGTACGGCTTCGGTGATGGAGCCGCCTTCCTCATAGCCTACATAGCCCGGAGGAGCACCTACAAGGCGGGAGACGGAATGTTTTTCCATGTATTCTGACATATCGATACGAAGCAGCGCGGATTCATCGTCGAAGATAAATTCGGCGAGTGCCTTGCACAGCTCGGTTTTACCCACGCCTGTAGGCCCAAGGAACATGAAGGAACCGATGGGGCGGCTGGGGTCCTGCAGTCCTGCGCGGGCACGGCGCACGGCGTTGGAGACAGCCGTAAGGGCTTCGTCTTGTCCCACCACGCGGGAGTGCAGCGCGGTTTCCATGGCGAGCAGTTTTTCACGCTCTCCTTCGAGCATTTTTTCTACTGGAACACCTGTCCAGCGGGAAACGATGGCGGCTATATCCTCCTCGGTCACGGCTTCTTTCATGAAGGCGTTGGCAGTCAGTTTTTCTGCTTCCTGAAGCTGGGTTTGCAGCTTAGGAATAATGGCGTAAGCGATTTCGCCAGCCTTGGCGAAATCGCCGGTGCGCTGGGCGGTGTCGCGCTCGATATGCGCCTGTTCCAACTGCTCCTTGAGTTTCTGCACGCTGCCGAGCTGGGCTTTTTCTGCCTGCCAGCGCCCGGACATATCGGCGCTTTGCTTTTCCAGTTCCGCAAGTTCGCCTTCAAGCTTTTCGAGGCGGTCTACAGAGGCCTTGTCCTTTTCTTTTTTCAGTGCCTCGCGCTCGATCTTGAGCTGGATGACCTTGCGGTCAATTTCATCGAGTTCTTCGGGCTTGGAATCCACTTCCATGCGCAGGCGTGCCGCTGCCTCGTCTATAAGGTCGATGGCTTTATCAGGCAGGTAACGGTCGGTGATATAACGGTTGGAAAGTGTGGCCGCAGACACGATAGCCGCATCGGTGATGCGGATACCGTGATGCATCTCATATTTTTCCTTCAGGCCGCGCAGGATAGAAATCGTATCGGGTACGCTGGGTTCTGCAACGAAAACGGCTTGGAAACGGCGGGCGAGCGCGGCATCTTTTTCGATGTATTTGCGATATTCGTCGAGGGTGGTCGCACCGACGCAGTGAAGTTCGCCGCGTGCCAGCGCAGGTTTCAGCAGGTTAGAAGCATCCATGCTGCCTTCTGTTTTCCCGGCCCCGACGAGGGTGTGCAACTCGTCAATAAAGAGCACGATTTCACCTTCGCTGGCGGCCATTTCGGCAAGCAGGGCTTTGAGGCGCTCTTCAAATTCGCCGCGGAATTTCGCGCCGGCGACCAGTGCGCCAAGATCAAGGGAGAGGAGGCGCTTATTTTTCAGCGTTTCAGGTACGTCGCCCATGATGATGCGTTGGGCGAGGCCTTCGATGATGGCCGTTTTGCCGACACCGGGTTCACCGATCAGCACGGGATTGTTCTTGGTGCGGCGGGAGAGAACCTGCATGGTGCGGCGAATTTCCTCGTCACGCCCTATAACGGGGTCGAGCTTCCCCTGCTTGGCCAGTTCGGTGAAATCCTTGGTATATTTTTTCAAGGCCTCGAAGGAGTTTTCGGCGCTGGGGGAAGTGGCGGTGCGGCCTTTGCGCATATCGTTGATAGCGGTGTTGAGCTTTTGCGGGGTGACGCCGGATTTTTCCAAAATCGCAGCCGCAGGTGTGCCTTTGGCAAGGGACAAAGCCTGAAGCAGGCGCTCGGCGGTTACGAATTCGTCGCCGGCTTTCGTGGAAAGCTGCTCCGCAGATTCAAAGAGCCGGGCGGTTTCGGGCGTGAGATGAAGCTGGCCTGCGCCACTGCCTTCCACACTGGGGAGGGCTTTCATGGCCTGCTCGACCTCGCCAGAGAGCTTAGAAGGAGTGCCGCCCGCGGCCTGCACCAGCTTTTGCGCCTGCTTTTCCGGATCATCAATAAGGGCGGCAAGGACATGTTCAGGAACGAAACGCTGATGGTTGCGCCGCAAGGCAAGGCTTTGGGCGTCCTGAATCAGCTGTTTTGACTTGTCGGTATATTTGTCAAAATTCATATGTTTCCTTTACGTGAAGTAATCTATAGCTTTTATATGGTTATGCTTTTCTCTGCTTACAATATGCGACGTAAAAAAATTATAGTTATTATCGCTATGTGCCTGTTTCCGCTGCCTGCCCTGGCTGCGCAGCAGCCCATGGGAAAGCTTGCGCCCCTGAACTTTAGGGGAATTTATGATTTTGGCTATGGTGCGCTTACCTTTGGAAAGGCAGGGGTGGAAATATCCCAGACACCAGAGAGTTACGACATGACGAGCGATATTACCTCAACCGGGATCGTCAACGCTTTCATGAAGCATGTCAGCCATACCACGGCAACCGGCAAAGGTTCGGATTTTCATTATGCTACTGTAAATTACGAAGCGCATTATGAAACAAAGGGCAAAAAAAAATATGCCCATATGATATATAAAGATGGCTCTGTGGCCGAGGAAAAGGTACTTCCGCCCGATGACAGGGAAAAGCGGCCCGCCGTCAGCAAGGCGGTCAAGGATGGTTCTTATGACCCGTTAAGCCTGGTGCTGGCGATGCGGCAGGGGCTTTATGATGCGATGCAGCAAGGCAAGAAAAGCTATGTGGTTTCGATGTATGACGGGAGGCGGCTCTACCAGCTGACTTTTGCGGTTGTTGGGGAAAAAACTTACCCTATTAACGGCACTCCTGCGGCCGTGGTGCAGGTGGATGTGTCACGCAGGCTGCTGGAGGGGTTTACGCAATCTGAACTGGCAGACGCCAACGTGAAAAAAGATCCGCCGCTGCATATCTATTTCTCACATGACGAGCGACTTGTGCCACTAATGTTCGAGGCGCCCCTGCTCATCGGTTCAGTTCATGCCACGCTTGCGCATGAATGCGCCAAGGGTGAGTCCTGCCTGTTCGGGCTGGGCGGGTAGCGCCACCCCTTTATGGGGCGGCGCAACGCAGCACTTAGTTTTCTTCCCAGTTTTGCGGGGCGACATGCTCGCTTTTGCGGTCATCTTCAATGCTACCAGTTAAAAAGGCGGGCAGTTGAGTGACGCTGGCGTGCTGGTGGTCATCGCGAGGGGGGGCATCGTTATGCTGGTTTCCAGCATTATCAGAGGACTGGTCGCCGCCCTGATCGTTTTGCTGATCCCCATTCTGGTTATGCTGCTGATTGTTATTATTGCGGGTATTGTATCCCTCTTCGACCATCATACGGTAGCAGTGGTCGGCGTGCTGGAAATAGTTCTCCGCGAGCACGCGGTCTCCCTGTGCCAAGGCATCACGCGCCTGTGAGAGGTATTTTTCACGCGCCGCAGCGTAATTTTTGCGGGGGCGGTTCTGGCCATAGCCACCGCCATTGCCACCGCCGTTCCCGCCGCCGCCGCCCTGAAAGCGCTGCTTACGCTGCTGGTTATTATTGTTACTGCCGCCGCTATTGTTGTTGCCGTAGTTACCCTGGCCGGATGGCTTCCTTCTCATGTCATTTACCTTTGTAGTGTTCAATGCGTTACTAATACACAGCGCGTAATATACGCCATATCGTCTCTGGTTCCCGCCACTTTCATGCCATGGCTTTGTACTAATGCTTCCAGTTCCTTCGCCTGGCCGATACCGATTTCAAACACCGCGACACCTTCTGGATTCAGCAGGGTTTTTAACTGCGGCACGATAGCACGGTAGCAATCCATGCCATCGGGGCCACCGTCCAGTGCCAACTTCGGCTCCCATTGCGCCACTTCCGCGGCAAGGCCGGGAATGACGCTGCTGGGAATATAGGGCGGGTTGGAAATTACGATGTCGTAGCTTCCCTCCACATTGCTTCCCCAACAGGAAGACACAAATGCTGTGCGGCCTTCCAAACCTAAACGCGTAGCGTTTTCGCGCGCCACGTCCAGCGCATCGGCGCTGATATCCACGCCAGTTCCGGATGCGTTAGGATATTCGCTCAGCACCGTCAGCAACAGGCAGCCCGTGCCGGTGCCAAGATCCAGCACCTTCAGGGGCGCCTCGCGGGCAGGCAGGCGCGACAGGATGGCTTCAATCAGCGTTTCGCTGTCGGGCCTCGGGTCGAGCGTGCTTTGCGTTACCTTGAAGCACATGCCCCAGAATTCGCGTTTCCCGGTCAGCTGCGATACAGGCTGGCGGTTTTTACGTTTTTCGACCAGTTCCTGATAGGCGGCCAACTGCTTCGGTTTTAGTTCACGCTCGTTGTCGAGCAGCAATTCCTCGCGGGTCACCTGCAGCACATATTGGAGTAATATCCGCGCATCCATAGAAGCGGTTTCAATATGGGCACGTTGCAATTCCAGTACCGCGTGACGCAGCATATCCTTAACAGAAGGGTGGCGTAATTGCAATGCGGGTTGTGTATGCGTGCTCATCAGTTCAGCTCCGCCAGCTGCTTAGCCTGATCGTCAGCGATGAGGGCATCAACGAATTCCTCGACATGGCCGTTCATGACTTCGTCGATTTTATACAAGGTGACATTGATACGATGGTCGGTAACGCGGCCTTGCGGGAAGTTGTAAGTGCGGATGCGTTCGGAACGGTCGCCGCTACCCACCTGCCCTTTGCGCATACCCGCGCGCTCGTTGGCGAGTTTTTCGCGCTCGGCCTCGTAGAGCCGGGCGCGGAGCACTTTCAGGGCCTTGGCCTTGTTCTTGTGTTGGGATTTTTCGTCCTGCTGCTGCACGGTCACACCGGTAGGAAGATGGACGATGCGCACGGCGGAGTCGGTGGTGTTCACCGACTGGCCGCCCGGGCCGCTTGAGCGGAACACGTCGATGCGCAGATCTTTATCTTCGATAACAATGTCTACTTCTTCAGCCTCCGGGAGGACTGCGATAGTGGCGGCGCTGGTGTGGATGCGCCCTTGGGTTTCCGTGGTGGGCACGCGCTGCACGCGGTGCACTCCAGATTCGAATTTGAGCTTGGCGAATACGCCTTTACCGGTGATTTCGATGCTCGCATCCTTGTAGCCGCCAATGCCGTTTTCAGAAATGGACATGACTTCGAATTTCCAGTTCTGGAGCTGGGCATATTTCTGGTACATGCGGAAGAGGTCGGCGGCAAAGAGTGCTGCTTCATCACCGCCTGTTCCGGCGCGGATTTCCATGATGGCGTTCTTTTCGTCGGCGGCATCCTTGGGCAGGAGCGCCAGCTGCACCTGCTTGGTAAGGTCGGGCATCTGGTGCTGGAGCTCGTGCATTTCCTCTTCGGCCATGCTGCGCATTTCCTGGTCGAGGGTGGCATCTAGCATCATGGCGGTGGCGTCTTTGAGCGCTTGCTTGGTGCCCGTATATTTGTTGATAACTTCCACAAGCGGGGTCAGGTCCGCGTATTCCTTGGAGGCTTTTACGAATTCCGCACCTGTGATGGTGCCCTGCCCCAGTTTATCGCGCAGTTCGTCGTGCCTGCGCACCAGCGTATCGAGCGTATCTTCAAAACTCATTTTTTGTCTTCCTTAATTTTTTACCGCGGCGATGTGGGCCGCTAATTCTGAACGCGCAATATTATGCTGCGAGCCGTCTTGCATATGCTTCACGGTGACGGTGCCGTTTTGTACTTCATTTTCACCGACAAGCAAGACCACATTGGGGTTATGTCGGGCGGCGCGCTTCATTTTCTTAGACATGTTGCCCCGGGTCACCAGTTCCACGGGGAAATGACGGCGGAGTTCCTGGGTGAGGCGCAAAGCCTCGGTTTCCTGCGCGTCGTCCACGGGGATAACCACGAGGGGAACGGCAGCGGGCTTGAAGCCGGGAGATTCCTGTATCATAGCTTCGGTCAGGGCCAGAAGGCGCTCAATGCCCGCGGCGAAGCCAACGCCAGGCACATCGGCGCCCCCCATCATGGCGACTAACCCATCATAACGGCCTCCGGCAAGCACGGTGCCCTGAGCGCCCAGCGCGTTGGTAGTAAATTCAAAGACGGTATGGGAGTAGTAATCCAGGCCGCGAACGAGGCGGGAATTAAGTGTGTATGGTATTTCGAGAGATTCGAGCGATGAGGTGACGGTGCCGAAGAAATCTTCGGCATAGCGGGTAAAATATGCTTTCGCATCGGGCGCATCGGCGATGAGGGCACGATCGGCCGGATCTTTGGAATCAAGAATGCGCAGGGGATTTTTTTCAAGGCGAACAAGGCTATCGGCGGAAAGCGCGGTGCGGTGGTCGTTAAAATATTCCACGAGGGCGGTGCGGTAAGTGTTGCGGCTTTGCGTATCACCCAAGGAATTAAGCTCAAGGGTCACATATTCGCGAAGGCCAAGCTTGCTTAACATATGGTCGGCAAGTGCGATCATTTCGATATCGGCGACGGGCTCCGCAAGGCCCAGGCATTCGGCGCCGAACTGATGGAACTGGCGGAGGCGGCCTTTCTGCGGGCGCTCGTAGCGAAAAGCAGGGCCGCAGTAGAAAGCTTTGAAGGGGAGTTTTTCCTGAAGCGCGTTGGAGATAAAGGCGCGTACCACGGCGGCCGTGAATTCGGGACGGAGGGTAAGGGATTCGTTGCCGCGATCGTTGAAGGTATAGGTTTCCTTGGTCACCACATCGGAGGTGTCCCCTAAGGTGCGGTGAAAAACGTCGGTAAATTCAAAGATGGGGGTACGGATCTCGCCATAACCGTACATGGCGCAGACATGGGCCATGGCATCTTCAAGATAGCGCCGGCGGGCGGCTTCTTCCGGGAGGATATCATGGGTACCACGGACGGGCTGCAGTTTATTGTTAGGCGACATTCTGTTTTTGTCCTTGGCTGTAGGTATCTTCGACGTATTTTTGCACGATGGCCATAAATTCCTCGGCGATGTTATCCCCGCGCAGGGTCATGGCTTTCTGGCCATCAATGAAGACGGGGGCGGCGGGGCTTTCGCCGGTGCCGGGGAGGCTTATGCCGATATTGGCGTGCTTGCTTTCGCCGGGGCCATTTACAATGCAGCCCATGACCGCAACGTTCATTTCTTCAACACCTACATACTGGTGTTTCCATGATGGCATCTGGTTGCGCAGGTAGGTCTGGATTTTGTCGGCGAGGTGCTGGAAAACGGTGCTGGTGGTACGGCCACAGCCGGGGCAGGCAGTGACCTGCGGAGTGAAGCTGCGCAGGCCCATGGTTTGCAGGATTTCCTGCGCTACGCGCACTTCCTGCGTGCGATCGCCGTTTGGCTCAGGGGTGAGGGAAATGCGGATGGTGTCGCCAATACCTTCCTGCAGTAGCACTGAAAGGGCGGCGGTGGAGGCGACGATGCCCTTGCTGCCCATCCCGGCTTCGGTGAGGCCGAGATGAAGAGCGTAATGGCAGCGTTTCGCAAGATCACGGTAGACAGCGATGAGGTCCTGCACGCGGCTTACCTTGCAGGACAGGAGAATGGCTTCCTTGCGCAGGCCGATATTTTCGGCGGCGGCGGCGCTTTCGATGGCCGAGCGCACAAGGGCTTCGCGGGCCACGCCGTTTGCATCCTTAGGATTGGCGCTTCCCGCATTTTCATCCATGACGCGGGCCAGCATCTGTTGATCGAGGCTGCCCCAGTTGACGCCAATGCGGACGGGCTTATTGTGAAAGATGGCGGCTTCTACCATCTGGGCAAACTGGGTATCGTGCTTATCCTTAAATCCGACATTGCCGGGATTGATGCGGTATTTACCCAGTGCTGCAGCCATATCCGGATAGGTTTTCAGGAGGGTATGGCCGTTATAGTGGAAGTCTCCGACAAGGGGGACATTACAACCCATGGCATCGAGCTGTTCGCGGATAGCGGGGACGGCTTTGGCCGAGGCCTCGTTATTGACGGTGATGCGGACGACTTCCGAGCCGGCATCGGCCAAGGCCTTGGTCTGGGCAACGGTTGCGGCGATATCGGCGGTGTCGGTATTGGTCATAGACTGGACCATGACGGGCGCGGAACCGCCTACCATGACATGGCCAATATTTGACTGATACGAGTCCCTGCGTTTATTCAACGGTTCATTCATTGCTAAATATGAAAAGCGCGCACGCTTATTTCAATTATTTTCCGATAATTCCATTACGGAATTTATCTTTTCCGGCCAAGGCATAACCCGGAAATCCGGCTCCTTCGCCACAATACAGGGGGGATATACCTCGTCTTGGGGCTTCAGGCAAGCGACATCCTGCAGGGCGGAAGCAGAAATCTGCACTTTGCCTGAGGTGGGCACCGGAAAGGATTCGACCACAGAAACCTTTTTATTAGAATGGCTTGCAAGCGATCCCCAAGCGGCATAGACCGCAATTGCCGCGATGAGGCCGCCCCAGATGAGGCGGGAGCTGGGGGTTTTCTGTTTGCTCAGGATCTGGGGGAAATAGATGGAGCTGGCGGCGATGGATTTTTCGATATCCTCGAAGCGGCGGAGGATTTCATCCTTATCGAGCCCTAAAAAAGTGGCATAGGTTTGCAAATAGCCGCGGGCGTACGACAAACCGGGGAGCTCTTCAAGGCGGCCCTGTTCCATGGCATCGAGATAGCGCACGCGGATATGGAGCATACGGGCGGCATTGTCGATGGGAAGGCGCATGGATTCGCGGGCGCGGCGGAGGAGCTCACCTACTTCGCGGTAGCTGTGTTTTTCCATTGTGGCGGCGGCTGCTTCCATATCAGGCTTTGATCCCGTGGTCATTGGCATAGGCTTGCAGCCAGTTGCGCACGGAGGGTTCGGAGGATTGCAGCAGGTAGTCCATGTATTTTTCCAGTTCGGCGATGTTTAAGCTGCGGATCATGGCCTTCAGGGGGCCAATTGCCGAAGCGGATACGGAAACGCTCCTGACCCCTACTCCGATCAGCGCCAGCGCGTCAAGAGGTTTACGGGCCATTTCGCCACAGAAGCTCACCTCAACGCGATGGGCCGCCGCTTTTTCCAACACGCTGCGCACCACGCGCAACATGATGGGATGAAGTGTATCATAGCTGTTGGCCATATGCACGGCCCCACGATCGCAGGCGAATAAAAACTGCATGAGGTCGTTGCTGCCGATGGAGACGAAGTCTACACGCGGCATGAGGTCGTCAAGCTGCCAGAGAATGGAGGGAATTTCTATCATGATGCCAAGCTTGAGCACACTTGGCTTAGTTTTGCACTGCGCCATTTCCTGCATGAGCAATTCCTTCGCGGCGTCGAACTCGGAGACTTGCGCGATGAAAGGCAGCAGAAGATGCAGGGGCTTGCCGTCTGCGGCCTCGATGAGGGCGCGAAACTGCTTGCGCAGGATGCCGGGGCGGTCCAGCCCGATGCGAGTGGCGCGCCAGCCCATGGCGGGGTTTTCTTCTTCGCCGGCGTGGAGATAGGGCACTTTCTTGTCGCCGCCGATATCGAAGCTGCGGAAAATGATGCGCTTGTCGGGAAGCTGCTCATACATGCCTGCGTAAAGCTGCCGCTGGACTTCGACTTCGGGGAAATGGTCGGAGGTCATGTAGGGCAATTCGGTGCGGTAGAGGCCGATGCCGTCGATGCCTTCCTGCTGGACGCTGGCGGTGTCTACGAAGAGGCCGGCGTTGATGTTTAGCGAAATGCGGGTGCCGTCGAGGGTGATGGCGGGCAGCGGGCGGTAGGATTCGTATTCGGCGGCGGCGCGGGCGAATTGCTGGATGCGCACATCCATGGCCTGCGACACCTGGTCGTTTGGACGGATGTAAACATTCGCGCCTTCGGCGTCAAGGATGACCATGTCGCCGGGCTGGATGAGCGAGGTGGCTTTTTCCACCTTGCCGATCGCGGGGATGTCCATAGCGCGGGCGATGACGGCGGTGTGGGCGGTGGTGGAGCCTTCTTCCAGAATCAGGCCGCGGATGCGCTTGTGGTCATAGTCTAGCAATTCCGCAGGGCCGAGGGCGCGGGCAACAAGGATATATTCTTCGGGCAGTTCGCTACCGACGGGGACGACCGGTTTGCCAAGGAGAATTTGCAGGAGGTGGTTGGAGAGGTCTTCGAGATCCTGTATACGCTCCTTGATATAGGGGCTGGCCATCTGGCTCATTTTGGCGCGTAATTCTTCCTGCACTTTTTTTACACCCGCTTCGGCGGTGAGGCCAGAGGCAATGGCTTCGGCGATGCGGTTGTTCCAGCCACGGTCCTGTGTGAACATCATATAGGCTTCAATGAGCTCGCGCTGTTCGTCGCCTTCAGGCAGGCCGGAAGACTCAATATAATGATCGAATTGCTCCTGCAGGCTCCGGATGGCGTCGCCAAAACGCTCTTTTTCGTAATCCGTATCACTGGCGACATAGTTGATGATGACCTGCTGCGGCTGATGGAGCACGGCGGGCGCCTTTGCGATGCCGGGGGAAAGACGCATTCCGGAAACCTGTTCGGCAACAAGGCCGCCCGTGGCGGTTTTAATTTCCTGGGAATCCACCAGCTGGCCGGACATGGCCAGCTCGGAAAGCACCATGGCGACAGTCTGCAGGACTTCCATCTGATCCGGGGTATAGGCGCGGGCCTCCTTGCCCTGCACGACCAGTACGCCGATGGCCTTGCCGCGCTGGAGAATGGGTACGCCTGCAAAAGAAGCATAAATTTCCTCGCCGGTTTCCGGGCGGTACTCAAATTTTGGGTGCGTTGCAGCATCGGCAAGATTCAGCACCTCGGCACTGGCGGCGATGTCACCCACCAGACCGCGGCCTACGCCGAGGCGGGTTTTGTGTACGGAAGTGGCAAGCAGGCCTTTGCTGGCATAGAGCTCGAGAATATCCCCGGCGCGCAGCAGATATACCGAGCATACTTCGGAGGCAAAACCTTCGGCAATGACGGCTACGACCTGATCCAGACGAGCCTGCGCACTGGCGGCCTGAGCCATGACGTCACGAATCAGGCGCAACAAAATAAGCGGCGAGGAGGTCTGGACTTTGGCGTTGCTTATGCTGGGCATTCGTTCATTCGTATTTGATTTTTTCAATTTTATATATTTTTCATTGCACTAACTCAATGATGTTTCGATTTAAGCTACTTGTCACAATTGTTAACTTTTATTAGTGTATACTGGTTAATCCATAATCCCTGCAAGACATTAACAGCTGAATTTTATTGATTATTACCATTATCGCTATTGTAGCCTATCATGAATAGCAGAGAAACCAGAAGAATTGTCGTTGTGGGGGGCGGATTATCCGCTAACTCCATTGTAGGCGACCTATGCCTCGCACTGAAATCACGCAGGAGCCTATTGCCGCTGGATATTGAAATTATCGAGGCGGGAGACGAAATGGCGAAAGGATTGGCGTGGAGCACCGAGAATGTGCGCGGCAACCATATTTACAACACGCATGTTCCGTCTGACGTAAAGGTACCTGATATTTACGAAGAAAAATATGGTGAGGTGGGAAGGGCTTTCGTTGATGCGGCTGCAAAAAGGCATGATCCGGCGCATAAGGGGGAAGTGCCCCGTTCGCTGGGCGGCAACCACCACCAGGCAGAGTTTTATGTTCAGCTTGCCATCTTAAAAGAGATGGGGGTTAACGTTATTACTTCCAGCCGCACAACAGCGGAGAATATTCAAAAATCAGGTGACCGCTATGTGGTTACCACGCGTAAAGAAGGCGTGGCAGAAGAAAAGCGCGCCGATTTCGTCATCCTTGCAAGCGGGCATTGGCAGCATCTTATGCCGGAAGATAAGGAGGGCTGCCATAACTCACCGTGGCCCGCCAAGAAGATCGAGGCTATCAACTCTAACCAGCCAATCGCGGTGCTGGGCACCAGCCTCAATGCGGTTGATGCAATCCTGACGCTGGCGCATAAGGCCGGCAGCTTCAACCGTACGCGAGACGGGAAGTTGCATTTCTCGCCACATGCGGAAAACCCCAACTTCAAAGTTTCGGCTTATTCACGCAGCGGTATGCTGCCGCCTGTGCTTTCCAAGCACCGCTTCGACATGGGCAGGCATTTTGTTATGCCGGATTACGGTCATGGGGGGCCGACACTGGATAAGATGTATGATGCGCTAAAGTCGTATTTTATCAATGTACCAAGTGCGCAACCCGATCCTCAAGTGCAGGCGTTGCGTGGTTATTTGCAGAACCACGGGCTGGATGACGCCATCAAGGAATTTCACACGGCTTATAAAGCACCGGGGGCGCAGGCGCGGCTTAAAAGCAGCCTAGAGGAAGTGAGCCGCGCAAATAATAAAAACAAGCCCATTGTGTGGCAAAGCTTTTTGCGGCAGGTGGATAGCTATATCGATCATGTATACGACCAGTTGGGCGCTGATGATAAAGATAAATTCTTATCCGAGATCAAACCAATTATTGCCAAGCTTTCCTATGGCATTATGCCAAAAAACGCGGAAGAAATTCTCGCAGTGATGGAAAGCGGGTGCCTTGATGTGAAAAGCCTTGATCGGAAATTCACCATAGGTTCGCGGTTTAGCTGGGGAAGCGACGTTGAAAGCCGCAACCGGATGCCCGGAGCAGAGATTCGGTATAAGGATAAGCAAGAACAGGATCATTCCGATTACTTCGCCGCGATGGTGAATGCATCGGGAGATAATTTATACGATTTAGAACAATCCTCCCTGCTGATGAAGAACTTGTTCCGCTCCGGTATGGCAAGGCCCGATTTAACGCCTTATGAAGATCCGGAAAAGGGCAAGGAAAGTTTTATTCGCGAACATGAAAAGGGCAACAAGCATACGCGTGTGCGCACGGGCGGAGGGGAATGGGGCACGGGCACTTATTTCCGCTCGGGTGGCGGTATTGGCGTGGACCTTGATACTTACGAAGTGCTGGGACCGGTGGGGAAAAATGGCACGCATGATAATACACACGCCAATTTTTTTACGCTGGGGCATACGGTCACGGCACAAAAGCCTTTGCTTATCGGCAGCGGGCCGATTGAAAGAGCCAGCAAGGTGATTGTTAACACCATTGTATCGCGACTGGATATTATCGCTGCAAAAGAAGCCAGAGAAGCACGCCCCCAGGACAGCCCGGCAACACCCCCGGCGGACGAATTGCGTTCTGTGCTGGGTGTTCTGGCAGGCAGTAGCTCGCAGCTTACTTATGTTGTGGTGCAGGACACTCTTTCTCGCGATAAATACGACAACGTCAAAACGTTGATTGCGCGGATGACGGGCGATGATCCCGCAAGGATCGTGGTAAGTACCCAGGAATTTCTACCCAGAGAGGAACGCAAAAGTTTCTTCAGGGAAATGCGTAATTCCGGGCGGGAATAGCAAGGGTTACGCAACCGACTTCATTGTGGCGGTTTTTTTATCCAGATATCGCTGCGCCTGTTCGATCAGCTCATCAATGATGTGCTGGGCGGGCTCGATTTTACTGACCATGCCGACACTTTGCCCGGCCATGACGGAGCCATGCTCTATATCGCCGTCGATCACGGCTTTGCGCAGCGCACCTGCCCAAAAATGCTCTATTTTAAGCTGGGCTTCTTTTTTATCGAGTGCACCGCTTCGGTACTGGTCAATCACCTCGCGCTGGGTACGCATGAAATCGTCGGTAGCTTTATTAGCGATGGCGCGCACTGGGATCACGGAGAATTCGGGGTCAAGCTGAACGGACGGAATGGCGTCGCGGGCACTGGAGCGCACAAACAGCTGCTTGAAATTATCATGCGCGATGGATTCGGTAGCGCAGACGAAGCGGGTCCCGAGTTGAACGCCGGAGGCGCCCATTTCCAGATATGACACAATGGCCTCGCCCCTGCCTATGCCGCCGGCGATGAAGACGGGAACGTCAGTTATTTGCGGAAGCACTTCCTGCGCAAGGACGGATGTTGTGACGGGGCCGATATGACCCCCGGCTTCCATGCCTTCGATGACCAGGGCATCCACACCGTTGCGCACGAGCTTGCGGCCTATGATGGCACTGGGCGCAAAGCCCATTACTTTTGCACCATAGTCCTTAATGGACTTAACGGTGGAGCTTGCAGGGATGCCGCCGGCGAGGACAACGTGGGTTACGTTCTGGCGCTTGCAGACTTCCACCAGCTCATCAAGCTGCGGGTGCATGATGATAAGGTTTACGCCGAAGGGCTTTTGGGTGAGTTTCCTGGTTTCGATGATTTCCTTTTCCAGCAACCCGGGAGGCATGGAACCGTTGGCGATGACGCCAAAGGCGCCAGCGTTTGAAAGGGCAGCCACGAGGTTACGCTCGCTTACCCATGACATTGCCCCGCCCATGATGGCGTATTCGGTTCCCAGAAAATCGCAGCCGCGCTGCCAAAGGTGCTGTAATTGATTGGCAGCGATTGTCATGCCCTTCTCCACTGTTTTACCGGCGGAGCAGGAACAAACTCGCCTGTCGCCTCATTTAATACCGATTTATCGCCACGCTCGGCGTTTTGCACGTCGATCAACCAGCCCGTTAGCTTGAGGTCACCGCGTTTTTCCGCTTCGCGCACAATTTCAAAGCTTCGCAAGGTTGCAAGGTTGGCTTTTACGATTTCTTTTTCCAGGGCCCGTTTCTGCGCATCCCTGTCTGTGCCGTGCTCTTGCGCTAATTTGTCGCGAGCTGCATTCATAGGGCTCATATAGGCCAGCACTTTGGGTACTTGCGGGTTGCACTCTACACAGGCGCCTACCGCGCCGCAATCCAAATGACCGGATACGATGATTTCTTTTACCTTCTTGACTTTTACGGCAAATTCCAGCGTCGCTTCAAGCTCGGGGTCGTTAGGATAGAGCAGGCCACCAATTTTACGGTCAATCAGGGTTGTACCTTCTTTCAGGTTCAGTTTCCCAATGCGCACGCGTGCGTCGATACAACCGAAATACAGTTTATCCGGCTCATGCGGCGGGAAGGAAGCGCCTTCGGCAAGTTTAGGCTGACGAGTCATGCCGATTATGCTTTTTCCAATTCAAATGCTGCGTGCAAAGCGCGCACGGCGAGCTCTGTATAGTCTTCCGAGATAAGGACGCTGACCTTAATTTCCGAGGTGGAGATAACAAGAATATTGATGTTTTTCTCGGCCAAGGTTTTAAACATGGTCTGGGCGATACCAGCGTGGCTGCGCATACCGACGCCTACGATGGAGACTTTGGCCACATTGCGGTCGGTGTGCATGGATTTGTATTTAAGCGTGGACTTCACGCCTTGGACCGCCTTCAAAGCATGTTCTAGGTCGGCTTTGGGCACGGTGAAGGTGATATCCGTGGCGCCGGAATCTTCGGTCACGTTCTGCACAATCATATCCACGTTGATATTGGCATCGGCGAGCGGACCAAAAAGGGCAGCGCTCATGCCGGGGATATTTGCGACCTGCGTGAGCGTGATGCGGGCCTCATCGCGGCTGTAGGCGATGCCGGTGATGCGTTTATGTTCCACTATTTCCTCCTCTTTGACGAGCAATGTTCCGGGTTTATCTGCGAAGCTGGTTAAGACCTGCACCATCACGCCATGGTTCATGGCCATTTCGACGGAGCGGGTTTGCAGGACTTTGGCGCCAAGCGAGGCGAGTTCCAGCATTTCTTCATAGGTAATTTTGTCAAGCTTGCGGGCACCTTCCACGATGCGGGGATCGGTGGTGTAGACACCATCGACGTCTGTATAAATATCGCAACGGTCGGCTTTAAGCGCGGCGGCGAGCGCTACGGCGGATGTGTCGGAGCCGCCGCGGCCGAGGGTGCTGACGCGGCCTTCGGGGGTCA
Organism: Alphaproteobacteria bacterium; assembly: GCA_025360345.1. Classification (GTDB taxonomy): domain Bacteria; phylum Pseudomonadota; class Alphaproteobacteria; order Rickettsiales; family SXRF01; genus JANYBV01. The sequence goes on along the minus strand of JANYCJ010000118.1, from coordinate 8,348 downwards.
TGCCCTGAAAGCCAGCGACTACGGCGACCTGACCTGAGTTCAGCACTTTGTGCATGGCTTCGGCCTCGATGCTGCTGATGCGGGCCTTGCCGTGGGCGCTATCGGAAATAAGGGGCATCTGCCAGCCGGAAAAGCTGCGGGCAGGAATGCCCATTTCATGCAGGCAAAGTGCAAGGAGACCACTTGTCACCTGCTCACCGGATGAGACGACCTGATCGTATTCCGCCCAGGCAGCGGCGGAGGTCAGGGGCGAGAGTTCCTGCACATAAGCCACCAGCTGGTTGGTGACTCCGGACATGGCAGAGACGACGACTGCGACCTGGTTGCCGAGGTCGAGCTCTTTTTTCACTTTGGTTGCGACATTGCGGATGCGTTCGATGTTAGCCACCGAGGTGCCGCCGAATTTCTGAACGATGAGGGCCATGGAAGAACTCTAAATTACCTTAAAAAACGTGGTACTCTAGGCAAGTTTGCACTTCATGACAAGGGCATCTGTGTAAGAGCCGTCCTTTTGGCGGTAATAGAGCTTACGGCGGGAGATCTGGCTGAAGCCCAGTGTGTCGTACAGGGCAAGGGCAGCGGTGTTGCCGTTCTCTACATCTAGGAATAGTTCAGTTGCGCCTAAAGACTTTGCTATTTCAATTGATTGGCGCATCAATTCCCGGGCGAGACCACGCCTGCGGAATTCCGGGCGGACGGCGATAGTAATGATGTCGGCCTGTTCGTGAGTGACACGCACCACAACCATACCGGCAGCGCGCCCGGCTGACTCCGCAACTATGGCGGTAGTGCCGGGAGTGGCAAAAAAGTCGTTAAAGTCTGAGGGGTTCCAGTAATTGGCGAAGGCCTCAGCATGGATTTCAGTAAGCGTTGACGCCCCTTCAGGCCCGACACTGCGAAAATGGCAGCGGCTATTTACGGTAGACACACAGCAAGCCGACTGATTCAGGATAGATGGAGGCTTCCCGGCAGCGGAACTCCGTCAGGCCCACGCGGGTGGCGAGGTCGGCAAGATAATACTGCGAGTAGCCGAAGCGTCCGGTCTCGGTGTCGAACTGGAAACTGTTGCCATCGAACGCATCGGCGGTAAAGGCGAGAATGCCCCCGCTTTTCAGGATGCGGGCAGCTTGCTCGAAGAAGGGCTGCAGGTCGCCGATAAAACTTACTACGCCCGCGGCCATGACGATATCGTAGCTGCTGTCGGGGCCGTCGGCCATGAATTCCACGGCTTCGCGCTTGAGGAGCGCATCATAGGATTTCTTGCCCTGCTCGTCTGTGACGGTCATGGCTTCGGAGAGCATGGCGGCGGAAATATCCACGCCAGTGATGTGGGCGGCGATATCGCGCAGAAGAGGGCCGCACAGGCCGGTGCCGACGCCAAGCTCCAGAATGATATGATCCATGCGACCGGGCGCAATGGCAGAGCGGATGGCATTGGCCAGCTGGATATGGCCCTCGTATTTGTAGGCGCCGACCTGTTCATTCGTGAAGGTGGGGGCCAGATTGTTGAACTGATCTACCAGCAGGTGCAGGGGGATGACCTTGGGTAATTCCATTTTAGGGAAGGATTTGCCAGTGGTGATGGCCAGCATGTAGCGTGTATCTTCGCTTTTGGGGCGGAGCTTGAGGTCTTTGGCGAAAGCATCGCGCGCGGCCTTGGTCTTGCCTTCTGCCAGTAGGCTGCAGCCAAGATAGTACCAGCTATCTTTGTATTTAGGATCCAGCCAGATAACGAACTTGAAGCGCATCACCGCGTCCTGAAGGTTGCCGCGGTCAAAATGGCTGCGCCCCAACTGGTAATTATTTTCAAGGATATTCTTGAATTTTTCCCAGCTGTTGACAAATTCCAGGCCTTTAGCTTTCCATTCCCTGCCGAGCTCCCGCAGCTCTTCAACGACGGATTTTCGCGCGGGCGCTTTTTTTGCTGTCGGTTTTTGGTTGGCCATGCGCTATATTCCCCTGAACGTATCCTATCAGCTTAAAATAACCGGGTAAAAATGAAAGCAAAAACTATCAATACCGTTGATAACGACGAGGTGGAGCGATTTTCACGTATTGCTGAAGAATGGTGGGATTTAAATGGCAAGTTCAAGCCGTTACACAAAATCAACCCTGTGCGTATCGGCTATATCAGGGAAAAGATAATTGCCCATTTTGGAAAAAACGGGGAAGCCGCCCTGCCCTTTTCAGGTTTGCGGGTGCTGGATATTGGTTGCGGGGGTGGATTAATCTGTGAGCCGATGAGCCGTTTAGGCGCTGAGGTGACGGGTATCGACGCCTCGGAAAAAAATATTAAGGTGGCAGGGCTTCATGCCGAGCAAAGTGGCGTAAAAGTGGACTATCGCGCCATGCCTGCCGAAACGCTGCTTGCGGAAGGGGCGCAGTTCGATGTGGTTCTGGCGCTTGAAATTGTGGAGCATGTGGCTGATGTGCCAGCTTTTGTGGAAGCCTGCGCAGGGCTGGTAAAGCCCGGGGGCATGATGGTGTGGTCGACGCTGAACCGCACGCCGAAGTCTTATGCACTGGCGATTGTGGGGGCGGAATATGTGCTGCGCTGGCTGCCCAAGGGCACGCATGACTGGCATAAATTCCTGAAGCCTTCCGAACTCGTTGGGCATTTGCGGCGCAGCGGAATTTCGGTACCGCATATGACCGGTATGGTGATGAGCCCGTTTTCGGGTGTATGGCGGCTGGATGACAGGGATTTGAGCGTAAATTATTTGCTGGTGGGCGAAAAGGCTTAAGCTTATTCACGCGCGCCCTTCCCCCGGATCGCGTCGCCGGATGGCGATTAAGAGCTGCTATTTTTATTTGGCGAAGCTTATAATGCCATCGCCCACGGTTTGCACTGCCATGGAGGCGAGCAGCACGCCCAGAAGGCGGGAGAGGACAACCCGGCCCGTCTGGCCAAGCCAGCGGTCGATGCGCCCGGCCATGAGAAATACGCCAAGGCAAGAAGTGGTTACCACTAAAAGGATGCCGATGAGCACGCTGAAGTCCAGCACGCTGTGCTGGGCGATGCTGGCCTGCAAGATGGTGGCAGTGATCGCACCGGGGCCTGCCATGAGGGGAATGGCCAGGGGGAACGCCGCGATGCTGTGAAAGTGATCGTGGGCGACAGTGACCTCGGCTGAGTGCGCCTTTCGCTCCTCGCGGCGCTCGAAGACCATTTCAACGGCTATCCAGAACAATAAAAGCCCGCCGGCGATGCGGAAAGCAGGAATGCCGATGCCCAGCGAGTGCAGCAGCGGCTGGCCGCAGATAGCAGCGCCTGCCAGAATGGAAAAGGCGATGATGGTGGCGCGGATGGCGGTGGCTTTGCGCTCATGAGCGGCCATGTGCGCAGTGAGTGTGATGAACACAGGCGCAAGGCCGGGCGGATCGAGCGCCACGAACATGGTGAGGAAAGCGGTTTTGTAAAATTCGATATTCATGGGGCGTGCTTAGCAGGCTTTTACGGTAAAGTCGCGGCCATGTTGCAGGGAAGGAAGCCGGGCCCGAATATTTTTTACCATGGCGAGGTCAAGGGTGGCGGTGATGATGCCGGCATGTTCGCCTGCATCGGCCAGCACCGTGCCCCACGGGTCTATGATGAGGGAATGGCCATAGGTTTTACGACCGCCGGGATGGGCCCCGGTCTGGGCGGGGGCCAGCACATAGCAGCCATTTTCAATGGCACGGGCGCGCAAAAGCGTGTGCCAGTGGGCTTCGCCGGTGACTGAGGTGAAGGCAGCGGGCACGGTGAGAATACTGGCGCCAGCCTGCGCCAGCGCACGGTAAAGCTGGGGAAAGCGCACATCGTAGCAGACAGACAGGCCGATATCGACCTTAGGTGTATGGGCAAGGACCGCCTTTTCGCCGGCCAGCATACGCGCGGACTCGGCGTAGACTTCACCACCGGGGAGGGTGACGTCGAAAAGGTGGATTTTATCATAGCGGGCGGTAATGCGGCCGTCGGGGCTGAAAAGGAGGCTGCGGTTGGCAGTCTTACCGGAATCGTCGGTTTTTACCGCGACGGAGCCGACCAGGAGCCAGCAGTGGTGGGTTTGGGCCAATGACGCGGCGGCGCTTATGCCAGGGTGATCTTCTTCTGCGTAGAGTGTGCGAGGCGCGCCGGGGGCTTCCATGAGGAAGGCATTTTCGGGCAGGGTAATAAGGTTAGCCCCTTCCCTTGCCGCATGGCCGACATAGATTTTCACGGCCTCGATATTGGCGGCCATATTGTCGGTGCTATTTAGCTGGATGCAGGCTGCAGTGATGATGGTCATGCTAACTCCTATTACGCTGAATACTGATGCCCCAGTCACGGTAGCGGTTGTGCAGGGCCATGGTGCAGAAATCGCTACTGGGCCTGCCGTCATATTGCGTGGTTGACTTGGCAAGGGCTTCCCCCAGCGCGTCCAGCTCTTTCTGAAGTGTTTCTCCCTTGCGCGGTAATGCGGAAAGCTTTTGGTGGATGGCTTTGCATGAGGCCACAAAATCTTCTGGGAAAAATACAAAGGAACGACCTTTGCGGCTGTAGCCCCCGGTTATATCCGTATCGTTCAGCAGTTTTTGTGTTTCATTGAGATGTCTTTTATCCCCGATAACCATTACAAAATTCACATCATCCTTCACACCCTGCTTGTAGAGGGAATCAGCCAGTATCAGGCGTTTTTCCTTATCCGCAATATCGGCAAAAAACTCTTTGTGATCCGGGTCGTGGCGGACTTTACCGCGGAAGCTGGGACTGTTGTAAAAGCCTGCGACGATGAGATCCCTCACTTCGGGATTTTTATGGTCGAGATCCAGATCAATGGTGCTTGCGAGCTCCAGCAACCGGGGTTTATCTTCGGTCCGGCGCAGCTTGCCGTCCCGGGCTGGGTCGTAATCGGATATCTGCGACAGCAATTCGGGATTAATACGCTGCAACTGCTCGAAGACTTTTATGAGCACATCCCGGCGCATACCACTGGAAAGACCTGACATGTCGTGCGTATAGGGCCGGACAATCTCTGTGAAGCGGCGCTTACATTCCTCACCGATCATAGTTTCAGGATAAAAGGTGATGTCGTCCCAGTGCCTGACAATAAAGTTCTTTTTATTGGCCGGGTCGCGGCGAAAAAGGGACTTATTGAAGATATGCCCTTCTTCCATCACATCCATTTGCGACATGCCCACTGACATATCTACGCCGAATCGCTGGTGCAAAGGTTTCATGGCAATGGCGAGATCCCGCAGATTGCTGCAATTCTTATCGATATCGTAAATTAACTTCATAACGCTTTTGCCGTTGTCCTTCGGACGAAACACAGTTAAATCTGCATGAGTAACGGTTTAAGGGCAAGGGGTTATGTCGCAGACGGAAGTGGTGATCGCAGGGGGCGGGTTTGCAGGGCTTACTTGCGCTAAGGCCTTGGCGGAGAAAGGAGTTCCGGTGGTTTTGCTGGAACGCAAAAAAGAGGCCGGGCAAGGGATGCATACCACGGGGATTATCGTGGGGGAGTGCGCGGAGGAATTTTCGGTGCCGGAACACCTGACCAGGAAAGTGACGGATGTACGGCTGTATGCACCCAGCCTGCGCCATGTAGACCTCCATGCGCCGGACTATTTTTTCCTGACCACGGATACACCGGGGCTTATGAAATATTTCTCCGATGAAGCGGTGAAAGCAGGGGCCAGTGTGCTTTATGACCTGCCCTACCGCTCGGGCGCGCAGGCGGGCGAACGGATAAATGTTAACGAAGGCATGTTTTCCTGCCGTTTCCTGATCGGTGCGGACGGGCCGCGCTCCAAGGTGGCGGATGATTTCAAGCTGGGACAGAACACCCAGTTCCTGCTGGGGGCGGAAGCCGAATATGAGGGGCTGCCGCTGGCGGATATGCGGCTTTCCGCCGAGGAAAATGCCAATGCGTTTTACTGTTTCCTCGACCAGAAGCTGGCTTATGGCTACCTGGGCTGGGTGATACCCAGTGTGGGGGTGACGCAGGTGGGGCTGGCGCAGCGTATGCCCGCCAAGCCGGATATTGACGCCTTCGTAGAGCGGATGAAGGGGGTGTTTGATTTTTCGAATGCCAAGGTGGTGGCGCGGCGGGGGGGGCTGATCCCTTGCGGGGGGCTGGTGAAGCCGTTTTACCGCGATAATGTGATTTTACTGGGAGATTCTGCGGGGATTGTGTCGCCGCTCACGGCAGGGGGCATTCATACGGCGCTGCATTACGGCAAGGTGCTGGGAGAGACGATCGCGCATTATGTTAACCATGGGGGCGAGCACCCGGCGGAAGTTATGGCGCGCATCTACCCGCGCTTTTGGCTGAAGCAGGGTTTGCGCAAGATTTACGAACATGCCGCGCCGAACTGGGCGCTGGATTTCGCCATCACCAATCCCGTGTTCAACTATGCCGCGAGCAACGTGTTCTTCCGCAAAAAAAAGCTGAAATAGTTTGCCGTATCAGCAGGGTTTTTTGCAGTGCGAAGGAATCTGTTTATTGGTTCAAGATTTTTGTGGCGTGAAGGGATAAATCCTTATACCTTTCTTTCGACAGTCATGCCATCTAGCATGGAATCCTTCATTCAAATACATGCTGCCAGGAGAATTTTTTTATGTTCCGTCGTAAAGGAGAAGATAGCTTGTTTGATACAGCAACCGATCAAAACCAAATTGACCTGACCTCGAACGAATCGGCTGCACCTGCTGCACCTGCTTCTACGATGTCTTCTTCCACCCATGCCGCTACCCCGGCACAGGCCTCGCCGCTGGCACAGGGCAACAGCCCCCTGTCACGCCCCGAAGCCCCGCGCAACGATATGCGCCCGGAAGCACGCAATGTGGCTGGCTCCACCTCTGCTTTCCGCCCCAGCACCTCGCCGCTTAACGCGCCGATGGGCTCCGAGCTGGGCCGCAACCGTATGCCGGAAGCCAAGTCGGTTTCCGCGGGCATGTCCAGCAACCCGAACACGGGCATCATGGGCAATTCCGAAAAGTCCAAGGCAGGCCGCCGCGTGCTCACCGTGGGCAACGACATCCTGCTCAAGGGCGAAATCGCGACCTGCGACCGCTTGGTGATCGAAGGCAAGGTGGATGCGACGCTTAACGAAGTGCACACCGTCGAAATCTCCGAAACCGGCTCTTTCAAGGGCTCGGCCAATATCGAAGACGCCGAAATCTCCGGCCTGTTCGAAGGCGACCTGGTTGTTCGCAACCGCCTGGTGATCTATGCCACCGGCAAGGTACGCGGGAAAATCTCCTACGGCGAAATCGAAATCGAACGTGGCGGCGAGCTCACGGGCGAAATCAAGACCACGAACCCTGCCGCTGCTTCCGCCCAACGCCCGGTTACCCGCGGCGCCAAGGAAGACAAGATGGCGGCGGCTTAATAGCCGTTTGCGAATACCTTTAGAGCAAAAAACCCGGCTGGAAACAGCCGGGTTTTTTGTATTGTGAGAAATTTTTTACTGAGCGGTTTGTGTTTTGCTGAAGACTTCTTCCCACTGCAGAAGGCTAATTATATAGGTAGTGTTTTGGGAGAGTTTAAGCATTTCGTTGCGGTGGTAAGCGCCTGCAAGATATTGCGGCCATATATCATATATCTTAGCAAATTCTGTTTTGGTGATGCGGCTGGGCTTGGTGATTCTTTCGCTGCATACGGTTATTGAAGCAACTTCTATATCTGTAACCTTGCATCTACCGCCGGTGTAGTTGTTAAGTACGCTCCAGTTCTGGATATCCGCGCCCGGCGCGAGATGTTTTTGGAAGTTTTCCCAAGCGGCTTCAAAATTTTTGCTCACACCTGCATCCTTGTCTTTCTGTATTTACGGGGTGTCTTTTTCAATTTTGTGCTAGAAATGGCTCTTAATCGCAGCCACGGCCAGCTTATCCACCCGTTCATTATATTCATGGCCACTATGGCCTTTGACCCAGTGCCAGCGGATGTCGTGGGGCGTAGTGGCATTTATCAAACGTTTCCAGAGATCGTCGTTTTTGACGGGTTTTTTGTCGGCGGTTTTCCAGCCGCGCTTTTGCCAGCCATGAACCCATTCGGTGATGCCTTTCTGCACGTAGGTGCTATCGGTATAGACATCTACGCTGCAGGGGCTTTTGAGGGCTTCTAATCCCGCTATGGCGCCCATGAGCTCCATGCGATTATTGGTGGTGTGGTCTTCGCGGCCGGAGAGTTCTTTTTCGACCTGGCCGTGCACGAGAATTGCGCCCCAGCCACCGGGGCCGGGGTTGCCGGAGCAGGCGCCGTCGGTGTAGATTTCAACATGCTTTTTCATGGTTTGGCCGCGTAGCCGCGCCAATCGACGACAGTTTGGTGGAAGCGGAGTTTGCCCACGTATTCCATGGGGTCTTTGGGGTTGACGAGGGC